>JAFGFZ010000512.1 GCA_016930815.1 Pirellulales bacterium | reverse complement strand
GGAAGCCTTACGCCGCTTGCGTTTTCGAAACCATTTATGCCGGGATGGTTTTTCCCTTTGCCAATCGGGCGACATATCATCATCGGCCTGGTTATGCTTGTTGCCGGATGGATTCGGGGGCATGTCCCCGCGCCTCTTCTTGTTGCTCACTGGATACTAATTACTCCTTTCCTTTCCGAATATACAGGGGGTGATCCAATTCTAGGCCGCCCAGGCAAATGGAATGCCATTTTGGAACACCTGATGGATCAATTCCCGGTTCAGGGCCTGATTCCCACTGGATTTGTCATCGCAAGTCGAATGATAGCATCAGGTAAGGATTTTTAAACAAAGTCGAGATTGCCCTCCAAAATCCGCCATGCTTCGTGGTTTGGGTTCCTAGACGGAATTCTTTAATCGGTAATTAATTGCAGCTATATAATAATATCCGGAAACAAGCTTCCGAAATAATGGTTATATGCTATGATAGCGTTAATCTATCGTTTCAGAAGTTCATGGACGATTCGTGCATGGCGAATCGATCGAATTTCACTTTTGTTGTGATGGAATCCGCCGATCGGCCTGTTGAATGAGTTCTTGGAGGATCTCCAATGCTAATCCGCCTCATCCTCTGCATTGACGACAAAGGGATTCTGAAACACCTCAAGCAGTCACTGACTGAGACGGATCTATTTCTAGAATGCTACAGCCATCCGCATACGGTCTGGCAAAAGGCGATTCGCAGTTGCGGGGACGTGATCGTCATAAGCAAATCACTGATCCCACAGCCTGTAGATATCAACATCGACATGTTGAATGACTTACCTGAACGCCCAACGACGGTGATCTTGCATAGTGACGAGGATCCGGAGGCCCAGGCGCAGCTCGTGGCCGCCGGGGCCGATGTTGTGCTGGACATGGGAATTTCACCTCGGAGCATGGTGGAGGCCATCCAAACCGTGCTGGAATCCCGGCGGCAATATGTGGAGAGCCGGTTACAGGGGAGCCGGTCGGATTTTCGGCCATCGATTGCCGATTTTGGATCCAAAAGTGAAGCCATGCGTATCTTCTTGCAGGAGGTTCGCCGGGTGACCTCGAGTGGGGCACCTCTTTTGGTGATGGGTGAAACGGGGGTTGGCAAAGAGCATCTCGCCCGGGCAATCCACCTGGAGAGCCCTCGATCGGGAGCCGAGTTTGTTGCGGTCAACACGGCGGCCCTCCCGGACCAATTGCTGGAAAGTGAGCTTTTCGGTCACACGGAAGGGGCGTTTACCGGAGCCACCCGAGCCCGTCGCGGGGCCTTTGAGTTGGCCCATCATGGCACGCTTTTCCTCGACGAGATCGGTGAGATGCCCATCCATCTACAGACCAAACTGCTGCGAGTTCTCCAGGATTACGAAGTGAAGCAACTTGGCAGCGAGCAACCCATCTGGGTTGATGTGCGAGTCATCGCCGCTACGAGTAATGATCTCGAGGAACAGGTCCGGCTCAAAGCCTTCCGCCAAGACTTGTTTTACCGGCTGAATGTCGTGCCACTCACCATTCCGCCGCTCCGGGACCGGACGGAGGATATCCCGATCCTTGCGGAAAAGTTTCTGGAGCGATGGCGCTTCCGTTCAGGGCAGGAGATCAAGAGTCTTTCCCCCGATGTTCTTGATGCCCTCTGCCATTATGATTGGCCGGGGAACGTGCGTGAACTATTCAACGTGCTCGAACGGGCCCTATTACTCGGCGAAGACAATCGAATCGAGCTGGCCAATCTGCCACAAGTCCTATCGAATCACGGCAACCGTTCCATGACATCCAATGCCAACCAGCAAGATCCGGATCATTGGATTAATAAATCGCTTGCCCAAGTCTTGGAGGAGAATGTAGAAACCACCGAACGGCGCTATCTTGAGGCAACGTTGCGGCGAACCCAAGGCCGGATCGGCCAGGCCGCGGAGGCTGCAGGAATCAGCCCGAGGAGCCTATACATGAAAATGAAGAAATATGGAATTGATAAGAAGGCGTTTAAAGAAAGACTGTGAATGCGGAATCCGCCACGATCGGTTTTAGGATCGCTAGCGTTGAATGGATGCATCACCACCAGGTGCCAGAATGCAACCACGCGCTCGACTCGTCTACGCATTGGCCGTCAATAGACTCTCTAGCTGAATCACGTTCCAGCGAGTGAGGTCCTCTCCAAGCGTCATATCCGCTAAATCCAGCCTGCCAATCGATTCCTCGAATCCAGGAGCCTTGAGCTTCTCTGCCTGCTACTTGCGCCTCGGTCCGCGATTTGCACTATCTTTGCTTACTTTGGTCGATAGGGGCTGGATAAACAGACTTGGGTGATCCTAGCGAATCATGGCTGCTCAACATCCGCAGGCTGATCTGGCGAAGCCATCGCGAATTCTGGAATTGGACGCCCTCCGTGGTTTGGCGGCGGTGGCTGTCGTCCTATTCCATTACTCGACGAGATATAACGAACTTTTTGGTTTCAAGGGCACGCTTCCGGTAACCGTCCCCTGGGGTCATTATGGAGTTGATCTCTTTTTCATGTTGAGTGGATTTGTCATCTTGATGACACTCGAACGGTCCGGAGCTACCTGGAAATTCATCTGGGGCCGTTTTTCTCGCCTCTACCCCGCGTATTGGGCCGCGGTGGCCATGACATTCGCGGCCGTCACGTGGTATGGCCTGTCGGGTCAGGAAGTCGCTCCGGGGGAGGCGCTGATCAATCTGACGATGATCCAAGCACTTCTCGGCGCGCCTCATGTCGATGGGGCCTATTGGTCTCTGCAAGCCGAGTTGATTTTCTATGCAAACATGCTCGTGCTCTATCGCCTCGGCGCGTTTCGCTACCCGATCGTCACGGTCATTGGCTGGATTGTGAGTGCGATCCTTGTTGGGCGCGCCCAGCCCATGATGGCGGCCCATTGGCCGTGGATCGCGGAAGGATTGAGTAAATTGGCGACGGTCGCGAGTTTGAAATATATCCCACTATTCGGTATTGGGATTTTGTTTTACACGGCCTACCGGGATAGTGCTTTGTCGAGCAATCGGCTTGCCGCAGTGGCTGCTTGTCTGGTCGCGATTACCCTCTTGGATGGCGCTTCGCATGGTGCCATCGATTTGGTGCTACTGGGCGTGTTGTGGCTGGCGGTGAGCGGTCGATTCCCAGTACTGCAATCCCGCCCATTCGTCGCGCTAGGAGGTATTTCTTACACGCTCTACCTGACGCACGAGAACATTGGGTATATTCTTATCCAATCCCTCCAGCGGATTGGGTTGGTTCCCGCCATCGCAGTATCCGCCGCCCTTCTCGGTTCCATTCTATTGGCGACGGGGCTCCATCGATGGCTTGAAATGCCAGCCATGGTATGGCTGCGGACACACCCATTGCCATCACCCCGGTTTCGGAGATGGATGCTTTGCCAAGTGAATCACTCCCGCGTGAATGGCAATTCATAAGCATCTGGGAGAACGGATCGGGCGTACCCCAGACGTCTGCCCTCGATCCTCCATGGTCCGTCAGTCTGAATGCCGCACAAGCCATCGATGGGACCCGATACGGCGTGGTTGCAGGAAATCGTTTATCCGCTATGCTGATTAGCTCCAGGATCGGGACAATGATCCAAATTGGCCCTTTGGGGATTCGGTTTATTTCACTTCGAGTGCGACCAGAAAGGAACCAGGATGGACTGGCAGCCATTTATTCAAGAACAAATTGCGAATATTCGCAAGTCCGTTGGGGATGGCCGGGCGGTTAACGCATTGAGTGGGGGGGTTGACAGTTCCGTCGTCACTGTCTTGGGGCACCGTGCCTTGGGTGACCAGCTTCGGACCATCTTCGTCGATAATGCACTCATGCGAGAAGGCGAGCCGGAATGGATCCTTGGAATTTTCAACCAGATGTCCATCCCAGTCGAGATTGTGGATGCTCGGGCCGAATTCCTAGAGGCTCTGGGTGGCTTATCGGACCCAGAGAAGAAACGAAACGCGATCACAAAGACTTTCTACGCGGATGTTTTTGGCAAGATCGTATGCGATAGCGGCGCTAGCCATCTCTTGCATGGAACCATTCTGACCGACATCGAGGAGACGGTTGATGGAATAAAGCGTCAGCACAATATCCTTGCACAGCTCGGTATCGATCCAGCAAAAGAGTATGGCTATCACGTCCTGGAACCGCTGGCAACACTTCGAAAGGATAGTGTACGGGCGGTGGCCAGGGAACTCGGATTCCCGGCCTCCGTTGTCGATCGAATTCCATTTCCGGGTCCAGCCTTGGCGACACGCATTGTTGGCGAAGTGACAGCGGAACGTTTGGAAATTGTTCGTAAAGCAACGGCGATTGTCGAAAAGGAATTATCCGATACGGGAGCTTTCCAATATATGGCCGTCCTGTTGAATGATAAGGCAACGGGAATCCGGGATGGGCGGAGAGAATTCGGCCAGATCATTGTTGTCCGGTGCCTGAACAGTGTGGATGCCCGAACGGCTACCTCGGTTGATCTACCGTGGGATACACTCCATTCGATTTGTGAACAAATTACGTCGATCCCCAACGTGAACCGTTGCCTTTATGACTTTACTCCAAAACCGCCGGCAACAATTGAATATGTTTAAAGGAGTATTCTACCATGCCGAAGCACGATGACATTCATAAGGTCATGATCATCGGATCGGGTCCCATTGTCATTGGGCAAGCTTGTGAGTTCGACTATTCTGGCACGCAAGCTTGCAAAGCGCTCCGGCAATTGGGCTACAAGATCGTTTTGGTGAATTCAAATCCGGCAACGATCATGACCGATCCAGGGATGGCGGATTCAACGTATATTGAACCTTTGACTCTGGAATGCCTGTCGGACATTGTGGCCAAGGAGAAACCGGATGCTTTGCTGCCAAATCTGGGTGGGCAATCCGGGCTGAATTTGTCGTCGGAACTCCATCAGAGCGGCATTTTGGATGAATATGGAGTTCGTGTGATTGGCGTCCAGGTCGATGCCATCCAGCGGGGTGAGGACCGCCAGGCTTTTAAGGACACGATGAATCGGTTGGGTATCGAGATGCCCCGGAGTGAAATAGCAAAGAGCCTTGAAGAAGCGGAGCAAATGGTCGAGCGGATCGGACTTCCCGCCGTGATTCGACCGGCTTACACGATGGGTGGAACGGGCGGCGGGCTGGTTTTCAATATGGATGAATTCCGAACGGTTGCCCAACGTGGATTGACCGCGAGCCTGGTGGGGCAAATCCTTGTTGAAGAATCCGTCCTGGGTTGGGAGGAACTGGAGCTGGAAGTTGTTCGAGACGCCAAGAACCAGATGGTCACTGTCTGTTTTATCGAAAATGTAGATGCCATGGGTGTTCACACCGGCGATTCGTATTGTACAGCTCCGATGCTCTCGATCGATAAGGCACTTCAACAGAAACTTCAAAAGTACTCATATGATATCGTCGAAACGATTCAAGTCATCGGCGGAACAAACATCCAATTTGCCCACGATCCCAAGACCGGCCGGATTGTTGTCATTGAAATCAATCCCCGGACATCACGTTCCTCCGCGCTCGCTTCGAAAGCCACGGGTTTTCCCATCGCGCATGTCTCTTCGCTGCTGGCCGGTGGAATGACCTTGGACGAAATCCCTTATTGGCGCGCCGGAACACTCGATCGATACGAGCCATCAGGGGATTATGTTGTCGTCAAATTCGCGCGGTGGGCGTTTGAAAAGTTCCTTGGCTTAGTGGATCGTCTTGGAACGCAGATGCTGGCTGTTGGGGAGGTGATGAGTATCGGCAAGAATTATAAGGAGGCCTTGCAAAAAGCGATCCGTTCTCTGGAGATTGGCCGGTATGGATTGGGATTCGCGAAGAATTATCACGAAAAGACTCTGGATGAGCTGATGCGAATGCTGAACGAACCTTCCAGTGAGCGGCAATTCATCATCTATGAAGCGCTTCGGAAAGGCGCCGACATTCAGATGCTGTACGAAAAGACCTACATCAAACCCTGGTTCCTCAACGAGATGCAAGAATTAGTCCAGCTGGAAGAGGAAATTCTCAAGTTCCGCGGCGGCTTTCCGCCAGACGAACTACTGACCCGGGCCAAACGTGATGGTTTCGCGGATCGCTATCTGGCCGAACGATTGGGGGTCTCGGAGACCGAGATCCGTGATCGGAGGAAATCACTCAATGTCGTTCAGGGCTGGCAGGCCGTACCGGTGAGTGGTGTTGAAAACGCCGCGTATTACTATTCGAGTTACAACGCGTCGGATACAACCAAGGTTTCCGATCGTCGAAAGATCATGGTTCTCGGTGGCGGGCCGAACCGTATCGGCCAGGGAATAGAATTCGATTATTGCTGTGTTCATGCCGCATTAGCGATCCGCGATGAAGGATTCGAGTCCATCATGGTCAATTGTAATCCGGAGACCGTATCAACGGACTACGACACTTCGGACAAATTGTACTTTGAACCGCTCACGGTCGAGGATGTGCTGAGTATCTACGAGAAGGAAAAGCCCGAAGGAGTGATCGTCCAGTTTGGGGGCCAAACTCCACTCAACATCGCGCGCGAACTGGCAGAAGCCGGCGTTAACATTCTCGGAACTTCCCACGAATCCATCGAATTGGCAGAGGACCGGGATCGGTTCCGGGGAATGATGCGCCAATTGGGTATCCCGCAGCCTGACTCCGGAATGGCCAGAACTTTTGATGAAGCGGTGGCCATTGCGAACGACATAGGCTATCCACTGATGGTTCGTCCCTCTTTCGTGCTGGGTGGCCGGGCAATGGAAATTGTTCATGATCAACAAATGCTTAAACACTATCTTGATGTTGCCGTTGATGTATCGCATGAACGGCCTGTTCTGATCGATAAGTTCCTGGATAATGCGATTGAAGTGGAAGCCGATGCCATCGCGGATGGGGAAGATGCTTTTGTGCCAGCCGTGATGGAACACATTGAATTAGCCGGTATCCATTCCGGTGACTCAGCTTGCGTGATCCCGCCCATTAGCATCCCCCCGAAACATATTGATACGATCCATCAGTACAATCGGAAAATCGCAACCGAATTCAATGTGGTGGGATTGATGAACATCCAGTACGCCATCTATCAAGATGCGGTGTACATCCTCGAGGCCAATCCGCGGGCTAGCCGTACAGTCCCCCTCGTTTCCAAGGTGTGCAGTATTCCAATGGCCCGAATCGCGACCCAGGTGATACTCGGGAAAAAGCTGTCTGATTTGGGATTGGGCCGAAAGTCAATTCCCCATTTTGGTGTCAAGGAAGCGGTCTTCCCGTTCAATATGTACCACGAAGTCGATCCCCTGTTGGGCCCAGAAATGCGCAGTACTGGGGAGGTCCTCGGCCTGGCCGATTCCTTTGGATTGGCCTACTTCAAAGCGCAGCAAGCCACGCAGGTGCGACTCCCTGTGGAGGGCACGGTTTTGATCAGCGTGGCTGACCGGGATAAACCGGCCGTGATCGAGGTGGCGCGGCGGTTTGCCGAGCTGGGTTTTTCAATCCAGGCCACCGAAGGAACTCGGACATGTTTGGCCACGGCCGGAATCGAGGCTGAGCAAATCCTCAAGATGCATGAAGGCCGCCCGAATATCGTGGATGCCATCTCGGATGGTAAAATCCATCTGGTGATCAATACGCCCGGTGGAAAAGAGAGCAAACAGGACGACTCTTATATCCGTAAAACGGCCGTTCGACGCAAGGTCCCATATATCACCACCTTGGCGGCCGGATTGGCTGCCGCAAAAGGAATCAACGTGTTCCGTAAAAGCCGTGGTCAAGTCAAGAGCTTGCAAGAATACCACTCCGGAATTCAATAAACTCAGTTCATTGGCATTGAATAGAAGAAATTTCCATGACAAGCCCCCGAACCAAGATTTCCGCTACCGCGATATTTTCGTCCATTTTGCTTGTTGCATGGCTGGATAATGCGTGCCGAGCCGAGGAAACAAGCTTGCGGACGATGCAGTACACAAGCCGGACGTCGGATGCCGCCGAAAAGTGGCAGGAGACGGTTCGGACCCGGCTCATCCAACTACTCAAATTGGATGACTTGATGGGCAGTCGCCATCAAATTGACTTGAATCCACGCGTGATTCGTTCGGAGAATAAGGGCTCCTATGAGGAATGCGAGATTGAAATCAACACAACCCAGCGGCGTCGAATCCAAGCCATTGTCACGCGACCGATCAACGTTCCCAAGCCATGGCCGGCGGTGGTCTGCATTCATGGGCATGGCGGACATATGCGCATTGTGCATGATCGGAAAACAGTCTACAAAGGCTTCGCGGCCGAACTGGCTGCCAGCGGTTATGTCACGATTTCCACGAATGTTGGCCAGCACGAGGTCTATGAAGCGAATCGCATCCTGATGGGGGAACGTCTCTGGGATCTGCTGCGGTGTGTGGATTACCTCGTCGGGCTGCCTGAAGTCGATTCAACCCGGATTGGCTGCGCTGGACTCTCCCTGGGCGGTGAAATGGCCATGTGGCTTGGCGCTATGGATACGCGTATCGTGGCCACGGTCAGCAGTGGGTTTTTGACTCGAATGGATCAAATGGAGCAGAACCATTGCATGTGTTGGAAGTTTGATGGGCTGCGAGAGTTAGTCGATTTTGCCGATATTTACGCCCTCACGGCCCCCCGCGCGCTGCTATGCCAGAATGGCATCAAAGAACACCCCTCTCAATTTCCGCCGGATATTGCTCGCAAGGTATTGCCCGAGATCCAAAAAATCTATGCGGATATGGGCAAACCGGACAATGTGGTTCTCGATGTCCACGCAGGGGGGCATGAGGTGGACCTTCCAAACCTAATGGAATTTCTCGATCAACATCTGGGCTGATATGTTTCTGCCCTTTTCTGCCCTTTCAGGGCAGAGATTGTTTAGAAACATGTAAATAAAAATCCTTAACGGCGTTGGGTGGTACCCCTGCCCGTCTGACGACTTGCCCATCTTTCGCTGGTAAGAAGAAATTTTCAAGCTGGTTCCCAGGAGATTGCCCAGCGGTTAGGATGATCTCTGGTGGTCCAAGCCAGCTTCGCGTCATCGATTGAGTGGCATTATCGATTTTTGGTACATCAAGGAGAAGAACATGAATCCATCCAAGAATATTTCACAAACGACTCGCCGTGAGTTCCTACAACGCAGCAGTACGCTCGCCGCAGCCACTGCCCTCTTCGGAGGATCCGCATCGGCCTATCATCTTGCGGAGGACGGTACCATTCGTTTGGCTTTGATTGGATGTGGTGGCCGAGGTACCGGCGCCGTTGAGAATGCGTTGGATACACGGAATCAAGGCCCGATCCAACTCTATGCCATGGCCGATCTCCAGGCGAGTGTTTTAAAGAGGAGTCTCAAGGCACTCCAAAACAAGGAGCGGCTCCAGGATCAGATAGATGTCCCGGAAGATCGTCAGTTCTGTGGCTTCGATGCCTATAAGAAAGCGATCGATTTGCTTCGGCCCGGCGATATCGCCATGTGCACCACGCGGGCGTATATCCGCCCGCTCCATGTCGAGTACGCCGTGGCGAAGGGGATCCATGTTTTTATGGAGAAACCGTTTGCTCCGGATCCAATGGGCTTGCATCGGATGCTCCGCGCTGGTGAGGAAGCGGAGAAGAAAGGCGTGAAAATCGCCGCCGGTCTGCAGTGCCGCCATTCCCCGGCTCGGGCGGCTCTCATCGACAAGATTCGTGGCGGCCAGATGGGAGAGCTTTCCTATATCCGCGCGAACCGCCTCACGGGGCGGAGTTGGATGGGGGACCAGGGCCCACGATCCAATGACCTGAGGCAGCAGCTGAATTTCGGAAGAGCCCATCTGTTTTGGGTGGGTTCTGGACACATGGTCGACAATCTGATCCATCAGATCGACGAGTGCTGTTGGATCATGGACGACTGGCCCGTTTCATGCCACGGCATGGGTGGGCGCGAAGTGGGAAGTGACGATCACGGGCAGAACCTCGATACGTACTCGATGGAATTCACATTCCCGAACGGCAAGAAAGCATTCTGCGGATTCCGCCGCGCGGAAAATGGGCACCAGGAATTCGCCACGTTCGTCCATTGCAGTAAGAGATCGGGCCAGTTTTCCGGGAATATCCATGCGGCCACCGTCCACATGTTTCAAGACCACCGGATAGCCAATGATAACATCGCCTGGTCGCCGAATCCCGATGAGCACAGCCCGTGGGATTATGAATGGATTCATTTCATTGACAGTATCCGGAACGATAAGCCGCACAACGAGGCCAAGCGGGCCGTCTACGCCGATTACGCATCCCTGATGGGCCGCGCTGCCGCGCATTTGAACCGGATTGTCACGTGGGATGAAGTCACCAACTCGGAATTCCAGTTCTGCGATTACCTCGACGATCTGAACGAAAACAGCCCGGCGCCAGTCCAGGCCGATGAGAATGGTTACTTTCCAGCTCCGATCGCCCGCTTATGGCGGGAACTCTAGCGAATTCGAGTATCCGAATCGCTGGGCGACTGATTCCGTTTCCTCCACGAGGATTGCTTCCTCCTGTGAGGTGAATTCAGGAGTGTAGTACCGCGGGGCTGCGATTTGAGACGTAAACTCTTGGACCGGTGCGGCGAATTCCAAACCGCAGTGATCCAGCAGCCGGTCTGCCACCCTTTGGGGCTGCGCACAGAAATCCTCATAGCGCACAATCATTACAGCTTTGTTCAACCGTTCCCTAGCCACAAGATAATCGGATAGCCAACCATAGAGGCTGGCCCAATACCGGGCCGTGCCACGGACCTCTTCGCCGCACTGCCACAATTCGATCACTTCCTCAGCCACTCCGTCTCCCACGCTAATTGGCCTCCGATCGAGACCGAATTCAAAATGGCCCACCCTCTGCATGTAGGCCAGCGCCCGAGGGTACCTGGTCTCCCCGGCACAAAACAGGCGGTGTTGTTTGATGAGCGAGGCAACATGGTTGCGTGGATGGCGAATCACGGCAACAAACCGTGCGGCAGGGAAAAGTTTCTGCAAATAGGCGAGTCGAGTGAAATGATAGTTTGCTTTCCCCACATAACGGGTTCGATTCCGAACCAATAAAAGTTTGCGAATATGGTCCCGATAAAACTGTTCAAACGATTCATGTTTGGTATGCTCATCCAATATATTGCTTGTTGAAGTTCGATGCGCGTTCGGGAAAAAAGCCATCCACAAACTCTCTTCCATGGCCTCGGGACTGTCCTGCGTTACCTCGAGGCGATCGCCATGAGCGCGTTCTTGAGGTTCCGCCTCGCCTTGTTTCTGCCCCCGGTTCCACCAGGTGGGTACGAATAGGCCCGGAAAATCACGGTATTTGTGGGTTGCGACATCCGGGTGCCGGGACAAGAGTTCCAGCAAAATCGTTGTACCGGACCGGGCAAGTCCGGAAATATAAACCGGCCGATCGATCGGGATCTGCCTCAACCTGTCGCCGAGACTGACGGTTTCCAATTTGCCAAGAGCAATCCACCATGAAACAAATCGATCGACCAGCCCTGATAGAACGTGGATTCCGAGAGGTACTTGAAATGATCGAAGATTGCCGTGGGAATTCATGAGATATGAAAGATCCATTTACTCAACCAGGCTGAAACGGCTGCCGCGGAAAAAAAGAGCACATAGTAATCTTTTATCATACAAAGGGCGAGTAGCACCGGGAGGCCGGCGATCAAGGATGGGAGCAGGGCGCAGCCAAGACGGCGGACCGATAACTGAAGGTTGCGCCAGACGAGGACCATGGCGCCGGAAAAATCACCATCGTAATGAGTCAGCTGTTGTTGGATCGCAGCCGATTCGACTTTAAGATCCTTAAGCCTCTGTTGTGGTGAACACCGGGCATAGAGGAGCATCGACGCGACACCGCTGGCAATTGCCCACAAACTCGAAAATATCCATTCCGAGCCGACGGCTGCAAGACACCAGGGATCCATTGAAAAGAAAACCATCGTAGCCATCAATGTTCGTCAAGTAAGTGTCTTATTCACAAATGATTCGATACTCGGTTCACGTGCCAGGGCGAATAGGGCTTGCCACCTGTTGGGTAGCATGAAGTTCCTCAACCTTCCTCCTTTCCTTTGGATTCCTCGGATAGTTGAGCGTTACCGAGGCCTGCATTTCCAGCCGTTCGGGCCCGCTTGATGAGGATGCGAATTGGCCAGAATGCGATCATTGCGAATGCACCTATCACAGCGAATAAGACACCCAGCAGTGGACCAAAGAGGCTGATACCACCGCCTGGGCCAATGTATCCGAGTATCATGGCAAAACACTCAAAAGGGATTGGTATCATCTTGCTTGCTCCTGATTCGATCAAGATTTCGATGGCATTGGTTTTGGTGGGTAATCATTCCCGGTAATGGGGAGGTGCTACCTGTTCGAGTGTTGTTGCCAGGAAGGAACTGGCGAGGGATGAGCTGGCCGTGGTAGGCGGCAACTGCTCGACGAATGGCAGTTCTTCGCGTGTGTATCGACGGGCTCCACAAATGAGCGGGATTAACTCCTCGTGGTGGCCGCCGCGGACCGGATTTCGAAATTCCCAAACGATCTCTCCATCGCGATTTACTTCGATAATGCGACCTTTGGCTGATTCCGTAATAAGCACATTCCCATTGGAGAGAGCCTGCTGGCATGATCGAACATCACTCCGAAGCCGCCCGTTACGATCACCGCAGAAATACCAAAGAATCTGGCGTTTGAGAGGATCAAACTCGACCACGCCTGAACCATCGTGCGTACCCTGCATGAGTAGATTGTCGAAGATGAGTATATTTCCATTCTCCAGGGGATCTGGATCATGGGGATGGTTCCAAGGGCCCGTGGTGGCCCACACCAAGTTGCCATGTTCTGGGTTCAGGACAGCCACCAGATTCAAGTTCCGCAAGCAGATCATCAAGTCCCCCTCGGAAACACCCTTGTGATACCCCGCAAACTTTTTACCGACCAGGTTGATTGTGTTGTTGTGCATGATGTCGCCGTAACGATCGACATGCCAAAGTGCCGGTCGAGAAAACCGGGAATTGAGCAAGGCATCCAAGATCGATATGGTTTTCTGCTGTTGCCCATCCGGCGATAGGATCGCGATACAGTCCTCGATCGAAGGGACCGTCAGAACTTCTTCCGCGCCAGGGACATCTTCATTTTTTAATCGCCGCAATCGATGTGTTAAGACGTAGATCGTGCCATTGTCATCAATGCAGAAGTCGTGATGGGCATTTTGATCATAGGTCCAAAGCACGTTACTTCTTCGATCTAGTTTCGCCAGGCCGCAACCAGATGGTGTGTTAACGGTTGTCTCATAAACGGCAAGGAGATCCCCGTTGGGGTAGGTAAACGTGCGATGAATATAGACACAGCGATCCGGGATCCAGGATGGAACATGGCGGGGATTGGGCCATAGTTTGCTGAAAGGCGCTTCCCAGCGGTGCCGTTCTTGGCCAGATCGATCCACCAGCGATGTGACACAGTGATGGCCTGATGTGTAGACGGTATAATCCCCAAAAGATTTTTTGGATTCGATACCTATCAAACCGCCCTCGGCTTGATCTGCCGGGTACCATAAATGTTCAGGCCATGGTGAGGCCAGCAAACGTTGCTGCTGGCCAAACGCGCTAAGCCCGATCAACGCATCGCGCATAAAACGGTAGGGTGGTAATTGATATATGGCAAGAATGATTCCTAGCAGGACCATTAACAGGGCGAATCCCATCAATGAGATCCCACTCCAGAACCAATCCCGCCGTGCGCCAGGAGCTCCTAGCCGTTGCGAGCCGGCATGGGATGAATCAGTTTGGCAGGAGATATCCTTCACGTGGAAATTCTCCGTGGTTCGAATCCGTAATGGGAGCCAGGGATTCGAGATTAAAGAAGTACAATGCGGCCGATGGTTTTGGGAAAATATAGCTTATGGAGATTCATTGAACGGAGCTGGTTCCATTGCCGCTGGGATGGATGGCGCAACAATGAATTTAAAACCAGTTGCGCAGGATATTATGATAAAGAATCTGGTAACGATTCTTCCTGGCACTGGAGCGAGGGAATTGCCAACTATTGAATCGTGCGCAACGTTGCCAGGGCGCGTTCCGCCATTTTATTCTGGAAGGCCGCGTATTCATCCGCGGAATGTGATTGATTCAGGAAATCCAACGTCTCCGTGATGATCGATGCCTCGGTCTTCAAGAGGATCGGCAAGAATCCGGTTCCATCGACATTGTCCAGGCGGATCAAATTGAGATAATCGTTTTGATTTCCTGCAGAGTGGGGGCGAATCATCCTCTTGATTCTCAGGGATTCATTCCACATAGGTGCCTGCTCGCCATCCCAAAGCGGTTCTGGACTACTTCCCGATTCGACCCAAAGTGGCACGGCAATCGTGGTGACTGGTTCCCCTGGAATCACCCACAGCGTGGCAACCGCGTTGGGATTCGATTGGTTCTTGCCGACGATGACCACGGCGGATGCCGTCGATGGCCGGTTGATACAATCGCGGGTGAAGATCCAAAGATCGCGAGATGCCGGGCGGTTTCGGGCGTTCATTAAACTGGGCTGTTCGAGAATGGCATGCCCCAGATCCCGCGTATGAGAGGTCAAGATGGTTTTGAAGTCAATCTGGCCGGGCTCGAATGCCTTGAATAATTGGCACGCCCTTTCATATCGCAGGTATCCCTCCCCTTGACCCGGTTCACCACTGCGGGCGAAGTTCGTATTAATCAGATACTGGCCATCCGCTTCGGCGACGTTGAGCTTCTCATAACCATGATTATGTACCTCGAAGAGGTACGCTTGACCAGCCGCATCCAAAACTCCGAAGTTGGCTAAACTTCCAAGGGCCGGTCCGAGATTGGCCGCGATGTAGTCTTCGAAATCCGCAATGGTTTTGCAGGTCCGTAACGCGTCGGCCATGATGATGCCTTCCAGGTCCTCCTTTTCACCGGATTTCTTGGGCAGGTTCGAGGCGACCGTGTTCATGATGCCGAATCCGGCCGAGTTCAGGCCGGCATAGACCTGCCGCCCGCTCGACTCGGTGGCGTTCGCGATGCCGAGATAGCAATAAGGCCTCTCTTGGACATAGATCACTTTGTTCGATAGATCGTCCGTGTCACGGTTCTTCCAGAGGATGGGAACCTGCTCCACCGAAGCGGATCGACTGATAACCGCGGATGTGCAAGCCTCCAATGCCTGGCTGAATATCAGAGCCGTAATAATCCATCCCAGGGCGCCTATGATAATGTGACTCTTCCAGTGCATGGGTTGTATTCTCATCCTCTCGCTTCATGGCACAAGGCAAAAAACATGTCTTAGATATGCATTTGGCCGCAACCACGCTACGTGGGCATTACCAACAAGAGCCGAATTGTTGCCGGATGGTGCAATGCCTTCAGGGATCAGTACCATTCGGATTCGCTCTCGTGCATTTTCCCTGTTGCCCGCCACAGCGAACCTTTTGCAGGTTGTTGTAGTGTTTTGTAATAGCCGCATAAACATCACTTGGGGCAACGCCATGATTTTTACCAATTTGGCGAATTGACATCAACTGGTCATCGACGTCGAATCCCTCCTGGTTGAGGGTATCCATCACTTCCTCGACGGATAATCCAATGGTCCGGGCAAGTCGATTCACACTGAATTCCTCGGCGTGCGGCGCGGGTGCTTTGGGAGACTGCTGCTCCCAGAAAGCTTGAATGTTGGCATTGAACTGCATGACCATGCTGAAGGGTGGAATGTCGATAATCGAGCCGGCAACGATCCATGAGATAATCAACATGGTGGCGACTATCTCCCGTTTCAAGTGGATGTGCCATGTTGCCTTTGCCTTAATGTAGCCAATGAATGGCTTCCAATTGAAATATAAATGGAAAACCGAAACGATCAAAATCAGCAGCGCGACATTGACATGGACGGATTCCCACTGCTCCTTGCTCAATCCGAGCATGGTCCAGTCGGTCCAGTAGGCTACGCGGCCTTGAGGGCCCCCATACAAGGCTGCTCCCGAGATACCAATCATCAGGAAGGCTAATGAAAGGAGCAGTGATGTGAATCCTCTTGAGTTCAGCTTCATGAAAGATACCTATTATGTATGACTAGTCGGAAATGGTGTCTTAGAGTATTTGAATCTCGGTTACGCGCGTAAAGGCGCATTCTGGGAAATTCCACCTGCCGGGCGGGAAATGAGTGGCCAGGAAAGTCTACTGAGAAAGCTAGACGTCGCCCGTTAAGCGGGACTTGCTTGGTTGTAGCTTTACTGGGATTGGGAAATGAACATAGTGTAGTATCACGGAATTTGCGCGTCACCATGGGGCATAGATCGACCCTTTCAATATTCGGAATCCACGGTTTCACCTCCCGTGCGTGTACTGAGTGCGTGCCAGACGACGCGCGGAATCGAGTCGTTGATAAAACGGACACTGCCATCGGCGAACAGGACGTTTACGCCGCCCGGATGGTTGCTGCGTGCGGCAAAGAACCCAGTTCCTTTTGCATACATATCCGGAACCGCGGTATTGGGAAGCATATAAGCTGAGAAGGTCGTGGCGGATTCGCGTCCCCAGAGCCAGGTTGCACCCCGCACACCGCGCCAGAAAGTCGCATTGGCGACGAGTGCCTCCAGATCTGGATTCGTCACGCCCGACAAGCCGGGGCCGTCAGTATTCAAGGAAAACTGGCTGCACATGCTGGCCATCTGGCGTTTGGGATCTTGAGGTTCCGGGCCGAACGTGTCGCAATCGAGGCCAAGCAGTGACTCGGACATCATGATAGTACAACTCGTGCCGTCGGTCATATCCTTGAACTGGACCGCCGAATCGTTCCAGAACAAGCCATCGCTAGGATACCGCAGGTCGTAGTTCGTTCCGGTTCCAGAACCACTGCAGACAACATAGTTGGTACCCGCGGATAGTGCTTCGTCGCCCGAAAAAACGAGCAGGCTGGAGAAACGGGGCGTTCCCCCGTCGCTCGGACATAGGAAGGTTGTAACCAACGACTGCGCGGCAGCCGCCTGCACCGGATTGACGCAGACGCTACTTCCACCGCCGAGCATTAAAGGTTCCTCGAAATCAATCAAATCGCACAGCGATTTCTCCTCCATGTAGGGTAAAATTCTGGCATGGGCGGAAAAACTGGTGTGTGGCTTGGAGCCGAGCCCCGGAAGTGAGCCTTTGGCATCGGCATGATTCTGCAACGCCAATCCGAACTGTTTCAGATGATTACTGCATCCAGCCCGCCGCGCCGATTCCCTGGCCGCTTGCACCGCTGGGAGTAGCAGCGCGACGAGGATCCCTATGATCGCAATGACGACCAACAATTCCACCAATGTAAAACCGCCGGACCGACTTTTCTCGAACATTCTACAATCCCTCAAATATTTCTGATAAATGATTCGATATTATGGATCAATGGTAATTTGTTATGTGTCTATTGATCTTACGAATCGGGGCCAGAAGAAAGGCTAGCGATCCGGTGCAAACCATCAAGGACACAGAACCAGGTTCGGGCAAAACCACTGCAGCGCAGGCCATGGAACCGGATAGACACCCGAAGTTGGCTTGCCAGGCAGCCAGGTCGGCGGGACTCGGCGGATTCGATAATTCACCGCGTTGCCATTTGAGAAAGTCGTTGCCGTCGACATCACCGTCTTGGTCGAAATCGCCAGCCAGCCCAGTCACGCCACCGAAGGCATCGAAAAAAAAGGCGGTTTGCGAGCCATTCTTGACACGCTCTACCTTCACGTAGTGGACAGCTGAATGGAAGAGACCCTCAAAATCGAATAGTTCAATACGTAGATATCCGGGAATGTCACCCTCCACAACGCCAATCTGGTCGTAGTTCATGCCGTCCGTGCTGGCAAAAACATTGGCACTAGCATTCGGCCCCCCATAACAGTGAATGTTTAAATCATCCCCTGGAATATCGATTAATCCATTAGAAAAATGGACAATGATGTATTCACCTGGGGCATTGCTTCGCCAGCCGGCCACGTAATCTTGATCACCGGAATCCCAGGCGAAGCCATTATTATCGGCATCGGCATCGGGAGGTCCCATGACCCAAAACTCGGTCGTTGCATCCATGATCGTGCCACCATAGTTCTGGATATTCTCACTGTGTTCAGCAACGGCATCTGCCCAGCTGATTGAATTGGCGCTGGTGATTTCTGCGGAGACTGTGACAATTCCGGCAATACAGACCGCGATCATAAAAGATTTTTTCATCTTGGATATTCTCTCGATAGTTACTGGAAAGGCTCACGGATTTCGCCCACGTATTTGGAATGGTACTGTGTGAACAACTTACCTAGGTGGGGAAGGTATCTTTCGCCGCTGTATATTATGGTGGCGAAAATTGCATGGCAGGCGTGTTGCGACATGCGTGGTAAGGCCGATGTCTCGACGCAACACAGCGGTGCGACTGCAGCGTGATCGGCTGATGCGAACAGCAGGCTTACAGCCGTACCGTCGGCCAGCGATTAGCCAAGCGGGGGAGCGCGTGCTTCGAAAAGATGGAGAGCCGCGTCCGGGACATTTCGGAAGAAGTCTGCCGGCAGATCATGCACCAGGGGCATGACAAGAACGAGATGGGCAACATGTGCGGCAGTATAAGTCTTGCAGACCACAGAGCAGATGGGGCATTCTGCCTCGTCGTAGACGGGGATCTCGCGGCCATTGGGTTGCTCTAGGCGAGATCCTTCGTCAATGAACCCCAGCTGGTCAGGCAGGCGGATGCCCAACAATACAATGGAATCGCCAATCTGGACACCATGCCCGCAACCTGGGAAGCTATGGAGCGCTTCGCCAAATCCGGCTATGATCGCCAGGACTGCGATCAGCGACCAGGCAGTTAATTTCTTGAGCTTGGGAGACATGGTTTTGGAATGGAAGGCGATTGCGGTCGAAATCTCAAGCTGATATCACTCGGCCAATCCCCATATCTTTTCCAGGTAATCAGTCAGGGGAACCGTGGCTGATAGGAATCACCACGATCCCGTTCATTGTTATCAGAATGGATTCCCTTTGCAATCCCTTTTCTCGACCGGTTTGCCACGGGGCCTGTGGACACACTACCCGGATATCCCAACGCGGCTAAAGAGGCGAGCAATGTGGTGTCGGCTTCCAGCAGCCAAGCTTCGGCAAGAGGCCACACCCGCTCAGGGCAGGCCAGGGACGCAAGGTGCTGACGAATAATCAAACGCCCACGTGCCGGATCGGTTTTTGCAAGAAATCACAGGGACTCCTATGTTTCGATCCCCACGCGCGCCAGAACCCCGTTACGGTAATAGTGCTTTTTGACGAGTACTTCTGAGTTCGGATCGGCAAGGTCAATCCACGAAAACGTTCTTGCGGTTCGAACCAGCTCCGGCCGGGGACTGCGAAGCGGCCGACACACATGCCGCCCCGGTCGAACCTAATCCGATTCCAAATCCACAGTGAAACCGTCGGCCCAATGTCTTCAACATCGGCCGCGACGACGCAAGGCGAGCATCAGCGTTGCCACACAGAGCAGCCATGCAGTCGCCGGTTCGGGCACGGTGTCGTTGAACGAGTTCTCAAACGTCGCGAAGTCCCAGCCGGGACCGTCCATGATGGGCGTGTCAAAGGTCAGCGTGATCTCTCCACCTCGGCCAAGACACATGATATCGGTGCTCGTTCCGGCGGCCGGTCCCAGGGCCTTCTCCGGGGTTTGCCACGTTGCAGCGCAGTCCGTTCCGACCAAATAATTCTGCCATCCGCTTGCCCAGCCGACGAACTGCGGATCGTCCTTGTGAATGGCCGTCGATCCGGGCTGACCGGCGGCAGGTGCGTAGGGCCCGGCTTGGACCGCTCCGAGGGTCAGCCCCAGGCAGACGAGTGTGAGTAACGTTCGATTCATTAGATGCGTCTCCTAAGAACTAAGGAAGGGATTAAGGCCGCGACCACTGTCGTAGGCGACCGAAGAACACAAACAAAGTACACAAGGCTAGTGTGGAAACTGCCGTGGGCTCGGGGACAGACGTGAGTCGTGGTGTATTCTTACCCGAACCGCCTTGGCCGAATTCACGTTGCCACATCAAGAAGTCATCCCCATCGACATCCCTATCGAGATCCGCGTCGCCATCTTCGTGCGTTGCATCGAGGATGCCGAATCCAGCTTGCCACGCGAGGAAGTCGCCCCCGTCGACGTCCCCGTCCGAGTCGAAGTCAGCATTCCCACTGGGGAACGCGGCGACGGGATTCTCGGCGAATGCGGCAAAGTTGCACGTTGGTGTATACGCCCAGCTATTCCAATCTCCGTCCGCCAGAACTTGGCTGCTCGCACCCAGCTGGGAACTAGACCAACTGCCTCCGGAATAGGGATTCCCGTCCGACAGACCGTAGTGCCAGAAGCCGGTAAACCACCCCTCCGCGTAAACATCATCCCCATCGATTGCCAAGGCGCCATCCGCGGGCCCCGAAACAACCGCGATACCATTACTGTCAAACGAAGTGCCGTCATCGAGGGCAAAGTCACCGTCACCGTCGTCGTACCCGATACCGTAAACGGCGATGCCCAGGTCCCCACCCCAGCCTTGGATTTTGATGAAGAGCCTTGGATCCGCCTCGACGATCGCCATCAGTATGTCTTCGCCATAGGCGTTGCCGTCCCAGCGATAACCCCATGCGAGCGATTCATCAGACGAACTATTTTCCACCCAATCGACAACCAGAGCGGCTTCATTGCTGCCTGAGCCTGCCCAGAATTCGATATCTGCGAAGGAAGCCACTGGGCCGGCATGGACACTGCACGTCACATAGCACCATATGATGATTGTTGCGTATCTCAACGAAAACTCCTTTGTTCTTTAGCGAAGTCGATTCCGTACGGATTCGGTGGGTCGTTCTCCACGGGGTGATCGAATCGAACCGTAAGCTCACCTCCGGCGCCAACGATGACCAGCTCGCTGGATTGCCATGCCGTATCGAAGGCGCCCACCTGGCTCCGGCAATACTTGCGTGTTCTGAGTGCCGTACATGGGTTCTGATCCTTTTCTCTTCTAAGGAAACAACTGCGAGTGGTCTTGTTGTCAATCATGCGAGGATTCATGTCCGCTCTTGGTTAACATCGCGTTGAGCACAGTTTGGTTCATGTCCTCGTTCAAGAACTGAACATGGCCATCGCAGAATATTACCGATGCGCCACCGGGATGGGGGCTCCCGAGCTCGTTGCCCAGCCCCGAGGTATGGTTGATGGGAGTCGAGCCTTCTTGGGCGAAGACATTATGGCCATTGGCCCATTCACATTCCGTGACGCGCCGCAGTTTCAATTCACCCACCAAGGCAGTTTTTGACAGCCCGTCCTCGATCTCTTCTGTCGTGACAGGTTCCTCGTAGAGCATGACTCCCAGGGATTCGCTGTTGAGCCAGTGGGCACTCGAGGAATCGGTGTTGTCTCGACCTTCTCCCTCCACACCATAGATGCCGGCGAAGTCCGTGAAAGCCAGCGTCTTCCAAAGCCCGGTTGTGTTCTGAAGAGCATCTTCAAGCGTGCTGGGGCAAAGAAAGATTGGCAGAACAGTAGCGCCCGCCTCCTTGTTGGGACTCTGGTAGGAGGTTACCTCGAAATCGAATTGCGCAAACAAGCTCTCTTGCTCGATAAACGGCAGAACCTGAATATTCCAGGACAGGAATCGTTGGGGCACGTAGGGCTGACCCGGTTCCGGCGTGACGAATCGACAGCCGATGCAGCCTATTGGAAAGGTCTGGTGCGAGGACTCGTGGCTTACGATCGCCAACCCTATCTGTCGCAGGTTACTTTGGCACTCGGTGCGTCGCGCCGCCTCACGGGCCGCCTGTACTGCGGGCAGGATCAGCGCAACAAGTGTGCCAATGATCGCGATGACCACCAACAGCTCAACGAGGGTAAAACCGCGTAATATCACCCGCGGTGATGGCGAAGCAGAAGTCATCAAGTCATGCGCGACCGAGCCGTTCCGCCACCCAGGATTGTGTACCGGCGCGCAAATCCAAGGCAAAGGCAAGACGACTTAAGAAGCGCCTCCAATGAGTCAAGTTCAGCAGCTTCCGTCCCACGCGAAAAACTACCGGTCCTGCGTTGGCAGGTCTTCTGACTTCTGAGCCGCCTTGACCCGGCCTTCTCGTCGCGCGAACGCGACAATGGCAAGAGAGTCGAGCGAGGCGCTAACACTCAGTCACAGCGGCGGGGACCGTCCCGGATTTCCACCAGATTCCCTTTTATCGGCACTTCAGGATAAAGCAACCGACCACCAACGCACTGTCGGGAAGCGATTATATCCATTGAATACGTAATGTCAAGTAGCCTGATCAGGTTGGGCCAATCGCAGCCAAATATTGAAATCTGTTTCATTGGTAAGAAAGTGCGTTGGTCCATCACCCATTGTGTTTGAGAAGAGCTAGTAGCCATCCATGCTCGCATGGACTATACTGGGCTGGAACGATCGTGTCAGTTGTTCCCTGCCACGCGCTGTGGGATTCCATAGGAGAATTAAACGATGAAGCCAAGTGAGACGATTTACGGGTGTCCAGGTTGCTCGATGAGCCGTCGAGGGTTTCTGGCTGCCGGGTGTGCGGCATGCGCGACCGCGACCGGGATTGTAGCATCGCCGAGAACTGCCCGAGCCAATCAGGCTTCGGACAAGCCCCGGATCCGCATTGTCTATTCCCTGCACGGCACAAAGCAGCCTGGCCCGGATTGGCCCAATGTCGGTTTTGACTTCCAACCGGTCATGGATCGGATCACGTCCGCACTCTCTCGCGGCTGTGAAGATTTTGAATTGATTCCATCGATGGCCAATGGCCCGGAGGCGGCGGCGAAGATCTTGGAAGAAGATAAAACTTCCGGAATTGACGGCTATCTGGTCTACCAGATGAACTGCTGGAACCGGGTCGTCCAAACGATCGCAACTTCGGGGAAGCCGGTCCTGTATGCCGACTTTCAGTACGGCGGGAGCGGTGGATTTCTGGTGTACAATGCCGGATTCCTCCGCTCCAACACGCCCAACATAGGCTTCGTGGCCTCCTCGCGCATCGATGACGTCGTGGCGGCGGTCCGATGTTTCCGGGATGTCAAAAAGGGTGGCACCGTTGCGGATTTTGTGGCCGCGACTGCCAATGCTCGAAAGAAGGCCACACCACCCCCCAGTGATTTGGCTTGCAAACCAGATCAGGTTGCACTAGTGGAACCAGGTGAATGCCTGGCAAGGATGAAGGAATCGAAGATTCTCAAAGTGGAGGAAGGGTGGCCCAACATCGCTCCAGCCATTGAGAAGGAGATGGGAATCAAGGTCGTTACGTTACCCTTTGCCGAATTGAACGCCGCCTGGGAGGCTGCGGATAAGGACGAGTCGAAAGCCATCGCCGACCGGTGGCAAAAAACGGCCCGAAGAGTCGTGGATGTCTCCCGGGAAACCCTCGAGCAATCCGCGGCCATGTACTTGGCCGAAAAGGCGGTCCTTAAGAAACATGGTGCCAATGCGATTACGATCAACTGCTTGGGTGGTTTCTATGGGAATCATATCCATGCGTATCCCTGCCTAGGATTTCACGAGTTGCAAAACGAAGGTTTGATCGGTGCTTGTGAATGCGACCTCCGATCCACGTCCACGATGGTGGCGATGAACGCCCTTACCCAGGGGCGGCCCGGCTACATCTCGGATCCCGTCATCGATACCTCGTCACGCCAGATCATCTATGCCCACTGCGTCGCCCACAACCGTGCATTCGGGCCCGATGGCGCAATCAACCCATACGAGATCATGACGCACTCCGAAGATCGCCAAGGGGCTTCGGTGCGATCGATTCTCCCACTGGGATACATGACCACTTCCGTCGAGTTCGCGCCCGAGCGAAAGACGATCCTATTGCATCAGGGAAAAGCGGTTGCGAACATCGACGATGACCGGGCCTGCCGGACCAAACTTGCTGTCGAGCCGGTCGGTGACATCGAGAAGCTGTTCACCGAATGGGACCAGTGGAGCTGGCATCGGGTAACCGTCTATGGCGATCTTAAAGAGCCGGTCCACGCTCTGGCCGAAGCGATGGGCTGGAGTGTTCTGGAAGAAGCCTGACGCGGCAGGGCCGCAACGAAGTGTAGGCGGGTCTCTCCGAGACCCGCAATGCCACCTCATGATAGTATCCTTAAAGGCGCACGCCGTGCGCGCATGTTACACGCCGAGACCCTAACGCGGCCGAAGGCCGCAACCAAATCCGAAAGCGGAACCTCATTGCCGCCATTCCAGAGCCTGCATGCATGTTAATGCTCTTGATGTCGTGCGGTATCGTTATTTTCTTTTCGAGTATCCGCTTCCTCCGCTCGATGGCGCTGATATGCCTTCCAGCCCGGACACCAACGAGTATGCCATCGCCAGAGCCGGGCAAGGATTGAATTCGGCTTCCGTTCTGAATAGCCGCGCAGGCGGCATTGTTCGCATGAATGTTTTTTCTCTGTCATGATTCTGGTTTCGGTTGTTCTGAAGGAATGGATTCCAACCGGATTTGCCATTGCGATGCTTTGTCTGGCTGATCCGTTGATTTGTATAGTTCGATCAGGCTTCTGATATGGTCGGTGATCCGGTCATGATATGCTGGGGGTATCGTTTCCATCAGTTTTTCCATTTCCTGGATGCCTTGTAATAACAGTGGTTCGGCTTCCGCAAAATGATTTAGCTTCGTTAATGCCGTTCCCAGCATGGCAACATTGTTCATTGACACGAGGGTGCTGGGATGGTCTGGGCCAAGCTTGGTTTTTCTTTCTGCCAGTGTTTTTTCAAATAATGGAAGTGCCTTGTCCAACTTGCCTGCCTTTTTGTAGGCCACAGCCAGGCTATTCATGGCACTCAATGTGTATGGATGGCTGGGTTCGAGGTTCTCCTCCATGAGCTTGAGCGCCTCTTCCAGGAGCGGTAGCCCTTTGTCGAGTGCGCCCGCATGCATATACGCATTTCCCAGGTCGTTCATGGTGATCAAGGTGCCCGTGTGGTTTGCGCCGAGCTGGATCTTGCGTTGTTCCAGCGTCTTTTCAAATAGTGGCAGTGCTTGATCCAGTTTGCCAGCATCTTTGTAGGCATTGGCCAGACAGTTCATGGCCGTGAGCGTGTCTGGATGATCCGGGCCGAGTTTTACTTGCCGCAGCGTCAGTGTCTCTTCATAGAGTGGCATTGCCAGATCTTGTTTACCGGCCTCTTTGTAGGCATTTGCCAGGCTGATCATGGAAGTCATCATGTCAGGGTGATCTGGGCCGAATTTCTCCTTCCTCCGTTTCAGGATTTCTTCCAAGAGCGGTATGGCCAGCTCCGACTTTCCGGCCTCTTTGTAGGCGTTGGCCAGGTTATTCATGGATTTTAGTGTGTGCGCGTGGTTCGCGCCCAATTTGATTGTCGCCAGTTTTTTTGTTTCTTCATACAGTGGCAGTGCCTTATCCAGCCTGCCGATCGCAGTGTATGCCAGAGCCAGATTATTCATGGAAGATAATGTGTCCGGGTGGTCGGGACCGATCTTTTCCTTCCGCCGTTTTAGCGTTTCTTCGTGGATGAACACTGCCCGGTCCAGAGTTCCCACATCGTGATACGCATTGGCCAGGTTGTTCATGGCAGTGAGTGAATCAGGATGATCTAATCCTAGATGGACCTGCCGCAGTTTCAGTGCTTTTTCATGAAGTGGCAATGCCTCTTTGTATCTGCCCAATGCAGAATAGGTCCGTCCGATCGTTGAAGTCAGAGCTGCCCTGAGGGTAGGGGGCATGTCTTTTTCTTGCTCCAATTCATCGACGAAACGATCGAGCACATCGACCACTTTGATATCACGTCCATCGAGTTCCGGGTTAGGACTTCGAAAGGCACCGATGAATCTCTCTCGGACTTCGTCCGCTTCCTTGCGTGCGGTCATTTCATTCTTTAGAGCTTCGGTTTTTTCGATTAGCATCTTACTTGTTGATGCCTCGGCACGTACGGCGCGGCCACGCAAGGAGTCCGCCACGCATGCAAAGACGATTGAAATTGCTGTGATGGCGATCAGTGACACGGCGACGGCACGAGTGATTGTTTTATAGCGCCGCCCCCAACGTGCGGTGCGTTCAATCCAGCTCTCTCGGTATGCTGTGACGCGTTCGTCGGCCAAGTAGTGCTCCACGTCATTTGCAAGGGCCACCGCCGAGGCATACCGATTGGCGGGATCGTTGGCCATTGCCTTGAGGCAAACTGCTTCAAGTGGTTTGGGAATGGCCCGGTTGACTTCCCGGGGGCGTAGAAAATCGCCTGCGATGACCTTCGCCAGCATGAGATCATTATCCGTCTGCTCAATCGGCGGCTGGCCGGTGAGGATTGTGTAAAGTGTCGCTCCTAGGGCATAGACATCGGTTGCCAGACCGAGTTCGCTGACGTTGCCAGCCGCCTGTTCGGGACTCATGAAGGCGGGAGTACCGATGGCACTACCGTGGCGGGTTTCTTGATCGATCCCGCTCGACTTGGGAAGAAACGGTAGCATGTCACGCTCGGAACCCTCTTCTTGCTGCCCGACGCTTTTGGCCAGTCCCCAGTCGACAACGAGTGTTTCGCCATATTCGCCAAGCATGATGTTGCCCGGTTTCAGGTCGCGATGCAGGATGCCACGGCTGTGGGCATAACCCATTGCGTGGCAGACATCGAGAAACCGGCCGAGCAGCTTCTGGAGTGCAAGGCGTCGCTCGCCCGGATCGCGGCCGTGTTTGTCGGCGTCGTGAAACTCCTGGATCGCTTCGTGGAGACTGTTCCCCTGAATGAATCGCATCACATAGAATGGCCGGCCATCTTCATATTGCCCGATTCCGTAGACCGGAACGATTCCGGGATGTTCCAATCCGCCAGTAATCTGAGCCTCACGGACGAACCGACTCCGAGCCTCCATGATATTGGCATACTTAGGTTGGATCTCCTTGAATGCAATTTCTCGACTCAACTCCCGATCCAAGGCGATTGCCACTTGGCCAAGGCCTCCTTCGGCATGTTTGCGGAGGATCTGTAATCGCGTTCGAGCTAGAATCATCGTACTGCCTTGATGTGGCTGAACTTCATCAGATGGAATGGGCATGTCGGGCATGGGATAACTCAGATTGTTCTCAAGAAGCCGATGATCGTGTATTCATGGAGGATCAACCAATAATCCTGGCTTATCACGGTCCAGGAACACATGATTTGAGGCAATGTTGCCATTTGTAAGCCATCAGGAAATTGTGTAAATCACCCATTCCCCCTGAAAGGGCGGTCTACCCGGTGGATCCATCGGGCGGATCCGCCGCCTGGCGGATCCGCCTCGCCGCCTG
>JAFGFZ010000094.1 GCA_016930815.1 Pirellulales bacterium | reverse complement strand
GGGGACTGGCTCATTTTTCGGCCCATTTTGGCCTTTCCGCCAGTTCGTGCGTGAAGGCCGAAAAATGTGCCTGTCCCCTTACGGCCAAGTGGTCGCCGCGAAAATCGGGATAGTCCCCTTGGCCCGGTTACGAAAAAAATAACCGATGCCCAAAGACTTTGGATTTGCCTGTGGCTCGGTCGGGAGACCGGCCACATAACAGTTATTTTAGAGCCCCTCATTTTTAGGCGGCTTCTATTGTAGTACAATGGATCCAATAAACAACCAAGGCAATACGCCGCCAATCCACGCCTTGACTCCTTTGATACGTTGGTTGCATCTTGATCGATCGTTTCTCCAGTATCTTCTGGCCTTGTCCTCTTTCGCCTATTCCCTGCCCCCTGTCCCCCGCCCACTGATTGATCTTTCCCTTTCCTTTGAAAGAACGACCACCGGCCAATCACTGACGGCGGCAATCGTCTGGGCAGCTGCTACTGTGGGTACGAAGACTAGGATTGAATCGGGCGGGATCTGGGCCAAATCGAGATCACCGAGGATACGCCATTCGTCTTCCATGGACCAATCGACCGGTTTTCGCCCCGTTGGATGCTTGAGAGTCTTGGTCTGTAACATGCGCGCGTGGTGCGTGCTTGTTTGTAAGCCCTTTTGGGTTGCCGGCTTGGCACGCGTTGGATCCAGATATTGGAAGAATGGCCGTTCCGTCGCTGGCAGGGAAGCCCATCGTTGATTATCGCCATACAAGACAGGCCGGGCACCGAGCTTTTCCAGGTTGCTTCGTCGAATACAAATCCCATACGGTTCAAAATCCCATCGACCTCGATGTGGCCGGAATACACGCATCGGATAGAGGCAAGCCAAGGGAACGGCTGTGAAACTGACAACGGGTGTCCCGCCACGAATCATCTGGGAAGATGCAATGAGCCGTTTTTGGCACACGATCCGTCGCAACGCGGCAATCGCTGAATGGTCGGCATCATCGCGGTCTAGGATCAAGTCGTCGAGGTAATCCGTATCGACCTGGCCGGGCCAGGGTCCTTTCCGGCGGCATGTGCAGTGGGTTAGGTAGTCCCAGGGTTCCGCCACGGGCACGGGAACGAACGGTGCACGGTTCCGAGGACAGGATATCTGGCAAACGGTCTTCGCGGTGCGTTTCTCGGATCCACTCGCCAACAAAACAATCCAACCGATGGCCCCCAAATGCATATAGGCATCCGCCATTTCGGTTTGCACGAGGGTCGGCCCAATGGCTACATAGAGGCTCGCAACGGGCCACATGGGATCCGACAACCGGGCCCGCACGAGACGATCCAGGTTCCCATTCGGCCGCACACGGAATATGAAAAGTTGATCACTCAATGCC
The DNA here is from genome assembly GCA_016930815.1 of Pirellulales bacterium. Classification (GTDB taxonomy): domain Bacteria; phylum Planctomycetota; class Planctomycetia; order Pirellulales; family Lacipirellulaceae; genus JAFGFZ01. The sequence goes on along the minus strand of JAFGFZ010000094.1, from coordinate 19,604 downwards.
ACGATCGCTCGATCCCGAACGGGCACATCACGGATCGGTCCAGGGACGCATCCATCCATGGATTGGATGGGTGGTGACAGGAAAACAACTTGATGCGGCAATTGGGTATCGTAATCTTGACGCGATTGAATCCAGTCGAACCACTTGTCGAGTGCCATGGCATCGTCGTCAGGGACTTCAATCCTCAGCACACGAAGCCCAAAAAGCGCGGCGCAACGTTCCACATATCGGGCTGTCGCGGTGGATGTGGCCGAAAGGAGTAGATCATGCTCTCGATCGATCTTCTCGCACGCCGCTCGTAGAACGACAAACCAGAGTTCATGCAAATCAGGAGCACTTCCCAGCCGAGAACTGGCCAATCCGATACGCCGGCCTGGCGGGATCCCTCGAGGCCACCAGGCCAGCCGGTGTCCCAGCCAGCATCCGGCAGCCTTGGAATTGGAATCCGGAAAATCCACGGTCAACCGGGCACCCATCGCGGATGCCGCTTGGAACTTTTCCAGCCGCCGCTCTGCCCGGCGGCGTTCTTCCGGATGGAGTGCGGTATTGGCAGCTTGGCTCCAAGCTCCAATGACCAAAGGCATCAGGTCCAAAAGTTGATTTCCGGGATCTTCATATCGAGGCAATGCGTGTCCAGCAGGCAATAGGCCGGCCCGCTGCAATGCATCCCAAATTAGTCCCGCCGATTCTATCATGTTCGATTGGGAGTGCTAGGATTCCACGATGCATGTTCCGTTTCAAAACATACCCATTCCACATGGATCCTACAACCGTTTTGTGTGTCCCTTTCCAGTATGAGGCACTCAAATCATCAGGAGCCTTGATACCCAAGGACTACAGGCCCCTCAATCCCTTGGTTCTGCCTCTTGCTCGGGCTACACTGGAATCCTTCGATAACAATTTTCATTGATACCTTTATGAAAAGGGGAAGGTTCCATGCCAACACAATCACAATCCGATCATGGTATTTCCCGGCGTCAATTCATTGAAATCTCCGGCGCTACACTGGGTGCGGGAATGGCGTTCCCCGGAATATTGGCGGCTTCGACCTTGGAAAAAGAAAGGAATCCTCTCTTTGACTCAAAGTTGGGAGTCCAATTTATTGTTGGTGGGATGGTGCACGAAACGGCGCACGAGGGGCCTTGCCGCGTTGGCAACTTGTCAGATCTGACGTATGACGCCGAGCTAGCGGGGCACAGACGGGCTTTTGATCATTTCATTTCCCAATTTCAGAATTGGCATTTCCCCGATGAAGTGGATCTCCTTGAACCAGTACCTCTCAAAATGCTTGTGCGGAAAAAAAATGTCGAATTCGAGCTTCCGAACGAGGAATTCTTGAATATTGAAGGAGTCAACAACCGGATTGACGTTTTTGTTGTCGTGCGGTCTTTCGTCTCAGATATCTGTGTTGAACTCGCCAACCGGTACAACAAACCGGTCATCGCCCTTGCCTATGAGGGGGAACCGCACCGAGGTCCCGGTTGGGTAGTCGATGCGCCGGCCGCAGTCCGGCACCTGGGCAAGGAGGCGCACGCTGCCTATGATCGGGAGGATCTCAACCGTATCCTACGACTAATGTGGGTTCGGAAAGCTTTTGCCGAGACGAAGCTCCTGATCGTCACGGATCGTCTTGGGAAGGCACCATTTGGTTTGTCAAGTGCCGCCTACGATTTTTCGCGTCTGCGCCAACTATTCGGGATGCGCTATCACAATATCTCGAACCAAGAACTCGCTGACGAAATGGAGCGGACGATCCATTCGGAATCGATGCAAAAAAGGATCGAGGATTTTGCTGCCAAGGTCATGCATCAAGCGATCGACGTGCATATGAGCAAGGAACATATAATCCATTCCGCCCATTTTTATTATGCTGTCCGTCATCTCATGAACAAGTTCGAGTGTAATGCATTCACAGTTGAATGTCGTGAAATATGCCCGCTTGAGATTGCAGCACACTATCAGTTTACACCTTGCATGACTCTATCTCTCCTTAAGGATGCTGGCTATCCGGCAGTATGCCAGACGGATATCAATGCCTTGCTAGCGATGATGGCCCTATCCTATCTAGGCCGCAGGACGGTCTATATGGGCAATCCAGATTTTTTTGCTGGGAATAATACAGTCACCATCTTCCATGATGTGGCGGGTTTGAAAATGAAGGGATTCCAGAGGCCGGATGCACCTTATGAGATCAGGAATTTCACCGTTGGCGGTTGGGGCGTTACATTACGATACGACTTCAATCGTGACAAGGGAGAGACAGTCACCATAGCCAGGTTCAATCCCGCCGGAGACCGCGTCCTGATCACACGGGGTACTATTGTGGATGGCTTTGGTGTCGAGCAGATCAGCTGCTCCCTGGGAGTCACCGTCCAGGTGCCCGATGCGAAGGCTTTGTTCAAGAAATCAGCGAATTACGGCGGGCATCTGGTCATGGCTTATGGCGATTATATTCAAGACATTTGTGACCTGAGTGATTTCATGCCCTTCCACGTCGAGACCGTTTAGCAATAATTTCCTGGATGGTTCCTCACCAAATCCAGTTTCGACCAGTCGGGTCGGGAAGACCGAGATGATGGCATAGGCATTGCGTGCTGGCGCCTCGACCATTCCTTTCAGGGTGACGTGACCGATCCCCTGGTGGAAAGCGGAACCTCCCGCATGATCATGACCGGCAAGATAGGCAACGACGCATCTTGATTCTTCGAACAATGTCAAGAGGGGGACGGGATCTTTCATCCGATGATCCTTGGCAGCTTCTTTCAAGAGCGGAAAATGATTGAAGATGATAACGCGTTCATCATTCCGGCGGGCTTGGATCAACGTCTCGCGAAGCCATTGCAGTTGGAGTTCGCTCAGGACTCCATACCCGGCATCGTTTCCGTCCAGTACGACAAAGCGCCATCCCCTTGTTTGAGGGAGCGAGAAATCGTAATAGAATGATTTCAGTCCGAGTGCCGCGCCCAGTTTTTCCTTCCCCGCATTGAGGCAGTGATTTCCGATCACATGGAATGCCGGCATTTTCAGTTTTGAATACACGGCCAAGATCCGATCCAGATCCGAGTGCGTTCTTTCCGGGTTACTGTTCCCATCAATGATGTCCCCCAGTTGGATCGTGAATGCAAGTTCATGCCGGTTGAACTCCGCGACACATTTTTCCAAGTTTCCCAACGATTCGCGGTAAGATCTCTTTCCCGCTGTTTCCTTATCCGCATATTGGACATCCGCCAGCACGCCAAAGGCGAAGCTCGGCTTCTCATTGGGATCGCCGGCCAGAAGTTGGTTTGGCGTGGCGCCTGGGGTTCCGGAAACGATCAAAGTCAAGCCAATCCACAAGATATTTCGACACATCGTTCTTTGGATAAGGAGTAAGAGGGTTCAAGGAACAGGAGATCAACACATATTGTCCGGCAGAGGCAGCTCCCTTAGAGCCGCCATCAATTCATCAAAACGATCCTGGGTTGCAGGCTTCAGCGGTCGCCGCACCTCTCCGCAATCCACTCCAACCGTGGCCATGAATTTCTTGCCGTATCTGAGAAGCCCGTATTTCTTGAATAATGAAATGCCCTGATTAACGTTGATCGACAGTTTTCTGGCGGTGACAATGTCTTTTTCGAAGAATGCTTTCGCGATTTTAGCAAAAGTCTTCGGAAAAATATTGAACGTTGTCCCAATGGCGCCCAGAGCACCAACCGACAGGGCGGATAGCAAGAATTCATCGCGGCCAAACAACAACTGGTAGCGGCCTCCCCATTTGTCCTGGCAGTCCAAGTACTCCGTGAGATCGTAATGGGTATATTTGACCCCGGCAAAAGTCGGAATGCGATCCGACGCCATTTCGAGAAATGCATCCAGGGCAAGTTCAACACCCGTGAGGGATGGAATATGGTAGTAATAGAAGGGCGTTTGGGGTGCCGCGGCTGCGATGGGAGACAGGAAGGCAATCAAATCCTCCACACAACCCGGCCGAAAAAAGTTGGGTGCCATCGATGAAATCGCGGCCACGCCAGTTTCTTCAGCATGACGTGCAAGAGCCATGGAATCGGCAATGCAGTTGTGGCCAACATGGACCATGACCTTGATTGATCCCGAAGCGGCCTGGATCCATCGCTCGGCAAGGATGCGGCGTTCGTCCAATGTAAGCGACAAGCTCTCGCCCGTTGTTCCATTAATAAATACGGTGGCCATCCCATGATTTAACAAGTATTCCGCATAGGCCTCAATCGGTGTGCCATCGACCGATCCGCCCGGATCCATGGGAGAAAAAGTGGCTGGGATGAGCTCCAAATGATGATCCTGTCGCATTGTTCAAACTTTCCTCCGATGTGGTGGTTTAGCAGAAGTATCAATCATTCAGTGCCATTCTAACCCGCATCTATTCCGTGCACTAGTCCGTATCGCATGTTGGCAATGCATAACATCCAGCATCCTTAATATTAAGATCATCAAGGACGAAAGAGAGATGGTCCACTCGAAACATGTTGCCACATGCGTCGGTCTTAGAAGCCCGGCTTTTTCGAAAAGCCGGGCTTCATCACGGTTGCAATTCCATGGGAACGGACCATAATCATAATCTCCATTCTTGGCGGAAAGGAAGACTCATTGGATGCTTCTTCGGTCCTTCTCACACAGGTTGATTGATTCATCCAAAACAAACTTCACGAAAGGTCCTCCGATGCAACGACGTGATTTTCTTAAAATCGGCACCTGGGGGAGTGGGATGGCACTGGCCGGAATGGCTTCGAGCCAAAGCCTTGCCTCCGGAGCTACGGAAACTTCAGACACCGAGAATTCTCAGACTCTCCAACGCCGTTTGCCTCGATGGCGTGGCTTCAATCTCCTCGAGAAATTCAACGGCACCAATCGCCCCTTTGTCGAAACCGATTTCCAGTGGATCAGTCAATGGGGTTTCGACTTCGTTCGGCTTCCGATGGATTACCGATGCTGGACGAACGGCCGAAATCCATACGAGCTCGATGAGAAAACTTTGAAGGAAATCGATGAGGCGGTTGCCTGGGGGCAGCGTTATGGCGTGCATGTCAATCTGAACCTCCACCGCGCGCCCGGCTATACCGTTGCCAAACCTCCAGAAGAAATGAACCTCTGGAAGGACGAAGAGGCTCAGAAGCAGTTCGATTTCCAATGGTCGCAGTTCGCCGAACGCTACCAAGGGATCCCATCCCAACAGCTCAGCTTCGATCTAGTCAACGAACCGGCCCTGATACCGGCGAGTGTCTATGCCCGCGTTGTCGAGCGCGTGGTGACAGCGATCCGCCGCGTTGATGCGAAACGGCTGATCATCGCCGATGGACTTGGGTGGGGACGGAATCCGGTGTTTGAACTGGTGGATCTTGGCATCGCGCAAAGCACGCGCGGTTATGATCCCATGCCAATTAGCCACTATCAGGCTTCCTGGGTTGGAGGTGAGCGTTGGCCCGAGCCAACCTGGCCTCTCGTGGACGGGAACCAGATCATCGATCGGGATTGGATACGGAGAAACCGTATGGAACCTTGGTTGAAACTCCAGGCCCAAGGAGTTGGAATCCATGTGGGCGAATGGGGTGCTTTTCACAAGACACCGCACGCGGTCACACTCCAGTGGATGCGCGATTGCCTGGAGTTATGGAAAGAGGCCGGCTGGGGTTGGGCTCTGTGGAATTTCCGCGGCAGCTTCGGAATCCTCGACAGCCAGCGAGCGGATGTCCGCTACGATTCCTTCCACGGACACCAGCTCGACCGGCCAATGCTCGAACTATTGCAGAAGATGTAAGTTGGTCATGGCCCAAGAAACAATCATCTATCCGCCGCTGACCGATGATCTGAAATCCGGCATGAGTTGGCGATCGCTGAAGTACTTCGGCGCCGGCGCGATCATCGCTTCCGTGTCGATTGGTAGCGGCGAAACGTTTTTTGCCGCCAGGTCTGGAGCCATTTTTGGATACGCGCTGCTCTGGTGTTTTGTTGGCGGCGCTTGCATGAAAGGAATTCAGGTCTATGTGGGCGGCCGGCATATGATCTTGACCGGTGAACATCCGATGACGCATTGGGGTTCGATGCCGGGACCGCGCAATTGGGTGCCCATCTTGATCGGAATCCTTAGCGTGGCAAGCTTCCCCTTCTGGCTGGCCGGTTTGCCTTTAATGCTCGGTCAGACTATTAATTGGATCTTTGGGATTGACGTTCAGGTGCTGGGGATGTCGCTCAGCGAACTCGATGAAACTGTCAAGCTGCTCCCTGACGGCAGCCCGGAACTTATCGAATTATCGCGCCGCAATGCCCAATTGCTGCTGATCCAGCGGGTCTGGGCTACGGTGGCGATTTGTATCGCGGTAACCTGCACATACTTCCAAACTTATTATCGGCTCGAGCGGATTCAGCTACTGATCGTCGCCTTCCTGTTGGCCAGCCTATTGGCCGCCTGCCTGGCGTCGCAACCCGATTGGTTCCAGGTCGTTGGCGGCATGGTTCCCCAAGTTCCCCCCTATCCGGATTGGGTTCGGGATTCGAAGGATATCACCAAAAATTCCGAATGGGTGTTTGTCTGCATTTGCCTCGGAGCAATCGGGGGCGGGACCTACGATTATTTGGGATATCTTGGGTGTTTTCGCGAGAAGACATGGGGCGCGATGGCATCCAGCAACGAATCTCCGACCCATCACGATCCGCCGCGCCAAGAAGCGTTGCCTATCGGCGAGGACGATGCGAATATCCAGAGAGGTCGATGCTGGCTCATCCCGGTGAAAATTGATGTCGGTATTGGTTTTTTTTCCGTGGCCCTCTTCACCACCTGTTTCATTATCCTCGGCGCGATCATCCTGCATCCCGATCGGGAAGTTCCCGATAAATTCGCGCTCCTTTCGAAACAAGCCCGCTTCCTCACCGACTTTCATCCGGCCCTGTTGTTCCTCTATCAAGCCGGGATTTTCATGGCGTTCTGGGGGACTATCTACGGGGCCTATGAAATCTATCTCCGCACGGCCTACGAATGCCTGCGTCCTGTCTTTCCACGCTTGCATCGAGTCCCACGTACGAAAATCCGAAACTGGACGCTTGTTTACTGCGCGTCTGGCGGGCTATTGCTGGTCTGGATCGGAGGTGACGATCCAGCAGCGATGGTGAAACCGGCAGCCATCGTCGGCGGGGTCTTTACCTGCGGATTATGGTGTTTTGCCATGATTTGGGCCGATCGCCGGTTTCTTCCCAAGCCTCTGCAAATGGGGCGATGCCTCCTTTTGGCAACCACACTGTCGGGGACATGTTTAACCGCGCTCGGGCTCGTGACTATCTGGCAGGAATACCTGTCGATATTCTTTTAAATCCGACACGCGGCAGAAGGGCAATCAACATGTCGTGGTCGGGAGACCACGACATCACAACGAGTCCCCAAGATCGCGAACTGGCTGGAGGATTATTTTCAATAAATCGGGCGAGCCGGAATAGAGGCGATCGAACCACAGCGGGCCCTCGGCTAGCGGTGCCACCCGGCTGATCATCGGTTCCACACGGATCGCCCCGGTAGCCAGCATATCGATGCATGCGGGGTATTCACGATTGGATGCGCAGCTACCAAGAAGATCCAATTCGCCGGTGACCACTTTCTGTAACGGCAAATCCACCGCGGGTGATACGTTGCCAATCAGGACCACCTGGCCGCCCTTGCGGGTGCCGGCGACCGCCGTCCGCACGGCCGGCGTGGCGCCGACCGCTTCGAAAGCAATATCCGCACCATTGCCCCCCGTCGCGTCACGAATCGCCTCCATCAGCTCGGCCGAATCGGCCCGGAAAACAATATCCGCGCCGAGCTGACTGGCCAATGCGAGCCGGCTTGCCAAAAGATCGACAGCCATGATCCGGCGGCAGCCCACATGACGCAACACTTGAATCACCAAGAGGCCGATGATCCCGCTGCCGACCACCAGCGCGGTTGCGTCGGATGGTATCTGCGCCCGGCTGACCGCATGGGCGGCAACCGATAGCGGCTCGACCATCGACGCCTGTTCGAATGGCAAGTCATCCGGAATCAGGTAGACAATATTTTGGGGTACCTTGATATATTCAGCGAACGCCCCATCGCAGCGGTAATCATCACAGGAAACTCCAAGGACCTTCCGCCTGTCGCATAAATTCATTCGACCGTTGCGGCAATGCTCACAAACATCACACGAAACCGTCGAATCGAATGTGACACGGTCCCCGGGTTGAAATCGGCGGACCGATATCCCCACATCCACCACGACACCGGCCGCTTCGTGTCCCATGACAATCGGCGGAATTCGCCGCCCGCTTTTTCCGTCATAGCCATGCACGTCACTTCCGCAAATCCCACAGGCCCCGATCCGCACAAGCACATCGTTCTCAGCCACCTCGGGAATTGGCATCTCGGCGATTTCCAATTGCCGGTAGGCCGTCAGTAGCAGCGCTTTCATGGAAGTATCATCAAAATGAAGGATGCCATGGGCACACAATTCTCATGATCCAGGCCGATTTGTCAACCAAGCCAGTTGGTATGGGAACAAAAGGATCCGGCCGGCAGTGACATCTTCTTGATCAGGAAACAGGTTATGCAAGGCATCAAGATGGGCAACCGGATGGAGGTCCACATCAACCGGCTCGCGACGCAAGTTGGCAAGCGAAAGGATGTGCTGCGAACCGTCCAGACTGGTTCGTTGGATGGCGAGCACTCCATCCGCCAGACGATGGACCTGTTGCGGTGCTTCGGGATGAAAGGCCGGTTGGCCGATTCGGATCGCTAAAAGTTGGCGGTACCCATGGAAGATACGATAGGCAAGCGATTCCGTATCGTTCAACCGCGCCTCTAATTCATCCAACTGGAATTTGCGACGATTAATACTTCGTGGATGGCCGTCGCGCACGAAGCCTGCGATATCATTCTCGGTCCCAACGAGGCTATGAAAGTAGACGGCTGGAATGCCGCGCAGGGCGAGCATGATTCCCTGGGACGCGAGGAACCGCAGGGCCAGTTGCGCGATGTCGGGATCTCTGGGATCTCGCAGGGCGTCAAGGTAACTGATATTCAATTCATAAGGTACGTGGCTGCCGCTTTCATTCATGCGGGTGCTTACGGAACCACCGCGCCTCCGAATGGCTTTGACGAGACGTTCGAATCGCCGATGATCCATCAGGCCCTCGAGTGGACGGATTCCAATTCCGTCATGCGACGCGGTGAAGTTTAAAAACGTCGTCCCGGATGGCGTTGTCTCGATCCCTTCGATCCACTCGGTTAAGATCGTGGCATCCTCGTTCAAGAAGCTGTCCACAAGAAGAGGCGGCAAGGTGAACTGATAGACCAGGCGGGCTTCGTCCCCATCGCCAAAATAGAGGATATTCTCATGATGCGGGACGTTTGTCTCAGTCAGCAGGAGCACGTCCGGAGCCACTTCGTCAAGAATGTCCCTCATCAGCTTGACGATTTCGTGGGTTTGTTCTAGATGGATACAGTCCGTCCCGATTTCCTTCCACAAGTAGGCGATCGCATCCAGCCGGATAATCCGGGCCCCATGGCGGATATATTCCAGGAGCACTTCGATCATCCGAAATAGAACTTCCGGCTCGCTGAAGTTCAGGTCGAGTTGATCTTCGCTAAATGTGGTCCACAGGCCCCGCCGGCCATGCCTTGTTTTATACACCGTTCTCAAAGGATGACTGCGCGGCCTGGTTATCGTGGAAAGGTCCGCCTCGGGATCGATCTCGATAAAGAACCGATCGTATGGTGCCTCGCCAGACAAATAGGCCTGGAACCACGCGCTCTTTCGGGAGACATGATTCAGTACAAGATCAAATGCCAAACTGAACTTTTGCCCCAGCCGTTTGACATCATTCCAGGTTCCCAGATTCGGATCGACCGACCAATAATCGATCACGGAAAAATTATCACCAGATGAATATGGGAAAAATGGTAGTAAATGGATGGTATTAAGATATTGATCCAGCCGGTTTTCGAGCAAGAACTGGTGAAGGACCGCCAACGACGGAGTGCCTTGACTTTGGACCTGGTCACCATAAGTAATAAGCATCACATCGCGTTCTGACCATAGTGGGCGCAATCCCATGTCATGGCGCGGTGGCATGGCAAGGAAGCGATCGAGGAGTGATCGAATCCGCGCGACGTAATCCCCAGCACGATCTCCATAGAGCCGTTCCAACCGTACAGACAAGGATCTCTCGATCGGTGAACGTTGGTACTCTCGCACGTTGAAAAGTCTCCATTGGCAGAACACCAGAGAAGAGGGGAGTCGACACACTCTATCAACTTTATCCTTAATGCCCAGAAATCACAACTATGAATCAATCGTAACATACGTGGAAGTCGCGCGGCGGGAGGAATGGATCACGGTTCGATTGGACATCTTGTCTCGATTATGGTAACCTCCTAAGCGGAAGAGATCCTCCGGGATTTGTTCCACCGTGTTCGGAATGGGAGGTACTTTTAGAACCTATCCAAAAACCCATCGCCCCCCAATCCTTCTTTCCATAAGCGGGGTTTGAGGAGTTGGTTTTGGGATAGGCTCTTAGTGCGAAGATACTCTACAACAACAACTTGCCGGATAGTCGCTTTCCGCTCCGCGAGAAGACCTGCTTTCACGGAGCGAAAGCCGAATGGATTGTCTTACGAATTCTAAATCCCCATGATCAACCGATCGATCCGTCTACCACTTGCAGCACGAACACTCGAAAGGAAACTACCATGGCGTTAATGATAGGCCCCACCGAGGCTTTTTCGGTATGGTTGATGACGCTATTTTTCGGTCTATCGGGAGCAGGTCTTCCACTCGGTGTTCCACCGCTTCCGGAAGATCCGGCCATATCCCGGACCGCCCCAGAGGAGTGTCTTTGGTATTTCTCATCCGCTGGCATGGCCACTCCCGATCCAGCCAGCGGGAATCAGACGGAGCAGCTCTTTGCCGAACCGGAACTGCAACAACTCGTTAAAACGGTCGAGGATCAGGTCCTGCGTGCAATTCGCCGGGAGGTTCGGGGGCGCCAGGATCGGATCCTCGCCGAGGAATTGCCCGCACTGGTCAAGGCAGCCCTCACTCGCCCTTTGGCCATCTATATCGCCGAAATCCGTTTTCCCACCCCTGGCAATTCGCCGAAGGTCCGCGCCGGCCTTGTATGCAATCTGGGTGATCAGGCGAATGCATTGGAACAATCCCTTGATCGACTCATGCATCTGATCCCAGAAGACGGAAACGAATCCACTGGCAGCCCCTGGCGCCATGTTCCTTTGCCACCACCGCATGCCCCGCCAGTCCACTGGACCGTGGACCACGGTTATCTGATCATTGCGGTGGGAGAGGAGGAAGGCGAAGCGATTCTCGAACGTTTGGCCTCCCCGGCCGCAGCTCCCAGTTGGCATCAAGAAATCAGATCCGATTTCGAACCGGACCGTATCTCCACCATCGGTTACTTGAACGTCGCCGGCCTGATCGAGTCTCTCGGCCCGATGCTTGAAGAACACGCGAGGGCCCTCTCGCTCTTTGGATTCGACAATGTCCAAGCGGTTTCCACGTTAAGCGGCCTGGATGACATAGCATGCACGAGCCGCGTGAAGATCACGCTGGATGGCGAGCCGCGTGGCGTTTTCAGCCTGTTGCCCCAGGATCCACTTTCCAAGCGCGACCTGGAACAGATTCCCGGCGATGCAACGGCGGCCTTGGCCGTACGCGTCGATCCGGAAAAAACTTTCCGCCGGATTCTGGATATTTTCGAGGCATTTGATCCGAGGGCACGAGAGGAATTCGAGGAGGCCTTGCGAGATATCGAACAGGATATAAACACCGATATTCGCCGCGATGTGATTGCCGCCCTGGATGACATTGGCATCATTTACATGCCAGGCGGTGAAATGATTTCGTCATGGATTGGCGCATCCGCGATGATCAAAATCAAGGACCGGGATCAATTGGAGGGCAGTTTTCGCCGTTTGGCGACGCGGATGGAAGTCGAGCTGGGCAGACACGCACGCCGGGGCGGTCCTGTTGTACGCCAGATGCCCTATGCTGGCCAGACAATCCACTTTTTAAGTGTCCCCGACGATGATATGCCCTTCGCCCCTGCGTGGTGTTTCACCGAGGATTATCTCATCATCGGTTTGATGCCGCAGACGATCAAGTCGTACCTCGACCGCGACGAAGAGATTCCAACGTTGGCCGATATCCCCGAGGTAGCCACATCCCTCGCCCAAGGCACCGGCCCTGCGTGCATTTCCTATATTGACATGGAACGTATTGTCCGCGGTATTTATCCATGGCTCCAAATCGGTGTCCGCATGGCATCCGTCGAACTGCAGCGCGAAGGGATTGATATCGACGTGTCGATTCTACCGGACATGGAATCCATCGCGCGGCATTTCGTTCCCGGTACTTCGACCTGGACGAAGACTGGCGATGGTTTCCAGTTCGAAACCCGCCAAACACTCCCAGGGGGCGGAAACATCGTCTCTACGGCGCCGATCGTCGCGGCCATGCTTTTACCCGTGGTTCAATCCGCTCGATCCACGTCGGGGGAGGTTCAAGAAATGAACAACCTGAAGCAGCTCGCTCTGGCATTTCATAACTACGCGGATTCCCATAAGAGGTTTCCGAGCAATATCTATGATGAGGACGGGAAACCGCTGTTGAGTTGGCGAGTCGCCCTGTTGCCCTATCTTGAAGAATCCGCTCTCTATGAAGAATTCCATCTCGACGAACCGTGGGACAGCGAACACAACCAGGCCTTAATCCCGCGGATGCCATTGTCCCTGACAGCACGGAACGAACCGGTGCCGCCGGGAAGAACTCTCTACGTTGCCCTGGCCGGCGAGAAGACACTGTTTCCAGGCAATGAGAAGCTCTCATTTCGACACGTCGTTGATGGAACAAGTTCCACGCTGATGTTCGTCCGCGCCGCACCCCAAGCAGCCGTTATCTGGACCAAGCCGGAAGATATCGCCTTTGATCCGAAGCATCCGAAACAGGGCCTCGGGTCATTGCGAGGCCGTTGCCTTGCCGCGGTCGCCGATGGTAGTGTGCACCTGTTAAATCTCGACCTTCCTGATGCAATCTTCACGAGCCTGGCCACCCGCGATGGTGCCGAAGTCATCGATTGGCAGGAAATCCACCGGATGTCCCAACCATGACCGGATGGAGTCAAGCATCCGTCATCCATCGGTACTTAGGCAATTGCCAATGGAACCGTCAAGAAACGAATCCTTTCCCAGCATGAAGCTTAATGTCGGAATCATTGGCCTTGGAGGCTCATGGGAGACTCGGTACGCCCCAGCACTCTGGTCCTTGGAGGATTGGTTCCACATCGCTGCGATTTCCGATCCGATTGCCGCCCGTGCCGAACAATTGCTTTGCGGACTTGCCGCCCGCGGGCCGGCTCCGGACCGGGTGGATGGATTCCGCTCCCTGATCGCACGGGAGGATATTGACGCGATCCTCGTCCTGTCCCATCGGTGGTTTGGCGAGTTACCCATCCTGGCAGCATGTGAAATGGGCAAAGCCATTTATTGCGCGGATATCTTCGACCGAAGCTGCCTCAGGAATTCGGCATGGCGACGGCACCTGTTGCCAAAGGCGGAGAGTCTTTTTTTCCCTGAGTTGCCATTACGTTATATCCCGGCCACGCTACGACTGAAAGAATTGATGGCAACATCCCTTGGGCGACCCTCCCGGCTGCGGTGTATCTTACGGAATCGAGTCGACTCGCTGGCAACGCACCCCGATCCAGAAATGGCCATCCAATCGTTACTGCATCATGTCGACTGGTGCCGGAATATCGTGGGTTACGAACCGTCGAGCGTGGTCGGGCTGGCGCATCAACTCGAATCCCCGGACGCAGGTGACGATCCACCCGATGACCGGTTGATGATGGACCTTGATTTTTCTGTGGCGGCCAGACCCGGCACCGGCACCATGGCATGGCTCCGGTGGGAGGGATCGGTCCCCGCGTCGTGGTTGGAGACAGAAAACAGTCTCGAGCCGATCGATTGTGAAGTCACCTGTGATCGAGGGTCTGTCCAGATATCATTTCCTGACAAGCTGGTCTGGATGGACGCCCACGGAGCCAATTCGGAATATCTCGACCGCGACTGGTCTGTCGGTGAGCAGATGTTCCTCCAATTCCATCGGATCCTTACCAATCCCGGACTTGATACGAACAGCTTGAAAGATTGTTGCCGGGCCATTGCGATCGTCCAGATGGCCGCGCGAAGTCAAAAGGAAGGGCGTCGCATCTGGTTCGAGGAAGAATTCTGCGAATAGCGAGATAATCCACCAGATTTTATCCGCAAAAGAGGATAGAATGGAGATGGTTGGGCCTCATACGGCTGGTACAGCTGCTATGGAAAGACGCGCCATAATTCATCGGAGCTGTCAAAAGCATGGCAATTCGCGTTTCATGTACCTGCGGGAAGTTTTATAAAGCCCCTGACCGGTTGGCTGGCAAAACCGTCCGATGTCCGGGATGTGGGAAACCACTTCCCATCACAAGCCCGAACGAAGGGGATCTTCTCGAGGAGCTGGCCGATTTGGAGGCTGCCGCGGAACAGGCCGGATTATCCTCGGTCAGTGGCATCGATCGACAACTCGCCCCGTCGTCGTCTGGGACTCATTTGAGCAGCTCCTCGCTCAAGATGGCATCCGTCAAACCGACCAAGTCGGCCCCTCCCGTGGTGAATATTGTCGGTGGCATCATCGCACTGGTCTGCCTGATCCTGATCGTGATTCTGCTTGCAAGGGATCCGCACCACCCAATGGCTGGAGATGGTCAATCCAATTTTCAACCAACACAAAATCTTGAATCCACACGCGGTCCCAAAGTTACATCAGTTGAAGGGAACTCTACCACGGATCCCGGAATGGCTCGACAATCGGATTCGGGGGACGGCACTGGGCCCGTGGAAGTGGATCCCGGAACGGATTCGGATCCGAATGGTTCCTCGGCCACGGCACCGGCTGCATCCCGGAATGATTCACGAACCTCATCGCCACATGCCACTGGCCAACGCGGCACCGGTCAGCCAAAATCTGGAACCGACACCGAACCAGAAAGACCAGATCATCCAGGCTCGCATTCGACACGCTCGGACACTTCCACGGCGAACAATCAAACTGCCGAGGCCACCGGACCAGGCGGAAAGTCGAAGTACATCCACGGTGCCATGCCCAAGGGTATTCTCTCCTGGTACGATGGAGGAAAAGATCTTTTGGCAACTCGGCGTCCCCAAGAAACGCAGATGCTGGAACTCCAATACAGCTGGATGGTCGAGCTTCTACCTCACCTGGGCTACCAGGCGGAGTATGACAAGCTCGACTTTGAAAAAACATGGCGGGACGAGCCGAACCTCGCTCTGGTCGGCAAGATCATCCCTGAATTTTTGAATCCGGCGGACAACAGAAAGCAGTACTCTGGCTACATGTTCTCCGGCCTTGGTTTGACCCATTTTGTCGGCATGGCGGGAGTGGATCTTTCCCCCAACGATTGCGCTGCCAGATTGCCTCGCAGCGATCCGCGAGCTGGGATTTTCGGTTACCGTGAGATCGCCAGGTCAGATCAAATCACCGATGGGTCCAGCCACACCATCCTGCTGATCGGTTCTGGCGAATTGGCAGGTCCCTGGGCCGTCGCCGGCGGCCAAACCGTCCGTGCCGCCCGCGAGCCCTACTTCCAGCGACTCTCCGGTTTTGGGTCCCGGGGTTACGATCGGAACGGGGCCACTGTCCTGATGGCGGACGGATCCGCCCGGTGGGTAGATGCCAATATCGATCCAGAAGTATTCAGGGCCATGTGCACAACCCACGGTGGTGAATCGATCGACCTCTCCGAAACGCCACTCGTTCTGCCGTGACTAGGGAATGTTCATCAAGATCCATTGGATCACAAATTATGCGTGGTACTTCCATCTTTCGAACTGTTCTGGCACTGCAACTTGTGATATCGGCGCGGGGTTCCGCCGATATCGTGATGTATAACGTGCCGGGAAGTTCGCTCGTTTTAACTCTCGAAGGAACGACGAAATCTTTTCCCGGCCAGGTTCTTAGCCTCGAGCATGCCAAGTACGGCACGATTTATTTTTCATTGGAAGACACGCAGGTGTATGAGGTACCGGCACTTGAAGTCACCTTCCGAAAAAAAATCACGCAGACGAAAGCATCCAAAGACGTTGCGCAAGCCATGGATCTTGCGTTGTGGGCGCTTCATAAGGGGATGTTGAAGGAAGTTTATGAGGCGGTCGATCTTGCGCTTACCATCGATCCGACACACAAAGATGCAAATCGTATCAAGGCATTGAAACAGAAGTTGGAACAAAGATTGCCCGATGATCCCGAGTTGGAAACGAAACTCAGAAATGAGGTGCCGCTTCCGAAATTCAGAATTAAGAATAGCGAACATTTCACCTTGTTACACGATACTCCAGAAAATCCCGAGGATAAGCGATTTGGAAGGCATCGGCAAAATCGGGCTACAGAACGATTGCAGCTTTTGGAGATGGTTTACGAGAGTTTCATGCTGAAGTTTTATTCCAAAGGAGTGGACAATCTGGATCTCCCTCAAAAGCGTCTTATGGTAATTCTGTTCAACGAGCAGGAGGCTTTTCAGGAATATGCCAAGAAAATGTCGCCCGATCTGTGCACCGCGTCGGGATTCTGGAACCCGTTGACGAATATCAGCGTCTTCTTCGATCACGGCACGGCGGATGAGTTTCAAGAACTCCGAGAGCTGGCAGCGCAGTTGGGGGAGCAGGAGCGCGATGCCATTCGTCGACGCCAGCCAGGTAGCCGGGATATTGTTCTACGATCCAAGGCCATTTCGACATTGGTCCGGATCGCACAAGAAAGCTCTGACATCAAGGTGGTGAGCCACGAAGTGACCCATCAAATGGCCGGAAATACAGGACTTTTCCCACGATACGTGCGAATTCCCCGGTGGGTCCACGAGGGTTTGGCAACCTATTTTGAAACACCCAATGACGCCCCTTGGGCCGGTATCGGCACGGTCAACAAACAACGGCTCCAGTGGTATCGTGAGCTGGCCGAGAAAGATCAGGAACATTCCAGCCTCAACTTCATCGTCAGTGATAAGATCTTCAATGTCTCTGGTGATGTCGAATCGAATCTTCTGCATGCCTACGGCCAGGCATGGGCATTGACCTACTTTCTGATCGATCGCCACTTTGAAAAACTGATGGAATATTACCAGCGGCTGGGAAAATTCCCGCCAGATACTCCCCTCTCGCACGACATCCTGATCGAACTCTTCAGCGATGTTTTTGGAAAGGATCGGCAGCCCTTGGAACAGGAATGGCGTGAGTACATGCGATCCTTGAAAACCGATATGGAAATCCTGCTCGAAGAACACAAAGAAGGAAAAGAAGGAAAAGAAGGAAAAGAAGGGACGTGATCTGGGTCTCTCGGCAGGATGCCCAAGACCCATCTTCCGCTGGCGCATCCATCGTATTAGAATGGCGCCCTCGGAGTAGGCCGTGTTTCTACGGCGCTCATTCACACCACATCCTGCCTCGCGAATGGTCTTTCTTTCAAACCACGATGACTCCAACGATTGAATTAACTTCCATCCATACGATTCGGACCCTGGCCATGGACGCCGTCGAAAAGGCCAAGTCGGGTCATCCAGGCACTCCGATGGCTTTAGCGCCGGTTGCCTATACGCTCTGGTCAGAATATCTCCGGTATGATCCCTCGGCTCCCTGTTGGCCCAATCGGGACCGCTATGTTGTATCTTGTGGTCATGCCTCGATGCTACTTTACGCAATGATCCATCTGGCTGGCATTCAGCAAGTTGATGCCCTGGGGCGGGGAACAGGCACTCCGGCCATTTCGCTCGATGATATCCGGCAATTCCGCCAGTGGGGCAGCCGCACTCCAGGGCATCCCGAGTATCGCCACACGGCGGGCGTCGAGATAACAACCGGCCCACTAGGGCAAGGCTGCGGGAGTAGTGTCGGGATGGCCATGGCCGCACGGTGGTTCGCCAGCCGATACAATCGCCCCGGTTTTCCTCTGTTCGATTATGACACCTTCGTCCAATGCAGCGATGGGGATCTGATGGAGGGAGTGGCTTGCGAAGCCGCGTCGCTCGCCGGGCATCTGAAGTTATCGAACCTCTGTTGGCTTTACGATGACAATGGCATCACCATTGAAGGATCAACCGACCTCGCATTCAGTGAAGACGTCGCGACTCGATTTCGTGGACTGGGATGGAATGTCCTTTCGGTTGCGGACGCCAATGATCGGACGGCTCTGGCCGATGCACTGGAGCAATTCAAAGCAACGGCGGACCGGCCGACGTTGATTCTCGTGAAGAGTCTGATCGCCTGGGGTGCGCCGAATATGCAGGGCACTTCCAAGGCCCACGGATCCCCCCTCGGGGCGGACGAAATTCAGTTGACTAAAGCCGCCTATGGCTGGCCCACGGACGCATCGTTCCTTGTTCCGAAAGAAGTCCCAGACCATTTCGCGGCCACGCTTGGGGCGAGGGGCCAACAGCTTCGCCAGGCATGGGACGCGTTGTTCGCCAGGTACCAGCAGGAACATCCGGCCCTGGCCAGTGAATTGGAGGCTATTTGGGCCGGCCGCCTCCCCGAGGCATGGGATTCCGAACTGCCGGCCTACCCCGCGGATCCAAAAGGATTGGCAACGCGGGCTTCCTCAGGCAAAGCCCTCGTCGCCGCGGCGAAGCGCGTCCCGTGGCTCTTGGGCGGATCGGCCGATTTAGCGCCATCCAATGTGACCCTCCTTCCATTCGACGGTACCGGGCATTTCTCGGCTAAGGACTATGGAGGCCGCAACCTGCACTTCGGCATTCGCGAACATGCAATGGCAGCCGTGGCGAATGGATTGGCACTAGGCGGTCTGAAGGTATACGCCGGCACTTTCTTCGTCTTCAGTGATTATCTGCGACCCGCGATGCGACTGGCCGCACTGATGGAACTACCCGTCGTCTATGTTTTCACCCACGACTCAATCGGAGTCGGTGAAGATGGGCCAACCCACCAGCCAATCGAGCATTTGGCGGCATGCCGGGCAATTCCCAATCTTGTCGTCATCCGGCCAGCCGATGCGAATGAAGCAAGCGAAGCGTGGCGGGTGGCACTCTCCCAAACCCGGCGTCCAATCGCGCTGGCCCTCTCGCGCCAGAACCTGCCCACGCTCTGCCGTACCACACACGCTCCCGCATGCAACCTGGCCAAAGGCGGTTACACGCTCGCCGATTGCAACAAAAGGCCGGACGTCATCCTGATCGCCACGGGGAGTGAAGTTGCCCTGGCCGTCGGCGCCTACGAAAAGCTCAGCTCCCATGGAATCGCGGCCCGTGTCGTTGCCATGCCATCGTTTGAACTTTTCGATGAGCAACCGGAGACCTACCGCGATTCCATCTTGCCTCCCGATGTCACGGCCCGCATCGGGATCGAGGCGGGCGTCCGCCAGGGGTGGGACCGCTATCTCGGCCTGCGCGGTCTCTTTATCGGTCTGGATTCCTTCGGCACATCGGCACCCTTTGCCGAAATCTACCGCCACCATGGCTTGACAGTCGAAAATATCGTCGCGAAAGCAAACAAGCTGTTAGATCGCGCTTAG
>JAFGFZ010000511.1 GCA_016930815.1 Pirellulales bacterium | reverse complement strand
GCAGCTCCCAAAAATCGAGCTGCCGTGCCAAAACTCCTTGCGCTTGCCGAAACGGACGGTCTCCTGGTCCAGGTCGAAAAAGGGCTCTACCTTCATGCCGAAACAATGGAGCTCTTGAAGAATCAACTCCTCGATGCCCTGCTTGAAAAAGGGAGCATGACGCTCGGCGAGATCCGCGAATTATTCGAGACCTCCCGCAAGTACGCGGTCCCGATCTGTGAATATTTCGATCGCATCGGATTAACCGAACGGAGAGGGGACGATCGAGTTTTAAAGACGGTTACCCAATGCGAGAATCCGACGGAAAATGCCTAGCAAACCCTCTAATTTGGTTCGACTAGCGCGGAGCTTATGGGGTTCTGTTGTTGTTTTTTCACGGTTTGCTCATCGTGACTTGTTGCCCTCCCCCCGGGAGGTCGTGCTTGGGTTGCGGCTCGGTCGGGAGACCGAGCCGCAACGGGGACGTAGATACCAATGCCTCGCAAGCGGGGCGGGGGTAGCCGGTTTTTGGCTAGCCTTTTTGCGATGGGGTATTTACCCGTGGCGCAAGAAACCGGTTGGATCCAGGCCGGGCCAGTTCGACTTGCACCTCATAACTCGAATGCGGCAAACTGGACCACAGGACCGGAGCCGGCCGGGTTCGCAACTCGCTCTGAACGCGGCCATTCCAGCGGATTTGGTAAAGCTGTTCGCCCGGGATTTCGGGTGTTTGCGGCTTCATCCCGAATTGGCTCGTTAGAAAGGACACAAGCCGAGCCGTATTGCCCGTTCGTCCAGAAAACGCAATATGCTGTACCTGGCCCGCATGATCAAAATAGTAGGTCAATGAACCGGCCAGATCACTGAGTCCCGTCCCGGTTACCAAGGGGACCCGGACACCAAACCAGTCGGGGTGCGCAATGGCCGTCGATTTCCGAGACCATCGGCCGTAAATCCATTCCCGGGTCGCATCCATGCGGAATATCTCTTCGAACTGGCTTACCGGGGGGCCTTCGAGGGGCATCTCGGTCGGATAAAGGAACGACCCGGGACCTTCCGGGGATTGGGCAGCCGGGATTTCATCAGCCGGAGACGAGACGGCTGGTATGGTCGATTCGGGATCACTTGATTTGCCATCGGAAAGATGAGATAGCATATAAGGGATACCAATCCCCATTCCAAGCAATCCCAATAAGGTAAGAGGCCGTGAAAACATGGACTTCTGAGTTGAGGTGGGTGTCGGGCGGGAATTCCTCTACTTCTGAATCGGCTAATCGGAATGGATGATTCCATCATGTCATGGCAGGTCCAGTCAACTTGCCTGTTACGATCGATCGCGAACGCCGCTACGACCAGCCATGGATAGGGTTCTCTTCGGGACAAGATGCACATCTCGATAAACCTTGACGATTATCATTGGTTGACCGGTCAGGACGGTTGTGCATGGCTCGACCACGTCACGGGCAGTGACCGGCCCCTCCATCAACTCGTGACGGAGTTGCGGCAACATCTATCTTCTGTACGGGCCCATTTGGTGCTGGAACAGGTCGAGCTCCGTCGCCAGGCGACTCGGAAGTTTGCCCATGCTGCCATCATGTTCTTCACGAAGCGTGGTCTGGAACAGGCAACCGATGGATGGATCGCAGCGTATAAGGCATCGCGATTCCCGCCGAACCAGCAGGTCGCTGATCTCTGTTGTGGAATCGGCGGCGATCTCATCGGGCTGGCTGAACGCGGCCCGGCCATCGGGGTGGAAATTGATCCTCGGGTTGCTGCACTCGCGGGGGCGAATCTCCAGAATGTTCTCGGCCGGGAGGCCGGGGCATCGCGGGTTGTCGTGGAGAAAGCCGAGTCTTTCGATATTGCGGGTGTCTCCGCTTGGCACTGCGATCCGGACCGGCGGCCAACGGGCCGTCGCACGACACGCGTTGCGCTGCATGTTCCCGATATCTCGTCTATTCTGGCAATCCTGGCCAGCAATCCGAACGGGGCCATGAAGCTGGCACCTGGATCGGACGCACCCCGATGGATCGATGCGCCACGAATGGACCAGGGCGACCAGCAAGAACCCGATCATTTCCGAGTGGAATTATTGCCCGTGTCTTCTTGTGTTGCGCAACCGTCCATAAACTGGCCTCATGCCATCGAGTGGGAATGGATTTGCCGGGGCCGCGAGTGCCGGCAGCTGGTCGGCTGGTTCGGAAACCTGGCACGCCATCCCGGGAAACATGTCGCAACCATTGTCTTTCCAGACAGCCAGTCCCACCATTCGTTTGCTGGATCGCCAGAGGCAGTTGCCCAGAGCTGTGAAACAATGGACCGGTATATCTATGTTCCGAACCCGGCCGTTTTCGCTGCGCGCCTTGATGCCGCGATCGCCGTTCGATATGGACTCTTCCGAATTGGAGCAACACATTCCTTACCAAGTGGTTACTTGACGGGTAGTCGATTCATCCACGAACCGCTCTTGGATGGCTTTGAAGTCATCGACATTCTGCCATTGGATATCAGGCATCTTGGGGATTATCTCAGAACTCGAAGAATAGGACGATTGGAAATCAAGCATCGCGGTCTGCCACTGGATCCCGGCACTTTCCGCCATCAGCTCCATTTAAGAGGGGATCGAGCGGCCACATTACTGGCCACGCCGGCCGGATCACGCTCAGTTGCGGTCCTTGCGCAACGGTGCAATCAGCGGTAGAATTGGGTTCTGAACGATCCCTGAATCCAGTCAATGAGTTCGCATGCGATTTGCTTTTAGTTCCAACGCGTATCTGCATTATTCGATTGAAACGACGATCGAACGGATCGCCTCCTTCGGTTATTCGGGTATCGAGATTCTGGCTGATGTGCCGCATGCCTGGCCGGCTGGACTGCTTTCGGAACGCAAGCAGTCCATTCTGGATGCACTGGCCCGTTTCCATCTGACCATTTCGAATATCAACGCGTTCATGATGAACGCGATTGCCGACCCGCGCCAGCCCTATTGGCATCCATCTTGGATTGATCCGGACCCGCACTATCGTGCGATCCGCCGCGAGCACACGAAACGGTCCCTCTACTTGGCGCGGGAACTCGGCGCACCGCACATTTCGACGGAACCGGGAGGGCCACTCGTGCCGGGGCAGTCGCCCGAGGAGGCATTCAATATTTTCTATGATGAATTGATGCCTTGCCTGGAAATTGCCGAACAGCTTGATGTCCGGCTGCTCATCGAACCGGAACCGGGCCTCTTGATTGAGCGATTCAACGAGTACCTAGCTTTCGCCGATCGCATTGACTCGCCAGCGCTGGGATTGAATTTCGATATTGGCCATGCCTATTGTGCAGGCGAGGATCCACAAGACTGGATCGCACGGATGGCCCCGCACACAGCACACTACCATTTTGAAGACATCGCATCGAACCGGATCCATCAGCACCTGATCCCCGGCCATGGTACTATCGACTTCGCTGCCACACTCAGCGAGGTTGCGAAAACCGGCTATTCAGGATGGATCACCGTCGAATTGTATCCCTACATGGACCATCCCGATGATGCGGCCAGGAAAGCGCGGGAGTATTTAATCAATCTGATTCCATCTTAACACGGCGAAGCCGCGACTAAATCTAAAATTCGAACGAACTCTCGAAAGGTTCCTCCCATGCAGCTCTCGATTCATCGTTTCGAACTGGAACTTGAACACCCCTTCACGATCTCGCGAGGTACAACGACTGTACAACCAACGATGATTGTTGAATTGATATCCAAAGATTGCCACGGATATGGCGAGGCAACGACGAATACCTACTATGGAATCACATGGGAAACGATGGCCGAATCGCTCGAATCGATTCGGACAAAGATCGAGACGAACGAACACAGGGATCCGGCCGATTTTTGGCAACAACTGGATCCATATCTTTCGAAAAACCGTTTCGCTCAATGTGCCCTGGATATGGCCGCGCACGACTTGTGGGGTAAGATTCTCGGAAAACCCGTCTATCGCCTTTGGGGGCTCGACACGGCCCGGAATCCCAAGAGCAATTTCACGATCGGCATTGACACCATGGACACCATGGTTGCCAAGCTTCTGGAAAAGCCCGATTGGCCAATCTACAAAATCAAACTGGGAACACCGGACGATGTGGCGATCGTCTCGGAACTTCGCAGGCATACCGATGCCATATTCCGAGTCGATGCGAACTGTGCCTGGTCGGTTGACGAAACGATAGAAAACTCGCGCAAGCTCAAACCGCTTGGTGTCCAGTTCATTGAGCAGCCACTTCCAGCGGATCAGTACGATGCGGCGGCCGAGGTTTACGCTCGATCCGCTCTCCCAATCGCCGCCGACGAAAGTTGCCAGGTCGAATCGGATGTGGACCGCTGCGCGGGCCGATTTCATATTATCAACATCAAGCTGGTCAAGTGTGGCGGCATGACGCCCGCACGGCGGATGATCGACCGGGGCAAACAGTTGGGCATGCAAACCATGGTTGGTTGCATGACCGAATCGACGGTCGGCATATCAGCGATCGGTCAGCTCTTACCGCTTTTGGACTATGTCGACATGGACGGAGCCGCACTGTTGGCACGGGATATCGCTCTTGGTGTCAAGGTGGTTCGCGGAGAGGCCATTTATCCGAAAATCAACGGAAACGGAGTCACATTACACCAGTAGATGCACGATTCTCATCCCATTCCGCCGTTCCCAACCCATCGCGGCCGGTCCCATTTCCCACTCGCCGTTCGGGCCTACTTGGAACTGATCCGTCTCCCCAATGTCTTTACGGCTCTGGCTGACGTGACAATGGGCTACGTGGTGACACATGCGTTTGTTGAACGTCCCACCCTGTCACCGTTTTTGCATTTCGGTCTGCTAGTTGGCACATCGGGTCTGCTTTATCTAGCCGGGACGGTCCTGAATGATGTCTTCGATGCCGAGTCCGACGCCCACAGCCGGCCAGAACGCCCTATCCCGTCCGGCCGTGTCTCTCGGCAAATCGCCGGTCTGATTGGATGGGAGTTCCTCATTTGTGGAATGGCCTGTGCGTGGCTGGCCAGCTTTTTCTCCGGCGACTGGCGGCCTGGCATCATCGGATCGCTCCTCGCTGGATGCATTCTGTCTTACGACGGCATCATGAAAAAGAATCCGCTCGGCCCGTTCATTATGGGAACATGCCGCAGCCTGAATGTCCTTCTTGGCATGAGCTTAGTCTCTCTTCACGTGCCAGGCGTCCTCTTTGGCTGGTCGGTACCGTGCTGGATCATCGCGGCTGGCATCGGTCTGTATGTCTATGGCCTCACTTTAATTGCCAAAAGAGAAACCCATGAAACGGATCGAACCACCGCAGCCGGGGTGGGATGCCGTTTGGGTCTTGTTACTGGGACACTCGTCCTATTCGGTGGCATCGCATTGCTCGCCTGCCTTCCCCATTGGGTGGATCCGATCGCGATCACCGTAGGGCAATGGTCTCTCTTATGGGGCATCTTGACGGCGTTTGTCGGATGGCGATGTCTTCGGGCCATCCTCCATCCCCGCGACATATGGATCCGTGCGGCCGTCGGGCATGCCATCGTTTCCATTATCTTCCTGGATGCGGCGATCGCCGCCGGCCTTTGCGGCCCGTTCTGGGGACTCGTGATCCTGACACTTGCCGTGCCAGCCATTTTGCTCCGACCATGGTTTGAATCAACGTGAAACCGGCGTTAATACGACGGACTGAAAGTCAAAGACGGCGACTCCCACCTTCTTGCGGATACGCACGGCCACCTGCG
>JAFGFZ010000510.1 GCA_016930815.1 Pirellulales bacterium | reverse complement strand
TGGTCGGCCCAGAAGATCTGGTCGGCCCAGAAGATCTGGTCGGCCCAGAAGATCTGGTCGGCCCAGAAGATCTGGTCGGCCCAGAAGGTCTGGTCGGCCCAGGACGCCTGGAGGAAGAAATCTCGGATTCTGTCGCGGTTCCAGAGCAGTCCTTACCATCGCCGGCCAATTCGGGAACCGTTCCGGATAAGCCGTTGCCGCCGATCTTTATCGTGCCCGACCAGAACGGGGTGACCATCATGTCCGAGGATGCGGAGGCACTTGGACAATTCGAGCGGTTGCTAGCCATTTTTGCCCGCCCACAACTTCGCGGGGGCCGTCGATTCTCGGTCCATCTCCTTCAAAATGCGAGTGCCTCGCGCGTTGCCGATACCCTGACACAACTCTATCGGAACATTCCATCCTTTGGAGGCGGGCGGAGCGGGCCGGTCGCATTCGTTGGAGATGATCGGCTCAATGCCCTGGTCGTCTTCGCAAACCGTGCCGATCAACGCGAAGTGGATGAATTGATCGATATCCTTGATTCCGATCAGTTGCCAGAGATGGTGGACTCCAATAAGCCCGTGGTCATCCCACTGGCCAATGTCCGGGCATCGGTTGTGCTCACGCAACTGCGCAATCTCTACAAGACCCAGCTGACAGCTGGGGGAGGGCGTCCACCCCTTGACATACCCAGTGGCTATGTGGATGCCGAGGTCGTGACGATGATCCAGCAGATCAATGCCCTTCGACAGGGCCCTCTGATGACCATCGATGCGGACGAAGAGACGAACTCACTCATGGTCGTCGCCCCGGCCCCGCTTCTGAAAGAAGTCCAGGAATTCGTCAAGGCCTTGGACCTGGCAGCGGCTGAGAATCCCCGGCGTGGGATCCGAATCCTCCCGTTGCGCGAAATCAGTGGCGAAGAAATGGACCACACCCTCCAACGGATCCTCCGCCAGCGGAGGCGTTATGGAGATTGATGCTAGGGTTCGGTCTCTTCGGCTGCTTTCGATTGGTTCCGATCGGTGCACTCAGTTGGTGTGAGGAGCCCGTCGTGGTCGGTGTCAAGTTGCGTAAAAGCGGCCACGGCATCCCGCCCGCCCTGGGGTGCGTACTCGGCCAACGCAAGTTGCCCATCCCCGTCGAGGTCACGTTCGGTGAACCAGCTAGGTAAGTTCGTTGGAAGAAGGCGTACTGGAACATGATACGGTTTGTCCGCATTGGCCGGCTGTCCCGAACTGGACGAGGCGTTTGTGGCTGTTTCTGGCTCTGGTTCAAGCCGCCGTTTTGCCGGTGACTGGGAGTCGGAGCCAATGGTCCTACCACCGAACTGCCTGGTTCGATTGTAGGCAACGATATGAGAAACAATTTCATCCAGGATCACCTTGCCATCTTGATTGCCATCCATGCGAGCGGGTTGCCCGCGCATCGAGGCCCATTCCTCGGCCGTTAGATTGCCGCTTTGATCGCGATCGTACTGGGCAATCAAACGTTCCGCGTAGCGGACTACTTTCGGGCTTGCCAACACCGGGGATGACGCTGTTGAAGATGCGGTCGTCAAATCATCTGCTATCAGGGCCCTAGCCGGCTCGGTATTTTTTCCCTCTTCCGAGGCTGGCATACCACTCCCGATAGCACCCAATAACAGGATCCAGAAAAGTGGTTGAATCGTTCTGAGTGTTCGAGTGAAACGCATGGTGAATATCCCAACGTGGACGTGCTAGCAAGCTGATTCAAACACACTATATTCTATCTTCCAACAGGATGATTGATTATTCTGAAATTTCATGCGAGTGTCTGCTAGCAATGCATGAATCATGGGAAGATTGTGTAAATCGTTCTGAGCCAATGAGATAGAGCTACATGCCGTATATTAATTGAGCCGAGAAATACTTGACTTTCAGGCTGGTTTCGTGGTAGGATGCCTTGTAGAAAGCATCATATGAAATCGATTCAGAATAGATGTTGAGGCAAAATACCTTCCTTAATGTGATGCCGGATTATCGATATTCGATCCGGTCCCGCCCCGCGATATCCTACCAATTAGAGGTGTCGGCCCGATAAGACGCTCAGGTGTCTGGCCGGATTCTTGTACCCGAATGCTGACATGGAGTCCAAAGCTTCGGATCGTACTTTTAGCAAAATGACCTAATAGACCATGGATGCTGTATCGACGAGCCCATTGGCCGAGCCGCTGGATGCCGAGCGGCTGAATCGAGCGCGCGCCGCGTTTGCCGAGGCTGGCGCTATGGACGGAGTGATTCAGGAACTGGGTTTTTCGGACGAGGATTCATTCCTGGCGGCAATCGGTGCGGCATTGCGGATGGATGTGGTCGAATTGGGCGATATCCAGGTGGATGCGTCACTTGTCAGTCAATTTCCACTCCGGCTGATCCATCGGCATGGCCTCTTTCCCATCGGTCGGGATCACGATGAGCTGGTGGTTGTTCTGAGTGATCCTTTCAACATGGAGGCGATTGATGCGGCGGGAGCCGCGGTCGGAATCCCCGTCCACCCGGCGATTGCACGGCCCCGAGACATCGCGCGATTGGTCCGTGAGCATCTCGGGGTGGGTGCGGAAACAATCGAGGGGATGCTCGCGCAAGCAGACACGCAGGGGGATGGGATCCAACTAACCGATGAATTGGACTGGGACGAATCGGAAGCGGCCGAGATGGCCCAGCAGGCCTCGGTCGTGCGGTTGGTGAATGAGATCTTAACGGAAGCTGTTGAAGCGCGAGCCAGCGATATCCATATCGAATCGCAACCGGAGGGATTTCGAATTCGTTACCGGATCGACGGAGTATTGATTAAGCAGCCGGCACCTCCTGAGATCCATCGTTTTCGGGCGGCGATCATCAGCCGCCTGAAAATCATGGCGCGGCTCAATATCGCGGAACGCCGGGTGCCCCAGGATGGCCGAATCAAGGTACGCGTCGCCGGCCGGGATGTGGATATCCGGATGTCCATCATCCCCATGCTCCATGGCGAGGGCATTGTCATGCGGGTCCTCGATAAAGCCAATATGCATTTCTCGCTCCGCGGTGTCGGCATGGCCGAGGACTGTTATCGGAAATTCAACGACCTGATCAAGCTTCCCCATGGAATCATCTTGGTCACGGGACCAACTGGATCAGGCAAGACGACAACGCTCTATAGCGCGCTGAGTGAAATCCAGAGTGATGAAATTAAAATAGTCACGACGGAAGACCCCATTGAATACCAACTGGACGGCATCAATCAGATCCAGGTCCATACCAAAGTGGGCTTGACGTTTGCTTCCAGCCTCCGGAGTATTCTGCGACACGATCCGGATGTCGTGCTGGTTGGCGAGATCCGCGATTTGGAAACGGCTGAAAATGCAATCCAAGCCTCCCTCACAGGCCATCTGGTGTTTAGCACGCTCCATACCAATGATGCGGCTGGTGCGTTCATGCGGTTGGTCGATATGGGCGTGGAACCCTATCTCGTCAGTAGCACAGTCGAGGGTGTCATGGCCCAGCGGCTGGTGCGAACGCTCTGCCGGGAATGCCGGGCGCCTTTGGACCATCCACCCTCCCCAGAAGACCTGCCCCGAGATTTTCCATACCAGGAGCTGATCGATGCCGGCCAACCCCTATTCCAGGCGGTTGGCTGCCGGATGTGCCGGGGGACAGGCTATTCCGGCAGGATTGGTTTATTCGAGCTTTTATCTGTCACCGACGAAATCCGACGCCTCGCCAGCGATCGCGCACCGTCTCCCATTGTGGCCAAGGCGGCCCGCGACGCGGGAATGCGATCGCTCCGCGAAGATGGCTGGCTTCGAGTACTCAGCGGCGATACCACCGTGGACGAAGTACTCCGCGTTACACGGGCGGATTATGCCTGAATTCACCTACATTGCGAAAAAGACAACCGGCCAACAGGTCAAGGGATCGATCTCTGCAACCGGCCTGCGCGAAGCGATCGCAGCCCTGACCCAGCAGGCCCTCTATCCGATGCGCGTTGAGGCGGCCCAGCGGGAACAGCCTGCTCGCGGATGGCTTGCTTGGCGGACCCCCCGAGTCAAATCCGAACCGGTGGCGATGGCCCTGTCACAGTTGGCCGATCTATTGGCCAGTGGCGTCCCGCTTCTCGAAGCCCTGAATATCCTGGCAACCCAAACGCCCCATCCGACACTCAGCCAGGTCCTCGGCAAGGTCCGCGACGATGTGGCCGATGGATCGGCATTGGATGAGGCCCTCGCAAAACACCCGCGGGTCTTTCCGGATCTGGTGGTCAGCATTGTTCGAGCCGGCAGTGCCGGCGCGTTTCTCGAAGATGCCCTGGAACAGACGTCCGAGTTCCTCGGGATGCAAGAGGAACTGAAAGCCCGCGTCAAAGGTGCGATGGCCTATCCGGTCTTCTTGGCGGTGATGGGAACGTTGGTTACCGTTGCATTGATTGTCTTCTTCGTGCCGAAATTTTCCGAACTTTTCGCGAAGCTGGAGAAGGAGGGCAGCCTGCCATGGGCCACTTCCACGCTGCTCTGGCTGAGCGGCGCTCTATGGCGGTATGGCCTGATCTTGATCGGCCTTGTTCTTGGGATCCTTGCCGCCTGGCGCCGATTCGCCGCGTCACCGCGTGGGCAGCGGGTGATGGATGCAGTCCGGCTCCGACTCCTCTTTTTTGGGCCCATCGTTTGTGGTTTCGCAGTCGCCCGATGCTGCCGTGTCCTCGGAACTTTGCTCAAGAATGGCGTTCCGCTCCTGCGAGCATTGGCGATCAGTAGTGATGCCACCGGGAACCGGATCTTTGCCGAGGCAATCCGGGCATCGGCAAGCAATGTGTCTTCTGGAGACACGCTATCGGAACCACTCGCATCCAGCGGCCTCTTTCCACCCCAGGTCATGGCAATGGTCCGCGTTGCCGAGGAATCCAACACGCTCGATACCGTCCTGCTGCAAATCGCCGATCGGATCGAGCGCCGCAATGTCCGGAAGCTGGACATGCTCGTCCGGTTCGTCGAACCCGCCTTGTTGCTCGTCATGGGTGGACTGATGCTCTTTGTGATTACAGCTTTGCTCCTACCAGTGTTCGAAATGGGATCATCGTTGGAATAGACATGACACACAACAGAAACCATGGGAGATTTCAAATGAAATTTCAATCACGTCGCAGTCGCCGGCGGGCGTTTACGCTTATCGAATTATTAATTGTGTTGGGAATTCTAGTGATGCTCCTTGCCTTTGTCGGGCCGCGTGTGCTGCGGAGCGGCGAGAAAGCAGACATCAAAATGGCGACCGTCCAGATTGGAGGTTTTAAAGGAGCGCTCGATAATTATTACTACGATATGAAGACGTATCCCACCACCGAGCAGGGCCTGAAAGCCTTGCTCCGGGAACCGGAGGATCTCGGCGAAGATAGCAAGTGGGATGGGGAATACATCGATGGCGATTCCATCCCGGAAGATCCGTGGGGGAATCCCTACCAATACGAATGGCCCTCGACGCACGGCAATAAACGCTTTCCAAATATCTGGTCCTGTGGGCCAGATGGCGAAGATGGAACCGACGACGATATCTGCAATTGGAAGAAGGGGAGTTCAGAAAGCGGGGATGAACTGGATGAACTCGACCAACTCGAAGACGTTGATAATATCGAAGATCTAGAAAGCATGGAAGACAATATCGAGCCATGAAGCAACATCGCCCATTCCTGATGCGAGCATGCCAGGGCTTCACATTGATCGAATTGATCCTGGTCCTCGCTCTGCTGGTCGCTATGGCCGTCCTTGCCTGGCCTCGATTTGATCAGGCTTTGGTGCAAGCCGAACATCAAGCGGCCGCCGAGCAGATCCAATCGATCCTGTGGCGGCTTCGGCTAGAAGCAATCCAAACGGGTAGCCCGCAGTGGTTTCGGTATAGCCCTGGAACTTCCAATTATGAAACCGCGTCCCTGCCCTACGATGAGGTCATGGATGTTGACTTTACCGCGCTATCGTCGCGAATGGATGAAACGCATTTCGACGAGGTGGATGTGGATATTCATCCAACAGACGAATCCGTGGAATTGGATAGCGACGGATCTTATCAACCAGAGATCCAGGGCAGGGAACGCATGCAACTTGAGAATGGTGTCGTTTTCCTGTCCAGTGATGCCAGGCAACGGATCGATATCACAAACCTCGATCGCCTATCCGAAACCAGAGATCTGGATCTCGATGAAGCGATTCGAGTGGAAGAGGGCTTGCTGGCAGAGGAATCATTCCCGCAAAAGACAACCGGCAATCCATGGTCGGAACCCATTGTTTTTTACCCCGATGGTCAAGCCGACCATGCTCAAATCATGATCCAAGCCCCTTCGGGCCACACGATTGAAGTCACGGTTTCAGGAATGGCGGGCCATGTCCAAATCGGATCGCGGCAGCGGCCAGCGCAGAACAATTCACAAGTTTTGGAATCTGTGATGGATACCATGGAATCCTCATTGGATGCCGAGGAATCCTCACTGAATTACAGCACGGTTGTGGAACCATGAACCGGGCACGTCACGGTATTTCACTTTTGGAGGTTATGATTGCGACCGGCATGTTAGCGGGAAGTCTGGTGGTATTGTCCGAATTAACCTATGTGGGCCGGCGGCACTTGGATCGAGCGGAGGAAATTGCCACCGCCACCAGGCTCAGTCAAAACAAACTCGGAGAGCTTCTAACCGGCCTGCAACCCATGGAGACGGTGGAAGATGAGCCGATCGAAGAAGATCCTAATTGGTTTTACTCGGTAGATATCCAACCGATGGAGGAATTGGCACTGGTTGAAGTACGTGTTCGTGTGCGGAAATCAGATCAAGATGAATCGGAATTGGTGGCCAAACGCGACCGATTGACTTTAATTCGCTGGATTTTTCGTGAGGAGAGTTTTTCGGAGAACGGCAACGCATCCCCAGGTCAGGACTCCACCGGTCCGTGGATGCGTTGATTTGCCCTGAGATAAAGGATTACCTCATTTTCGACCAAGGAAAGGCCTTTTTGTCATGCATAGACTGTTTACCAATCGGCGATGTGGTTTGACTTTGCTGGAGATCATTGTTGCGGTAGCCGTTTTAACCGCGCTGATGGTTGTCTTGTGGAACCTGATCAACGTCTACACGGGACTTCGCGAAAAGGGTGAGGAGCATGTGGATCGTGTTGGAGATGTTGCCGTGCTCATGCAACAATTGGAACAGGATCTACGTAGCCTGCCCCAAAACCAGCCGGATCAGGAACCGGTCGCAATGGCCGAACCTGTCCCATCACCGTCCTCGCCTCCCTTGGACGAGCCCATGCCGTGTGAAGAGCCCCAGGATACCCAAGAAACTCAGCCCTTGGCCAAGGCCAACGATACGGAGGATCGGACTGGCGAACCACTTGATGGCGTAACGATGGCCGAACGTGAACCATCGCCAAGGAATATGGAACTTTCGAGTTCGCAAGGAGAACTGGCGCGAACTCAGTCGGATACGGAATTTCTTGATGATCATAGTACGCCGAATGGATTGGTTGGGGATGAAAGGTCATTGACATTAACCCAGATCGATCGTGATCCACCCCGCCAGGTTGCCCGCGCTTCCGATCGGGATCCGTACACTACACGGGCGAGCGATGTTGACATTGATCGCGATGGTTTGGCGGACCCCAAACACCCTGAGCATGGGGCTTTCCGCATGCCTGTGAGGCTGGTTCGATACTGGCTGGTGGGTGCGGTGCCGGTCGGAATCACGGCCGCAATTCCAGCCCGCCACGAAAATGAACCGTGCGATCCCGATCTGGCTGGCCACGAAAGTGCTCGAAACGATGAAAAAACCGGCCTCTTTCGTGAAGAATACATTGCAACGAATGGGATGGTAAAAAACACGCCTCCATTGGAATTGACTCGGAATAGCAATCAACGTCTCGGACCGGATCTCCTTTCGGGAGGGAGGGCTGACAAGTCCAGCGAATCGGAATTTACCGAAGCCCCAAAACGGAAGGAATATCATCTTTCCCAGGTTGAATGGGCTGCGTTCCGTTATTTCGATGGATTTGCCTGGCGGACATCATGGGATAGCCGGGAATCCGGCCAGCTCCCCGTGGCTGTCGAAATGAGTTTATGGTTGGCTCGGCGATCACGGGATAAAAATAAGGCCGAGGATTCACACCGGCGTGACATGCTGACGGATGACGAAATTTCACAATGGATTGCCAACGAACGACCCCCTGAAGATACAGCATCTCGGATGGGATATCATCCAGGTGAAGTGCATGAGAATTCGCTCGTTCAAGAGGAAAGCAACAAAACTCTCTATGACGGCGATGGAAGCGTCCGGTTGCCGGAAGTCCGGCAACTCGTGGTTCTGAGATCTGCGGTTCCCCAACGTTCCATGTTGCCGGATCTTGAACCGGCAACTCCAAGGATCATCCCTCCACGACGACCGCCGCATCCAGCTAGGGCATTCCCGTGATCGTCTCACTGAAGGCTGCACCGCTAGAAAAAAATCCGGCTGGCGTTTCGCTTGTTCGATCCGGAGGCCCGTGGGTTATCCAATCCAAATTGGCCATGCTGCAGCCAATCAAGGCACGCCATCTTCGAATGAGAAACCCTCATGACCGTGAAGGAACGGTTCTGGTAATTATTCTAGTCGTCATTGTGATCCTCACCTATGCCTGTTATCGCTTTGTGGATCGCGCATCGGTTGAGGATCTGGCGGCCCAGGCCCGAAGCGACATGGCTCAGCTGACCACATGTATCGATTCGGGCGAAGAACTTTTGATGGCCCTTCTGGATTTATCGCCATCCGAACGCGAAGTGATTGGGGGGATCTATGATAATTCCGAGATCCTCCAAGGGCGGATCGTGTATGGAAATGAAAGATCGACCTTCCGGAACCGGTTCACCATCCTTGCGCCCCGGATCGATGAAGATCGGGATGAGGATCGAGTCAGCGGATTGCGGTTCGGGTTGGTGAATGAATCGAACAAGCTCAATCTTCGCGCACTACTCGATTGGGATCGGCGGCAACCCGGCTCGGCTCGTTGGGCTTTATTGCAATTGCCCGGTATGGATAACCAGACGGCAGATGCCATTCTCGATTGGATGGATTCCGATTCAACTCGGCGCGAGGATGGTGCCGAGGCACCGGACTACGAGCCCGGAATGGTTGGCCCGGCGAATGCGATCCCCAATACACTGGATGAGCTGCTTGCCGTCCGAGGCGTGACGCGCGAGGCGCTATTTGGGATTGATCAAAACGCCAATTTTCACACGAGTGAAAACGAATTGGCGGAACACCAGAGTCGAATGGATACGGCGTTGCAGGATACCTTGGCGGACGATGCCTGGGCAGACGGTCTGCCGTGGTCCTATTACCTCACTCTCCACTCGGCAGAAAAGAATTCCAGCCACGACGGCCGACCGCGGATCCACCTAAACGACTCCAACTTGCAACAACTCGAAACCGAACTGGCAGCTCGTTTTTCTAAAGAGTGGGCGGAATTCATCGTGGCCTACCGGCAATTTGGGCCAGCGGATCAATCCACCGGCAATCCACCCGTTCCCGAAACTCGTTCGGACCCTGCGGAATCCGCCTTGGTCCGTATTGATACGATCTATGACCTCCTGGGAGCACGCGTTCTGATCCCTGGCCAAGGCAATCGACCGCCTCGAATCCTGGAAAGCCCGTTTCTAAGCAATCCGACCGAATTACGCCGATACCTGCTGGAATTCGCCGATCAGGTAACGACCGATCCTCGGACAGCGATTCCGGGCCGGATCAATATCAACCAGGCACCCGGCCGAGTCCTTCGGGGAGTTCCCGGTCTGGGAGAGGATCTGGTCGAACAGATCCTGACGAATCGGGAAGATCAGACGTCAGTCGCCGCCAATAGCCGGTATCATGAGGCCTGGCTCCTGGCCGAAGGCTTCGTGGATATTTCGCAAATGAAACAATTGGCAGCCTATTTGACAACCCGCGGGGCAATTTATCGGGGTCAGATCGTCGGTTTTTCCGATGGGGGACCACTGGCCATGCGCGAAGAAATCGCCATCGATGCGACGGCGGCACCACCCCGAATCATCTTCCGGCGCGACCTGCGTCGCTATGGGCGCGGTTATTCGCTCGACGTACTACTCGGTGATAGATTATCCTCAGTAGAAGGGAATATCACTGGTAACATACCTTAACGCGGCGTAGCCGCAACCAAAGTGTAGGCGGGTCTCTCCGAGAACCGCAATGCCACCTCCTAATAACATCCTGTCAGATACGCGCATTATGCGCGCATGTCACGGACTTAGAGTTTAAAGATGTGAATTGTCCGCATGCCGAAAGCTATTGCCATCGATTGGAATCCATCCGAAGTTCGCTACCTCGTAGCCGAACTGTCCCGGGATCGAGTCCAACTCCTGCAGGCTGGAGCATGCAATCGAAGCCGGTTGCCTGCGGATGGGGATCCGCTTGAATCGATCACCAGGTCCCTGGCCGAGTTATTCCGACAAACTGGCGCTCTTGGCGCGGCAGCCATCATCGCTATTGGCCGAGGAGACATGGATATCTATCGGCTGACATTGCCTCCCGCGACCGACGATGAACTGGCTGCGCTCGTGCATACACAAATTCTCTCCCAAGCCGGCGCGGGAGTCGGCGAACCAGTCGTCGATTTCCTCGCCCCGCAGGCCAGTCCCAACGCATCCCGACCCGTGGAAGCTGTCGTGACGCAACAGGAAACGGTCGACCGGTATCAAACCTTTGGAACCTCCGCGGGTATACGCCTCAAACGCCTTATCCTCCGGCCTTACGCCACCGCCTCGCTTCGATATCGTATGGAAGCCAATCGAACGGAAACCGTTCTCCTGGTTAGCATCCTTGGAAGTGAAGTGGACCTAATCCTTGCATCCGCAAACCGCATCCATTTTTGGCGCACTGTCCAAATTCCAGAAGATACTCAAATCCAATCCACATCGCAGGATTCACCCGCGAGTCATCCGGATATTCAGACAAGCACCCCGCAAACACGTCTATCGCAGACTGAGACACTGGATGCATTGGCACTGGAAATCACACGAACTCTGGCCGTGGCGCCGACCCAACTGCCGGAAGGTCAATCAATTGAAGGAATTGTTTTATTCGGCAGTCGAGATGATTGTTCGGCTCTCTCTTCGATGCTCGAGCCACAAACCGAAATTAACATCCGAAGCTTGGATCCGACATCCGCGCCAGGCGTGACCTGGATGGCCTCGCCTATGGTCCCATCCAGCACGGATCCGATTGCACGCGAAGTCGTGGGGATAGAAACCCTATCGGAACCGGGGCGTGTGGCACCTTTGATCGGTATGCTGCTGGATGAAGCGGAGGGGAATCCACCGGCAATGGACCTGCTACATCCACGCCGACCCCCCAAACCGTACAATCGCCGGCGCCTCTGGATCTTGACAGCCGTTGCCGCGGCCATCTTCTTGATCACGGGTGGATCCATGGTTTCCGGGCTGGTGGATGATGCCAAGACCAAATCAATCGGATACGTACGCGAATTAAGGCGACTACGAAGTACCGATAGAAAACTGGCAGGTGAAGTTGCCGTGGAGCGATCACTTCAGGAATGGGCGCAAGGGGACATTGTGTGGCTTGATGAGCTCCGCGATCTGTCTGCCAAGTTTCCACCAGCCCAGGATGTCATCGTGCGCAGCATGACCATCAGTCCCCGCCGTGGTGGTGGCGCCGTGATTCACATTCAAGGTTCGGTTCGAGATCCATCGGTGGTTGGACGCATGGATCTGGATCTGCGAATTGAAGGGATACGGATTGCCACGAGTACCAACTATCGCGAACAGCCGGGAGAAGGTGAGGCCGCTCTCGACTGGCGGTTTGAAACTCAAATCGTCACCCAGCGGCGGCCGGCAAGTGCGTACCGTTTAGAAATGATGAATCCCAACCAAAATACCTATTCTTCCGCTCAATGAGTCCCCGCATCAAATACTTGCTGATCGGTTTGTTGGTCATGATGATCGTCATCTTCGTCGTGAATCAACTTTGGTCGAATTTCGTCGGAGGGCCACTCGAGTATCAAGACAGGCTGCAAAACCGGCTCTTGGATCAGATTCAAAGCACCAAGAATAAAATCAATCGAGATAAGCGAGCCCAACGGCGTCTGGGTACATGGCGAGATCGATCGCTTCCCGCCGACGTCCAGGCCGCACGAACCTTGTATCAGGGCTGGCTGCATGAATTGACCGAACGCGTTGGTCTTGAAAAGCGATTTGTTGATTCCGGTACTCCAATCAGTGGGAAAGGCTACCAGATCCTGCCATTCACGGTTCGTGGCATAGGCTCCATGGACCAATTCACCCATCTGCTCTTTGATTTCTACCAAGCCCCCCACTTACATCGAATCCGAACCATGGCGATTGTTCCCATTGCCGGAGGATCCCGGCTTGATCTTTCATTGGCCATCGATGCGCTGGTGGTGAACGGGTGCCGGCAGCGAGACCAGTTGCCAACAGGTCGAGCGGACGTGCTCGCCGCGAATGATCTTCTCGCCTATCGTGTCATCTCGGACCGTAACCTTTTTGGACAAAATCCTCAAGCGGAAATTGCACAGCATACGATTTTGACCGCGGTGGTCGTCGTGGATCGTGAAACAGAAGCATGGTTCACCAATCAAATCGAAGGTAAGAATCTTAAGCTGCGCGTGGGTGATTCTCTTCAGGCAGGCTGGTTTGAAGGAACCGTTGTCCGTATTGATGAATATGATGTTATATTGGAATCGGCCGGCCAGCGCTGGCTATTGACGAAAGGGGATTGCCTCACCGACGCGGTTGCACTGCCACCAGAATACTGAGTTGATTTGGAGATCTTCGATGAAAACACGACCCTTAATTTTAATGCCTATGGTGACCATCTTGATGCTTCTCATCCTCGCCGGAGATGCCTCGGCTCAACAGAGCCGCTCCAGCCGGTTCGGCCGCATGGCGGCCCAAGGGGCTACACAGGATTCCGAGCAGGTGGGCCAGATCACAGGGCGGGAGCGGTTCTTAAGACACAATCGTCAACGCAATGCCTTTGTCGGTCGCGATCGCACGGAGCAATCATCTTTTGTTGGACAGCAGCAAGCAAGTGTGACCGGCCAGGTTCCAACTTCGGTGGAAGGGCGTCAGGCACGATACCAGCAAAATGCAAATATCAATGCACTTCGGATCAACGAATCCCTTCCAGGGATCTACCAGCCACGGCTAGCCATCGGATTTTCGTACCTTCCCCGCATGTCCAACGAAGTTGGTGCCTCGATTTCTGATGTGCTCAATGGTTCGTCTCGGATAACCCGTCTTGGGCCGTTGTCCGTTTCGATCGACGATCGGATAGCCACCTTGCAAGGCGTTGTCGCGACGGATGAGGATCGGCGTCTTGCTGAAGTGCTGGCTCGTTTTGAGCCGGGTGTGTCGGAAGTTGTGAACCAACTGGTGGTCCAACCGCTTGCCCCGCTCCCTGCTCCGGTTCCAGCCAAGCCGCGTCGGGACGAACAAAAGCCGGCGGCACATCGATCGTAATCGTGTTGAATTCGGATCGGTTTGCCGTCCCATGGGATGGTTCCGCATGATTCGCTTGCCGGACGTTGCCAGATGCGGCATCCGGCCCGGTTCCCGATTGTCCCGGATTGGTCAACGCCGGGGGATCGATCGGATCCGACACAACACCCGGAAGATATTGGCGAGCCGGTTCGGAGAGGACCGCGCCGCCATGGTTCGGTTCAAATCGGGCGATGAGTGTCAATTGCTTGGGTGGCCCACTGGTTTCGCCCCATGGCAACCAGACACTGTAGGAATGACCGATCTGTGATTTGCTGTAATGCTTGGCCAGATGTTCGGAGGGGAATACGAATTTCCTCGATGGAATCGACGAGCCCTTGCTGGTCGCGGAATCGTCGTAGGCGAAGATGGTAAGCGTTCCATCCACGGTGATTGGATTCTCGTCCTGCTTCGAATAGAACATCAGCCGCCCGCCCACGCCCCGAATACCAGGCTGGCCCGGCTGATGCAAAACGGTATCGGTCCAGATCGCGGATACCCGATCCAGCTGGCTCGCTTCCGATTTCCTGGCAGGCCACCACGAACCCATGCTTGGCAACGAACTTGTGCAGCCGCATGCGCCGAGGATCAACAGGAAAGCCATGCCTGCACACTGCTTCCATCGAGCCTTCGATTGTGTTTCCTTCCAGTCCATCGAATTTCTCAGTCTTTCCCTCCAAGCCATTTCGGCCAACTCCAACTCCGCTTCGATTTCCCGTTTACGAGAGGAGATGATGTGATTTTATCCGATGTGTTTGCACCATCCTTTGCCGCCGGTAATCGTTGGAGTGACACCGGCCAACCAGAGGGATCGGGCGGGGAAGAGCCGTAACTTGCCGGATTGATAGGTTGGTTGAGTTCATCAGGCATGGGAATGACCGGTTGGATTCCGTTCGAGTCGATTGGTTCAGGCTGTATGATCCGGTCGGAATCCATGGAGGGTGCTGGCAGCGGTTCGTTTGGGTGGTCGGGGTATGGGCGATTATTTTCTAAACGGTTCTTTCCATGAATCGTATTTTTCGAATTTTCATCCAAGATACCACGCGGATTTGTATCGGGATAAATAATGGGCACTCCAGTTCGACACATGGGACAATCGGGATCATGGCAGAATCCACCGTCGCCATGAAGTGCATGGACATTCGCCGCGCACCAACTCATCCGCGCGCTCTCGATCTCCTTGATCCGTTCCTTATCAGCGGGGCCGAGGATTACTTGCGGAGTTAGGATAATCAACAGTTCAACCCGCTGTTCCTCGGTCAAGTCGTAACGAAATAGATCACCGAGTAACGGAATATCGGCCAGGAGCGGGACACGGCGGCTCAAATCCTTGTTGCGCTTGACGATGAGTCCTCCCAGAACAATTGTCTCGCCACTGGCGGCGCTGACCGTGGTGGATGCGACCGTGATATCAATCTTGGGCGAACGGACGACATTTCCATCGCGATCAAAGGCTATTGGAATCCCCTCGGCCTCCGCACCGACCTCCGATTTTTCGGCGTCGATTTCCATGACAACCATTCCCTCGGTATTGATTCGGGGCGTGACTCCAAGGATCAGGCCGACATCTTCCATTTCGACGGTGTTCACTTGCCCGTAGTTGGTCAATTGCGTCTCAGTGACACGCGGAACACGCTGGCCAACCTGAATAAATGCTGGCTGATTATCAAGTGTCATCACCTGAGGCCGGCTGAGGATTTCCATGTGCCGGTTTTCTTGGAGAGCCCGGATCAAGATACTGATACTCTCACTGCTGGCAGATAGGACCAGGCCTCCAAACCCAAGCTCATTGTTGATGCGGCCAACTCCAAAATTCGAGATACCCTGGGTCCCAACATCATCCGATCCCGCTAAGGCAAGGTTGCTGCCACTGTTGCCGAGCGGGCCGGTGTTATTGAACAGGAAACCGGGCGTGTTCGTTGCGGACTGAATAATATCGTTCGTGCTCGTCACGATTCCGGAAGGCGTGGAGCCGGTAATGGTGCTTGTCGTAGTGATTAATTCGCCAAGCATACTCCGGTCGAAGAGAATCGAATCCTGAAGGCCGAGTTCGACGCCAAACT
Organism: Pirellulales bacterium; assembly: GCA_016930815.1. Classification (GTDB taxonomy): domain Bacteria; phylum Planctomycetota; class Planctomycetia; order Pirellulales; family Lacipirellulaceae; genus JAFGFZ01. Next base: position 6,810 of record JAFGFZ010000510.1, on the reverse strand, counting down.
CGTCGATATCACCAAGCCCCACTTCCGCGATGAGCACTTGAATCATGACCTGAGGCGGTTGAGAATCGAGTTGTTCGATCAGGTCCATGATATCACGGAAAAACCGTGGCGTGGCGCTGACAATGAGGGCGTTGCTGACCGGCTCCGGAACAACGATCACTTCGCTCTCCACCTGCTCGAATGGATTCAATTCCCCCGGCACCAAATCCAAGAGTCGTTGTTCACTCCGCAGGAAGTCGTTAATGACCCGCGCGACATCGGTGGCGGGCGCGTTCTTCAAGCGATAGACCGTGTTGGTGCGTCGCTGCATATCGTTTTCGTCGAGCCGTAATAGAAGGGCTTCAATGATCCTCAAGTCACCGGCGGATCCTGTGGCAATGATGCTGTTCGTCCGCCGTTCGACTGAAAAACGAAGTGGCGCGAGTGAGCTTTCCGCTTCGGCGCCAGCAAGTTGCGGCCGCGATGTGGCGCCTGCTTGAGACGGCAATAGGGAACGCAGCATCAGGACAAGACTATTCGCATCCCCGTTCACAACCCGAAAGACTTTAATCTGGGCCGTCGCGATCGGTGCATCCAGTTGCTCGATCAACGCGGCGATGAGATCCATGCTGTTGGCCGGCCCGGTGACCAGAAGCGTATTTGTCTGTTGGTTCGGGGTGATTCGGACATCGTCGAGCAGGCCCGACTTCACAATCCGTTCACCCTCGGTGTCAATCGTGAGGAATTCCAAATTGGACGCCTTGCCCGTAGCACCTCCGCGAACCGCCAGAATTGCTTGCTGGATCGTGGTTGCCAGATCCGTTGCCAATGCATGCGACAGCTCGAAGATTCGAACCTGCTCCACCGATGCCGTTTCCGCGACATCCAGTTCTTCAACCAACCGCGCCACGGCGACCATGTCGCGAGGCGCGGCATGGACCACGAGGGCATTGCTGCGTGGATCCGCAATTACGCGGACCTCGGGCCCCAAACCTTGGCGGTTCGAAAGGAACTGATTGACGAGTTGTCCAGCTACTGTGGCGGATGCATGGCGTAGGCGGAAAATCCGCATTTCTGCGGAAGGAGCAATCGGCTCATCCAGCTTTTCAATCAATCCGATCATGATCTCGATCGCTTCACCCCACCCGATCAAAAGGAGGGCGTTGGGGGTTTCAAGCGAAATGACGGCAACTCGACCTGGACGGCCTTGAAGCAACGGGCGCTGGACATCCTGGATAAGGCCGGCAAGGGCACCGCTACGAATATGCTTTAAGCGGGCAATTTCAATTCTCGGCTTGTTTTCCTTCGCAATTCGCTCAATTTCACGGATGATCTCTGTGACTTGATCCAAATCCTGATCGCGGCCTCGAAGGATCAATACATCAAGGTCGGGAAGAACCTCGATGTCGACATCCAAGCCGAGTTGGCGTAGCAGTCTGCTCTCGATGTCCGCCGATTCTTGTGCGGATTCATCCACATCGACAGGTGGCTCGACGACATCGACATCCTGAAAAGCGGCTGGATACACGCCCGTCCTGCCTGGATCCGAGGATCGTATTGCCTCTTCTTTCGCATGGAACAGGAGGCCATCCAAGGTGGGTGCACTTCGCGATTGATCATTCCGATTCGGCTCCCCGTTCATTTCAGCCTCTGGCCGATCTTGCGACGATCCCTGATCGGGCATGTCCAGCAATGCCGGCACGGTGCGCCGAACACGCAACACGCGGATCGAACTGCCCGGCGGTTGTCTGCCATCCAATACCCGCAATAGCCGCGCCACCTGCTGGGCTTTCTCCGTCATGCCGGTGATGGTCGCTGTGTCGCTATTCGGATCGAATAGAATAGTAACTCGGTCGCCATCATCCATGTGCCATGTATAGAATCCAACGGATGCATCCGAATGCGGAGCCACGCGAAGCTGACTTCCGACAAGTTCGCAGAGCTTCTTGGCTACCTCGTCCGCTCCGGAACGGTCCAATGGAACCCACTGCGATTGATTCGGTGCCGGCCAGACGCGTGGCTGGTTCGTTGCCACTCCCTCCTGGAGCACCACTGGATCCGGATTGGCTGGATCCGGATTGGCAGGCGATGGAGATTTGCTGCGATCGCTTGGGCGACTGGAAATTAGTTCGAGATTCGTATCCTTTCCCAGCTCCTCGTGGACCGAGGCGGGAGCCAGGACGAATAGCTGCATGCTCTCGTCATTCACCGCCATGCGGATCGATGGATTGGTGGCATTATTCCATCGCAGCTGACTTAGAATGTTCGATGGAGATCCACTTCGAATCCGGTAGGTTTTTAATTCGCAAGGATCTTGAGCCGGTCTGCTGGAATGTTCCGCCCGCTGAGTCAGACCGTCCGGCGGCCGGTGATCAGCGTCGCGTATCAACCGCTCGGCGACACGATGCGCTTCCGTGGGGGCGTGAAGCAAGATTTGGTTCGATTGCGGATCGACCACAAGTCGAGTCGATTGATGCCATGGCCCCAGCATCTCGCGCAAAACCGGCTCCAATTTGGATGCCGCGATGTTTTTTAGGGGATAGGCAATGTATGTCGAATGGGTGGCTGACGTGTTGATCTGCTGCGCATCCGAGGTCGATACGCCCGTCCATGCCATGCCAACAAAAATCGCCACGATCACCCAATGCACGGATATCGAGCCGTAATCATGATCATCATAACCAGCGCCAAAGCGCAGCTTCGAAAACATCGGCAAGACGCCTATGGGGCCGTGAGTGAGGCTAGACCGGTTCCGGCCAAATGAAAAGTGCGCGGATAGTAGAAATGCTCCGAGCCAATGTCAAGATCCAAAAAGAAAATGCTCCTTCTTCTATTTAGAAAAAAGACGAAGCTTTGGCAAACAGGGAAACATGAAGAAAATGGCAGAAAATGGGGTCAGAACGATTTATCGTGCCAAAATCTGGCCCCCGATTGCAGGCTCCTTCGATTCCCACGTCCCCTAGGTCCCCTAGGTCCCTCAGGTCCTTCTGGTCCCTTAGGTCCTTTTAGTCCTTGCATATTATTTTCCATTCCTCTCTCATGGATGTATCATGGGATCATCCACCCGGATTCCCTTTACCTGTCTCAACGGTCAACAACCACCCATTCCCATAGCATGGACGGATCGGATCTTAGCCGACAAGCCATGCCCGCTAGCGATTTTAGTTTACTTCCACTTGGTGTTGCGAGTTATGGTCCGAATCGGTTTGACAGTTCTGTTTACGATAGCTGTTGTTCGTGGTGCCGTCCCGAGTGAACCGGCAGATGGGCCGTGGCAAATCGAGTACGGGAAACCGGCGGACGTTGGCATGGATGCCCTCCAATTGGACCGAGCCGTAACAATCGTTCGGCATGCCGTGGAAGATGACGAGATACCAGGGGCAGTCGTATTGGTAGCGCGTCGCGGCCGTGTGATTCTGCACGAGGCAATTGGTTTCCGGGATATCGATCGCACCCAGCCCATGCAAACCGATTCACTTTTTCGCATGGCTTCGAACAGCAAAGCGGTAACCTCCGCGGGAATCATGTTGCTGGTCGAGGACGGAACATTGGATCTGGACGCACCGGTTGGCACGTACCTGCCAGCGTTTGACAACGATACTTGGCGCCCGATCACCATTCGACACTTGCTGACGCATACTAGCGGCATTCGTATCAAGCCGCTCTTCCTGACTCCGCTACTTGAGAGTTCTCCCGATGACCGGCAAGCCCCCGATTTGCGGCTTGAGGTGGATCGATTTGCCGGGATTCCTCCCGACGAACAGCCAGGCACGACCTACTCCTACAACAATGCCGGTTACAACATCCTGGCCGCGGTTATCGAACAAGTGGCGGGCTCGTACAAAGAGCACTTGCGGACACGCCTCTACGAACCATTGGGGATGCGCGACAGTTGCAACCACGAAAGCGATGCGGACCATGATCGGATGTCAACCGTTATGAAACGTCAAGCAGACGGCACTTGGAAAGCTGGCTGGAATCCAGGTGATCCGCCCGATTGGCCGTTCCCACGGGGTTCGGGCGGCATGATTTCCTCTGCATGGGACTATGCCCTGTTTTGCCAAATGCTATTAAACGAAGGATTCTACGGCGTAAAGCAAATTTTATCACCGGCATCCGTACGAGAGATGACCAATCCGCAATCAGCTCACTGCGAGGCAGCCAAGACCTACGGATTGGGTTGGAAAGTTGCCGAGCCGGGAGGTGTCTTCTCACACACCGGTTCCGACGGCACCTATTTCTGGGCCGATCCGGCCAACGACGTGATTGGCATGGTACTGACGCAAACCAAATCAACAACACGCCCGCGAAATGCCTTCCGTCGGCTGATCCAACTTGCCTGTGACGATCGGCCTGTTGCGCATCAATCGTCCGGCGCGACAGCTCGTCAAGCCGATGGCTTCTATAAAGATATTTTCATGAGCGGCGGCAAGAACCTCACTAGCCGAAAGACGCTTTACGCTGCCGAATCGCTGGGGTTGGCATATGAATATTACGCCGGATCGGATGCTTCCTGGCAGAATCAAATGTTGATTGGCAATCCGGCGGATGAAAACGGTGTCTTATTGTATCCGGACGGCGAGCCGCGATTCCGCATGCTGTACGTCAATGGCGGCGGAGCGACCAGGCATGGCATGTCGCTGACGCAAACGGGCCGCGAGCGGCTGCGGCAATTCTATCGCTCCGGTGGTAGTTATTGCGGTTCGTGCGCGGGTTCTTTCCTGAGCGGCCGGAATGTCGATGACCTTTCCGAGCCACGGCCGGGGTATTTACATATCTTTCCATTCAACACGCTCAACACCGGTATCAAGAAGATGCATATCGGACATCGGATTCCCGGCGATTCGCCGCTACTGCGGTACCGTGATTTCGGTGACGACTATGCCATCAAGGATGTCTATCATAACAGCGGGAACTGGCTGTGCGTGGACGAAGGTTCCGATGGCATGCCTGAAGTCGAAGTGCTGGCTCGATACGATCATCCAGGGCATAAGACGGACGGCGGGGCAGCCGTCTGGGCCTACCGGCCGGATGAAAATATGGGCCGAATCGTCAATATCGGTTCTCACCCGGAAGCAAACAGCGACGGAGAAAAGCTGGCGTTAACCGAAGCGTGCTTTCTGTATGCGCTAGAAGGCACGGGGCAATCTCAGTTAAAAGCCATGTTGCAGTACGGCGAACCGAGAAAGATGGATCGCTGCTGGAGCGACAATAAGCCCGAAGAGGCGAAAATCGGCGACCGGCAGTACCATCATTTTGCGTTTGACGTCTCGCCGGAGGAACCCCGCGTGAAAATCGATCTGTCCTCCGATCAAAACGTGGATCTGCACCTGTTTCTGTCCGACAAGTCCCTCGCGTTTCGCAAGCACGCGACCTATTTCGACATCCGACGCGGTGGGACCAAAACGATTCAACGCGATCTGACACCAGGCCGCTGGTATGTCAGCGTTTATTGTGCGACAACAGTCGACACAATCAACGATCCCGATTCAGGATTCCACCGCTATGTAGGTGATCGCAGCGTTCTCAACGGCGCCGCTTATACGATTTGTATTAGAAAACATTAGGTTAGAAAACGGGACAGAACTATTAATCACATCCTTTTAAATCGTTCTGGCTCCTCGCTTCATTCTTTTCTAGCAGTGCCTTACCTCCGCACCTATTCAACATCCAACCCGATTGGACACTTTTCCAATTGATCCACAAGAACTAATTGACTTCTGCCATGATGACGACATAATTCTTGCCATATTTTTTCGCGCATTTTGGGCATGTTGTATACCACATAAACCATTTTTTAATATTCAACTCTTTGGTCTTTGCCAGAGATTCATAATCTTTGCACCATTTCCCTGTATCTTTGTACGGTCCTTCATAGACTTTGCAAAAAATCTTTCCAATCAGTGTGACATTTTCCACATTGGGTATTTCTCTATCAACAGCCAGATAAACGTCCATATTCCACTTTGAAGTATGATCTGACAGGCAAAGCCAATCAGGTATCGCGCCGCCAGAATCCCTCACTTTTCTGTCCAGCCTTCTCATAATATGTCCGAAATTGATCGGAATGTAGAACATCGTGAAGACACTATCCCGGATGAATTTCTTCTTGTCGAAAGTAACGATTTTATCATCCCATGGTGATGGATCGAATTTTGGACAGCAGATATCTTGATTTATTCTTTTGTCTCCCAGAAAACGGCTTATACACCCTATTTATACAACTCCGCAAGGAAAGGTGGAAGGGGAAGAAGAAGGAAAATCTTGACGTACTTCGATGAATCCTTCATGAATTCGACTCCACAATGGAGCATTTTTCTTGCACATTCTTGATTATGCTTGGCATAGTCACTAGGTTTTCCGGAAAGCGATTCATTATCGAAGAGATGGCGCGCTGTTGAATGCCAATTCATGGTGCTCATCGCGATCAATTATCGGAAGGTCTCATTTGTTTAAACACAGAAGCCCGGCTTTTTCAAAAAGCCGGGCTTCTCCGAATGGATTGTTTTGCATCATACGCTGAAAGCGTTAAATATTCCAGCCCAGGGCAAGGGACCGCGAGTTTTCGAGCGGTCACGCCGCCCTGGGTTGTCTTACCCGAAATCCGGCGGTCGAGCATCAGAGATAGATATCCCTTTCGCTCATTTCGAGACCGCAATTGCATTCGGTATGCCATCGCACCTTACACCGGCATGGTAACTTGGCATGGAATCGCTACATGTGGGTGATGACGATGTTGGGCCGTCTCGTGATGGGCGAATGGATACCATGTATTTTGTAGGATATGACCTTCGCATCGGTGCGATACTCCAATTTGACCGCCCTGGTTTC
>JAFGFZ010000093.1 GCA_016930815.1 Pirellulales bacterium | reverse complement strand
TCATTGACTTTCAAAGAGAATGGAATGGTGACAGCCGAGGGCCCGAAGAAACTTGCCACGAAGCGATGGGCCAAACTCGACATTGGCAAATGATGATGGGGCGCGGGCCACACCCCAAGACGGCGTCCACCAGCGAACCGTCCCCCCATGCCGCTTGTCGATCTATAGGAAGGGCGATATTATCTCTACATTAGTCTATTCCAGGAGCATTTCATGATGCGTCATGTCCTTTCAGCAATCGTCCAGAATGTCCCTGGTGTCCTGGCGCACGTTTCCGGCATGCTGGCTGCACGGGGTTACAATATTGATAGTTTGGCAGTCGGTGAAACGGAAAATCCCCATCTCTCGCGGATGACATTCGTGGTGGTCGGCGACGATAGTGTCCTGGAGCAGGTCCGCAAGCAGCTTGAGAAGATCGTCACGGTTGTCCGGGTCGATGATATCAGTGCCCAGGAGCATGTCGAGCGGGATCTGATGCTGCTGAAGGTCAAAGCCCCGCCTGAAAAACGATCCGACATCCGTGAGTTGACTGAGATTTTCCGAGGTCGCATTGTCGATGTCGCGCCGGAACAGGTGGTCATCGAAATCTCTGGCCAGGAGAAGAAGGTTGAATCGTTCATTGATCTGATGAGGCCTTTTGGGATTGTCGAACTGGTGCGCACCGGACGCATCGCAATGGTTCGCGGGATCGGGAAGCATGTCCACCCAAATACCGGCGTACGCAGGTTTGCCGGGATGGATGAGAAATGAAGTGCGTCGAAACCAGCCGTACAAACAATTGATATCCGTAAAGGAACTCCTTCATGGCAGCAACGATTTATTACGATAAAGATGCCGATCTGGCGGTGCTCAAAGGAAAGACTGTTGCAATCCTCGGTTACGGTTCCCAGGGGCATGCGCACGCACAGAACCTCAGAGACAGCGGAGTGCGTGTCATTGTGAGCGATCGGCCGGAGAGCCCCAATTACGACCTGGCGGTCAGCCATGGTTTTGAGCCGATGGCGATCGAAGAAGCCGCGAAGAAAGCCGATATCGTTTCGATTCTGCTGCCCGATGAAATTCAAGGGGACATCTTCCGCAACCATATTTGCGACCGCCTTTCACCTGGCAACATCCTGTTATGCTCGCATGGATTCAATGTCCATTTTGGGCAGATCGAACCGCCCGAAGGTGTCGATTTGCTGCTGGTCGCCCCGAAAGGGCCCGGCCATCTGGTCCGCAGCGAATTCGTTGCCGGTGGCGGTGTGCCGTGCCTGATTGCCACGAGCGATGGCGCACCGGACGAAATATTCCAGATAGGACTTGCCTATGCGAAAGGAATCGGTGGCACGCGGGCGGGTGTGATTCGTACGACATTCGCCGAGGAAACTGAAACCGACCTCTTTGGGGAACAGACCGTGCTATGCGGTGGCGTGTCGGCACTCGTGAAGGCTGCCTACGATACACTCGTCGAGGCCGGATACCAGCCAGAAATGGCGTTCTTTGAATGCCTGCACGAATTGAAACTGATTGTCGACCTGTTCTACCAGGGCGGATTGAGCTACATGCGATACAGTGTCAGCAATACGGCCGAATACGGTGACTACACTCGGGGTTCGAGGATCATCACCGAGGAAACCAAACGAGAGATGCGGAAGATCCTGACGGAAGTGCAAAATGGCGAATTTGCGCGGGAATGGATTTTGGAAAATAAGGCCGGTGCCCCCAAATTCAAGGCCCTCCGCCGCCGTGAACGACAACATTCACTGGAAGAAGTCGGCCGGCGACTCCGGCGGCTCATGTCCTGGATCGATGAAAAAGAAGTCGATTGACTCCCCATGCCGCGTTGTATCCTATCCCAACTTAAATCGGGCGATAAGGTGGTCGTTGACCATGAAGTGAAGGTTGGTCTAACCCGCTGGCATGTTCAAACGGCCGGCGAAGTTGTCCGGACTGAACGCCGCCGGCACGGCCTGCACTTCGACCGTCACTACGATGATAAAGTCTGGTCGGATATGATCGTTCTCAAACGCGACGATGGTGAATTGACGACCGTCGCGATCGATGAGTTCACGGAAGTATGGCGTGCGGACTGATTTTTTACGGCCGGCGGCATCGCCAAGGGTCCCTGAGTTGAACGATTCGCCTCGCTGCACCCGGTTTCCGGTGGGCGCTATGCTACCTCGGCCACATAGCGGGCTGCGCTTTGATGTCTTCACATTCCCTGCATTCCCGACATGAGCGGTCGTTTGAAGCAAATCGCTTTGTCTATCCGGTGCTTAGCCGCCGGGCAGGTGGCCTGTCGATTGGAGTGAACCTCAATCCGGACAAAATCTGCAACTTCAATTGCATCTACTGCCAGGTCGATCGGACGATGCGGAGTGAAACTCGGTTCGTCGCGATGGATAGACTACTGGCCGAACTCGATTCAATGTTGCAGCTGGTTGTAACGGGCCAGATCTGGCAATCCGAAAAATTCCAAGAAACTCCGCAAGAACTCAGACGGCTCAATGATATCGCGTTCAGCGGCGATGGCGAACCGACCACCTATCGAAACTTCGATGAAATCATTGCCTCCTGCGCGGCACTCTTGAATGCGAAAAAGCAGGCGGATCCATTTTTTCATCGAGTGAAACTTGTCCTAATCACGAATGCCAGCCAATTCCATAAACGGCATGTTGTCAACGGCCTGGCAATTCTCGATACCAACCAAGGCGAAATCTGGGCGAAACTTGACGCCGGTACCGAAGCCTATTATCGGCGGATCAATCGCGCGCCAGTCCCGTTCCAGCGCATTGTGGACAATATCACGGCCGCTGCCCAAATCCGGCCACTCGTAATCCAATCACTTTTCATGCGGATCGATGGCCAACCGCCACCACGCGACGAAATCGATGCCTACTGTGACCGGCTCGCAACAATCCAGAATAACGGGGGACGGATTCAATGCGTGCAAGTCTACACGGTCGCCCGGACGCCGGCCGAACCGTTCGTCACACCACTTGGCCCATCGGAATTGGATGCCATCGCGGACCGTGTCCGGCGCCAAACGGGTCTCCCAGTTACCCCCTTTACCTCACCAGGATAAGGCACGGTCTCCCGACCACGACACAAGTACGTGCGTTGTGGCCCGCGCGGTTGTGTCGTGGTCTCCTGACCGCGACACAAGTCGGTGCGTTGTGGCCGGTCTCCTGACCTGCGTTGTGGCCGGTCTCCTGACCGAGCCACAGGCCGAAAGATACCCAAAGAAGGCCGAGAGTCGGCAGACATCTCCCAAAATCGCGACATCCGGACTAGCCCGACGATGGAATCATCCGTGCTAGCATGCATCGGAAGGGAACTGATCTATACCAATGGGACCAAATTTGGTACGAACGGGCCGCACTTCTTGAAGATCGTATGCCCGAGGGTAAATCGGTCTTGTGGCATGGGTGTGTCAGGCAGGAAAAGGAAGTACTCCACGCGAGCAATGGCCCCACTCTCGCCCTGTTGTTGTCTCGCGGTGATCCGAAAGGAAGCGGATATCAAACCATGAAACGCAAACAATTTCGATTCGGTGCGGTTCTCGTTGTTCTGAGTCTGGCCGTGGCGGCCGGTTGGTGGATCCAACGCAACCGATCGGCCACCGATCCCAGCTCGACAGCAGAGAACGAGACTTCCAAAAATGTGCTTAAATCGTCTGATTCGGATGTGTCCTCAACATGGTATTCCACGGATCAGGGTGCAATCACCCCTACGGTCCTGACTCCGGCCGCAATACCTCAAGCAGTTGCCCCGGGTCCATCGCCGGAAGTCGATGCGGACGGCTATGTTTCTTCTTCCAAAATGCCCGATGTGACTCCGGTGTCAAACCGTGGGATGGCCAATGCGTCGATGCTAGCCCGGGGCCAAAGTATGGAAGAACAGGATCAGCGAGTCGATGAACCGAATCCGCTACGCTATCAACCGGTTGGCCCCTCTCCAATCGCTGCGGGGAATGATCTGGCCGGGCCACCGGCAGCGGACGTGCCAACTGCGGTTGCCGGTGTCCGGGCAATCCATGAACCACGCACAATCGCACCGGAAGCAGAATCCGAAGCCCAGCCACTAGGATCCATCCCAAACGCACCGGTGAGACCCGCGGCGCATGGAGTCCCAACCCCAGCCGTTGGGGATGACGACTCCCCATCGCCTGCCCTAGCGCCCCCTGGACCGACACCGTTGCCAGGCAGTTTCCCGCCGAGCGACTCCAATTCCATCGATCCAATGGATCGGCAGAACACAACCAATGTGGCACTTCCATCCCAAGCACTGTCGGCGACAGAACAACCGCTCGGTCCCCAGTCGACGGATCTGCGTCCTTCCTTGCCGCTGGTGCCCGCGGGACCTCTGCCGATCAACCAATCCTCAATCGCTGGAACACCGAATGACGGTGCCATGCTCACGCCGCAATCGCTGCAGGCCCAATCCAATATCCTGACCGGCAATGGCATGGGTCGACCCGGTGAACAGGCCCTCGAAGGCCCCCAAGCCCCGAGTTTGACGATCGAAAAAAGGGCCCCGGAAGAGATCCAGGTCGGCAAAGAGTGTACGTTTGAAATCCTTGTCCGAAATACCGGGCGTTCAGCGGCCCACCAGGTGCTTGTGTACGATGACATACCCCAGGGAACCCAATATGTTGCCTCATCACCGCAGGCGAACCAGGCCGCCAATGGGCAACTCGTATGGGATATCGGAACAATCGGGCCGGGTGAGGAGCAATCGATCGAAGTGCAGCTGATGCCGACCGAGGAAGGCGATATTGGCAGTGTAGCCACCGTCTCGTTCGCCTCCCAGGCATCCATTCGGACCCGATGCACGCGGCCGTTGTTGGAACTCCGTACAACGGCAGGGCCCCAGGTGATGATTGGCGATGAACATGTTGTCTCCGTGGAAATCCACAATCCAGGCAGCGGAGATGCTACCGGTGTCATGCTGCTTGAAAATATCCCCGAAGGTGTCAGCCACCCGAGTGGCCCATCGCTTGAGTATGAAATTGGTACCCTGCAGGCGGGTGAGACGCGGAAACTGGATCTCGTCCTGACTGCCGAACAGGCCGGGATCGTCCACAACCGGCTTGTTGCCCAAGGTGATGCCAACTTGCATGTCGAGAGTACCTTGGACTTCGAGGTGATCGCGCCCGACCTGCGGGTCTCGATTGATGGACCAAGCCGGCGCTATCTGGAACGCGAAGCAACCTATGTTGTTGCTGTCGACAATCCAGGCACGGCATCCGCAAAGGATATCGAACTGGTCACTCGGCTGCCCAAGGGGATGCAGTTCGTCAAGGCGAATAACCTGGGCGAATATGATGCGTCTTCCCACACGGTCCATTGGAGCCTGGCGGAACTGCCTCCCAACGAACGGGGCACTGTCGAACTGGTCATGCTGGCCGTCGAGGCGGGTGAACAGCGGTTGCAAGTTGAAACGAAGGCCGCTCAAGGACTGGCCGATCAGACCGAGCAGCCAGTGGTTGTGGAGGGCCTGGCAGCCATTATGTTCGAAGTGGTCGATGTCGATGATCCCATCGAAGTTGGGGGCGAAACCTCCTATGAAGTTCGGGTCGTCAACCAAGGCTCGAAAACAGCGACCAACCTCCAAGTGGTTGCGATCTTGCCGCCCGGCATGACCGCAACCGATGCCAATGGTCCTGTCCAACACCAGATCGACCAGGGGCAGGTCATTTTCGCTCCACTCGCTCGGCTTGCGCCCAAGGCCGACACGACCTACCGTGTCGATGTGCAAGGCATACAACCCGGCGACCAGCGGTTCCGTGTCCAAGTCACCACCAGTGAAGTCCAGCAGCCGATCACGAAAGAAGAAAGCACGCGGGTCTATACCGACCAGTAAAAGATCAGGCCGCCGTCCATCGCCGTTTCGTGAAGTGATCGGCCAATTCGATACTCAATGCCCGGTAATCGGCGGCCCCGTTCGATGTGGGGGCGTAATCGAAAATCGATTGCCCGAAACTGGGTGCTTCGGCCAAGCGAATGTTGCGCCGAATACGAGTCTGGAAAAGATGCACATCGCTCCACGGCAAGCCCTTGCCACGAGCTTCCAAAAAGAATGTTTCGGCATCGGCCGCGACCTCGGATGCCAGGCGGGTGCCCGTGTCGAACAGGCAAAGGACGACTCCAGTCAGCCGAAGCCGGTTATTAAGCCGAGTCGCGACGAGGCGAATTGTCTCTAAGAGCTTACTCAGTCCATGCAGGGCCAGGAAGTGCGGCTGCAGGGGAAGCAGAATATCCCCCACGGCCGCCATGGCGTTCAGCGTTAGCACACCGAGGGATGGCGGGCAGTCGATCAGGACATAGTCGAGGCGTTCCTGGTTAGCCGCCAACTTGTCGCGGAGAATCACCTCCCGCCCAACCACACCGGCCAGTTCGACCTCGGCAGCCGCCAGGTCGATATGGGAACCGGCGACGATCAACCCCGGAGCAACTTCCTGCCAGACCTCCTCCAGCTCGATATCGCCAGTCAGCAGGTCATACGTTGTCGGCCGCTCTTGGGTGGGATCCAGGCCTAGATGGAGCGACGCGTGGGCCTGTGGATCAAGATCGATCAGACCGACACGTTGCCCGGCCCGAGCCAACGCGGCACCTAAATTGACGGCGGTCGATGTCTTGCCAACACCACCCTTCTGGTTCAAGATCGCTATCGTGGGCATAAGATCGTGGGCATGGAATCATCCTGTGAAATCACCGGCATATCCCGCCGATGGGTCCAAGCGGCCGCGAATTATAGGGCCCCCGTGCAATCCAGCCCAGGCCAGTATCGTCCTCAGGGCGAAGGAACGCTCGTTGGACGAGCGTTCCCGCCGCTGTAGGCTTTCTTGAAAGGTTATGAGAACATCCGGCTAGCCAACCGTGCCCCCAATGCCAGCACGAGGATCAAGAAGAGGCTTGCCGGTTCCGGCACGGACATCGCGGATGCACCGCCGGGCACTCCACCAGTGCCGAATTGGATTTTCAGAATCGCAAGGTCCGCTTCGTTAACAAGACCATCGCCGTTGGCATCGCCCTCATCCGGTCCCCCCGCAGCGCCGAAACCACGCTGCCAAACCAGGAAATCAGAGCCGTCGACATCGCCATCATTGTCGAAGTCCGCATCCTCGGCGGGAGTGCCGACATAGACAACGTTGCCATACAGAGTTTCCCCATTGGTCAGAGAGAACGGAAATGTTTGGGCACCGGCGGCACGCGGGGTGTTTTTTATCCGACAGGGTCCGCCGTAAGCGCCCTAAAAGGTATCCGGCTGCCAGGAAAACTGCGATGACGACGATTGCTAACTGGAGAAATTCAGGCATCGATCAATGTTATGAAAACCAATGGGTACCGACCTGATACGTAATCAGGGCTGCGACATAGGCCAGAATCGTCATATAGGCAAACGTGAAGGCTGGCCATCGCCAGCTCTTGGTTTCATTCCGGATCACGACGAGTGTCGCAACGCACTGCGCGCAGAGGGCAAAAAAGACCATGATCGACAGGGCAACCGGGACCGTGAAGACAGGCCGGTTGGAGCCGTTCCAGGTTGCCTGGCGTAGGCGTTCCCGGAGAGTTGGTGAACTCTCATCCTGTTCTTCGCCAAGGTGGTATATAACCCCCAGCGCACTGATTACCGACTCACGGGCTGGGAACGACGCGATCACGCTGCAGCCAATGCGCCAGTCCCAACCGAGTGGTCGGACAACCGGCTCGATCCATTGCCCGGCCCGGCCCAGATAACTCTGCTGCATCTGGGCGGCCCGGAACAGGTTATGAATCTCTTTTTGGCGCCGAGCAATCGCCGCCGCGTCAATCGACGGATCGTGCTCGGCGGATTCGGTGCAGTCCAAGATCGCCAGGGAATGGAGTTCCCTTTGATAGGTTTCCTCGATTTTGACATCGCGCGGGAAATACGCCGCCGCCCAGACGAGAATCGTGACCGCCAGGATCAGAGTTCCCGCCTGGTGGATAAATTCCCAACCCTGTTCGAGGATACGGTACAGGACGAGCTTGATCGACGGACGCTTGTAGGCGGGTAATTCCATGATAAACGATGGTGTCTCGCCGCGCAGCAAGGTCTTCTTCAACACAATCGCCACAATGACAGCCGCCAACATACCTAGGACATACAAAGAGACTAGCGTGATTCCCTGCAATCCAATCCAGTTTCCCAAATAATGGTGCTTCGGTATGAATGCCCCAATGAGCAGGGTATAGACCGGTAGCCGAGCACTGCAACACATCAGCGGAGCGATCAACATCGTGACGAGTCGGTCACGGCGGTTTTCGATCACTCGGGTGGCCATAATCCCCGGCACCGCGCAGGCGAACGATGCCAGAAGCGGGATAAATGATTTCCCGCTAAGGCCGACTCTGGACATCCATTGATCCATCAAGCAGGCGGCCCGGGCCATATACCCGCAGTCTTCGAGAACCGCGATAAAGAAAAATAAAAGGAGGATTTGGGGCAGAAAGGTAAGGACCGCGCCGACACCAGCGAGGATCCCATCACAAACAAGGGATTGGAGGATACCATCGGGCAACGCTAGTGCCACTAGATTGCCTACCCAGCTGACACAGGTATCGACCGCATGGATCATTGGTTCGGCCCAGGCATAAACGGCTTGAAAGACCAGGGCCATTACGATGAAAAAAAAGAGGCTCCCCCATATTTTGTGTAAGAAAAACCGGTCCATGCGATCGCTTCGATCGGTACTTGGCCGGGAATTGGTTTGCACCACACCATTCAGGATCCCATCGATCCATGCATAACGGGCATCGGCTTCCCGGGTATTCAGACGGATCGATGAGGATACCAATTGGTCGTGCCGCCCCAACAGTTCCCGGATTGCATCGATCCCCATTCCCCTGTTTGCTTGAGTCACGACGACCGGTACTCCGAGCCGCTTTGCCAATAGCTCGGCATCAATACCAATCCCCCTCCTGCAGGCCACGTCGATCATGTTGAGGATAAGGATTGTTGGGATCCCAAGTTCCAGGACTTGGCTAGCCAGATACAGGTTCCTCCGCAGATTGCTTGCGTCCAAGATACAGAGAATGGCATCGGGCGGTGTGGAGCTGGGCGACCGGCCATGCAGGATATCGACGGCCACCCGTTCGTCAATCGAATTCGGTACCAGGCTATACGTACCGGGCAAGTCGATCAGCGTGATCCGCTGATCACCAACCATCATATCCCCCGTCTTCTTCTCGACCGTGACACCAGGATAATTGCCAACGCGCTGCCGGATTCTGGCGAGCGCGGTGAACACCGTGGACTTGCCCGAATTGGGATTGCCGACCAATGCGACCAGGGTACGTTTTGTATTATCCACGGAGGGTATGGATGAGGCCTTTAATCCACTTGCACGAGCACATTAATGGAATCCGTGTCGCGGAAGCAATATTTGCTATCATTGAGCCGGATAATACAGGGGCTCCCATGTTGGACAATTTCCAGCCGGGCACCCGACCGTATCCCCAGTTCGGCAAGTCGGTGGACAACATTTGCATTCCCAATGATCTTCTGGACAGATCCAGTCTGGCCCGTCATGAGAACGTGGATGGGTAGCAAGTTGGGCACCGTGGAAGCCTTGAACGAGAACGAGATTCAGTCTCAATAACGTCATTCGTATCGTACTTCATTCCGAACCATTGTGCAACGGGGGATAACGATAAAAAACGCACGAGATCTTTGGTTCGACAGACAATTTTTCGTGGATTTGGGTTTCGTTGATTGACAACTCCGTGAGCTAAGTTCATTACCCACAAGAAATTGCACCCAGCCGCCTCTTGACGGCGGATCACAAACGGAGACACTCCATGGTTAGGAAAAATCCATTTCAAGATAAACGAGAGACATTATTTCATGGCGACAGCAACGACCGTCCAAGTTCGGTTGGCCCGGCGGGGCTACGATATCCAGATCGGCACCGGGCTCCTTTGTGGAGTGGATGCATTTGTGCGTCATTGTCGGCCGGCGATGCACGTCGTTGTCGTGACCGACTCGAATGTCGAAGCCTTGTATGCCGATCCGATAGCCGAACGGCTTTCTGAACAAGAGCTGGATGTGAACATATTGACGATCGAGCCGGGTGAGCCCAGCAAATCACCTGAAGTGGCTGCGGAGCTATGGCAGGTCATGCTGGATGCGGCGACGGACCGCCAGTCGCTGGTCCTCGCGGTGGGCGGTGGTGTTGTGGGCGATCTGGCCGGATTTGTGGCATCGACGTTTGCCCGGGGCCTTGACCTCATCCAAGTGCCGACAACGCTTCTTGCCCAGGTCGACAGTTCGGTGGGAGGCAAGACAGGGGTGAACTTACCCGAGGCAAAGAATATCGTTGGCACATTTTGGCAACCGCTAGGCGTGTTGATCGATGTCGATGTCCTGGCGACACTCCCTGAGCGCGAGTATATCGCCGGTCTGGCGGAAGTGGTCAAATACGGAGTGATCCTCGATAAGGAGTTCTTTGAATTTCTTGAACAGAACACCGATGCGATCCTGGCTCGCGCGCCGGAAACACTGATCCACATCATTGCCCGTTCGTGCCAGCTGAAAGCGGATATTGTCGAAACGGATGAACGGGAAGAATCGGGCCGGCGGGCCGTGTTGAACTATGGGCACACCTTTGGTCATGCACTCGAAGCAGCCACCGGGTACGAACGGCTCTTGCATGGCGAAGGCGTGGCGATCGGCATGCAATGCGCCGCGCGGCTGGCCGCGCGGTTGGGACGGATCGATGCAGCGGTTGTCGACCGGCAGGCCAGATTGCTGCGTCGTCTAAAATTGCCGACGGACTTGCCGGAGGTGAACCCAAACGATGTGCTCCATCTGATGCGCCGGGACAAGAAAGTCGCGGAGGGCCAGATGCGATTTGTGCTTCCATCCCGGTTGGGTGATGTTGATCTGGTTGGTCATGTGCCAACCGACGCGATCCTGGCGTCCATGAACGCATGATTCAGAGGGCACAAGGAGATGAGCGAATCCGATGCTTCCGCCGAGTCCTTTTCCCAAGACGTGATTTCGGCAGTTCGCTTGGCCATGGTCTCAGGAGTCGGCCCGCTCCTGCGCAGGGAACTTCTGTCGCATTTTGGAACACCGGCTGCAATCCTAGCCGCAGCGCCGAGTGAACTGTGCCGCGTCCGGGGGATTGGGCCCACCTTGGCGAAACGAATCGCCGCGGCGGAAGAGACAATCGATGTGGAGGCGGAACTCCGGATTGCCAGCCAGCACGGTTTACGGTTGATGCTGGATACGGATGACGATTTTCCGAGGCTCTTGGCGGAGATCCACGACCCGCCGGGCCTCCTGTTCGTGCGTGGACAGATCCTGCCATCGGATCGGCTGGCTGTGGGAATCGTTGGGATGCGCCATGCGTCGCGATACGGCTTGGTTCAGGCGGAGCGTCTGGCCAGTGGCTTGGCGCGGGCTGGAATCACTGTGGTTAGCGGGCTGGCACGGGGAATCGACGGGGCGGCGCACCGAGGCGCTCTGGCTGCTGGCGGACGAACCATCGCGATTCTCGCCAGCGGTCTGGTCAACATCTACCCCCCGGAACATGTGCCATTGGCCGACGCGATCGTCGCTGCCGGTGGAGCACTCCTCAGCGAACAGCCGCCTAGGATGGAGCCCTTGTCCGGTATGTTCCCCCAGCGGAACCGGATCATCAGCGGATTGTCGCTGGGTGTGATTGTCGTCGAGGCGGCCCACCGAAGCGGTGCCTTGATCACCGCGCGCCACGCCATGGAACAGGGCCGCGACGTCTTTGCCGTCCCTGGCCGCGTGGATCAGCGACAATCGCGGGGCTGCCATCAATTGATTCGTGATGGAGCAACACTCGTCGAATCCGTCGATGATATCCTGGATGAACTGGGACCACTCGTCGAAACAACTCCCCGCGGGGATGGAAGAACTGTCCGACACCCGGCCGAGTTGAAACTCAACGAGATCGAGCAGCAGGTTCTGCAGGCCATCGATACGACGCCGACCATGATCGATACAGTAACGGCACTCTGTGGTCTGCCTGTGCACCGTGTCCTATCGACGATAAGTGTGCTCGAGATGCGCCGGTTGATTCGGCGCGTGAGTGGGAACCTGGTCGAGCGTGTATGATTGGTTCTTATCGGCCGATAGACCGATGAGTGCAAGAAGTGCAGCCAACAACTCGAACGTGGCGAAAATAAGTGGATGGAGCGCGGCAGGCAAGGGGCTTCGAATCCGCCAGCTCGACGATTTCTCCCAGCCGTCCACCGTACGAACCCAAACATTCCCATCGTCGGGTGATTCGGCCGGAATGGCCGTCCAGCCACATGCTATGTGAAAAAACATATAAAGAACGAAAAGTATTAGAAAAACATAACGCACGCTAAGGCCTCTAGTCCGAGGGGAACTTGTAGAGAACCTCATTGCATTGCGTGCGCCTGGAAAGAGAAATGGAACAACCTAATGGATTCAACTTCTTGAATTACTTGACATTAGGTTGAAAAAATCCGGCCGGATCAACCATTTCATTGTCGCTAAAAGGCATCATTCCCTCGGATCGCATGTGGTTTTCCGGAAACAGCCGGAACCATGGCGGGCGCTCAGCCGAAAGTTCATAAAATATGTGGGCTAAGTAGCACGGGCAAACTTTTCTGGTGGCGCAAGGCATTCCGTTCCAGAAACAGTAATTACTTCAAATGAACCAGAGGATCTTGAAAAAATCTGCCACACAATCGGCTATTGTGGAACCCGATGCCAGGTGAACGTCGATGCAAGAGAAGGATGGAAACGATCCATCAGAGATACGCTCTCCATCCAATGTGCCATTTAATAATGTCGGAGCGGTGGACCAATTTTAAATCCCCGCTTCCTTAAGGATTCTTAACCCTCCATGGAAATAGGAGACTTCAGATGGCCTTGCAACGTTTATTAGTGCCTAGTGCCATATGGACAAGTTGCCTTGTCTTGGCGCTGACCACGGACCTTACTTTTGCCCAGCAGCCATATTATGGCGCTCCCCCTGTTTCCTCGATGGGCGGCTATCCAGTCGCCGGTTCTACAGTTCCCCCGGTATCCAGTTCCATAGCACCAAGTGGCTATCCAGCCACCAGTTATCCCCACCCGGTCACCTATGCGGGTTCCCTGCCCGCCCGGGTGGCCCAGACCGGCCCCGTTGCGGAACCACCTGCTGTGCCCGAGCCCGCTCTGCCCGCGGTGCCACCAGATTCCGCTTCGAATGGTGTTATGCCACCTGCGATGCCGCTTGCTGTGCCGTATTCCTTTGCCGTTCCTGGCCAAATCTTCAACGGGCCGAACTGCCCCGGAGGTTGTCAAGGAACGGATGATTCTTGTGAGATAATTCGGCGTGCCTATCGGCGGGGTGGTTGTGGATGTGGTGGAGGTTGCCGGCACTGGTTTGGTGGCATTTATGGCCTGGTCATGACGCGTGACGACGAGAATGGATTCTCAATGACTTGGATCGATAGCGCCGCGGACCAGCAACTATTAAGTATCCGCGATGCGTCGCCCGGTTGGCAGGGTGGCAATGAACTCCGGGTGGGGAGTACATTTGCCTGTCATCCTCTTGCTTGGGAATTCGTTGCTTGGGGCCTCTATGGAGAGTCGGGCCAGGAGGTTGTGACCAGCGCCGAAGTTGCCGGCGCGCTGAACTCCATGATCGATTTCACCGGTCTGGAATATGACAATGGTACCATTTCGGGTCCCGTGAACGACTGGTATAACGATGCCCAGATGCACCGTGTCTTTCGCTATTTCGAGGCTCAAAACCTGGAAATGAACCTCTTCTATTTCCCGATGTCCGTTGGCGTCGGGCCCTACGGCCCGATGATCGGCGGCTATGGCTACGGGATTGGCGGACTCGGTGCCCGGGGGATCAATGCCTACGGGAATAACTGGGATCCCTGTTCTGTCCCATGCATTCCCCGATTCTCGATTGTTGCCTCGGCGGGTTTCCGCTATATGCGGATTGCGGAATGGCTCGATTTAGATACCGATGACGCCGACACCACGTTTGGAAGCAATGAAGATGAATTGTTTTACGATATCGATACCAAAAATCATTTATTTGGATTCCAACTCGGTTGCGCCGCGAACTATCGTTTGACCAACCGCCTATCCGTTTACTGCGACGGGAAATACGGAATCTACAACAACCATATCCAGCACAGATCGTTGATCTGGGGCGAGGGTGGGTTCGCGGTGGTGGCGCCTGGCGAGCCATACGCTGGGCAGAATTTTGATGTGGAATCCACGAAGGATGATTTTGCGATGCTGGGCGAGTTGCGACTCGGTGTGACCTATCAATTCGCTGAGCACTGGCAGGTTTATGGCGGCTATCGGGTCATCGGTGTTTCGGGTGTTGCTTTACCGTCCAATCAGATCCCCATGTACTTTGCGGATACGGCTGCTGTTGGCGTCATTGACTCCAATGGCTCGATGATCCTCCATGGTGCCCAATTTGGTGTGGAGTTGGTTTATTGATCTAGTGCTCGGCCAACTTTCCATCTTGGGGGAGCCACGGTCGCCAGACCGTGGCATATCACCCTTGAACGAGCACAGTTACCCCAAATTGAAACTTGACAGAGCATTGGGATCTCGGACAACTTCCAGGTACGGTGTGTCCAGGACAAGGAAACCGCAAGAACCCTTACGACTCGGCCAGAATCCATATCTGGCCGAGCCCTTTCCTAGAGGAATTGCACACGGAAATCGGCAGTAAATCAATATTTGCGTGCAAATCATCCAGTGTGGTTGTATAATACGGCTTTCCGAGGGAGTTCCCCCCAAACCTCTAACCGTAGGGAGAGGGAATTCACATGGACCACGACAAGGCAAGAGTATTTGTTATCGACGATGATCCTGCCGCTAGGCTTTCCTTGGAGGCATTGATCACATCCCACGGGCTCCAGGCAACGAGTTTCTCATCGGCCGAAGATTTCTTGGCATGTTCCATGGAGCGATTGGGAACCCTATCAACGGATGAATTTGAAGAGATCGTCGAAAGCAATTGGCCAGACTGTTTGATTTGCGATCTTCGTTTGACCGGTATGAGCGGTATCGCGTTGCAGAACGAGCTAACCCGTCTCGGATTGGATATCCCGCTGATTATCATTACCGCCTATGGCAATGCGAAATCGGCAGTTGAGGCCATGGAGGGTGGCGCGGTCACGTTTCTGGAAAAGCCTTACGATGATGACACATTGTGGGCGGCTGTCCATCGGTCTCTTGAGGAGAGCACGAAACGGCAGCGCATCACCAAAATCCGGCACCGCTTGGCCCAGCTGACCGATTCTGAATTTGAGGTCCTCAACCATATTCTGCGAGGGACGACTAATAAGGAAATAAAAGAAGAGCTGGGTTTGGCGCTCCGGACAGTGGAACTTCGCCGGTCCAACATCATGAAGAAGATGGGAGCTCAAAGTATTGCCGAGTTGGTGCGCCTGACATTCGAAGCGCAGCACACCGGAATACCCCGCGGCCCACACGGGCGGACCTCGACAACAAAAGATCTTCGTTCTGACAAGCGCAGGAAGGCGTCGGATCGCAAGGAGGACGCTGGCCGTTGAGATCACTGTCGAGCAGCTAAGTCGATGATGCGATTGAACCGGGCCCGGTTCTCGCGGAAGATTTCGAGCGCTTGACGTTCGAGTTCGTTGGGGTCATCATAGCCCAGTAAAAACGCGAGTTTGCCAAGCTCTTTCGCGTCGGTTGGTAATTCGTGACGGCCGGCCGAATTCATCAGGCGGATCCGTGCTTCGACGCTCCGCTGAAAACGATAGCTGCGGTCGAAATATGCGGCATCATCCGCCGAAAGATAACCCCCTTCACGCAGAGCATCGATTGCCCGCAGCGTTCCCGGGACATGGATCGTCGGGTCGTCGCGTCCGTATTTGAGTTGAAGCGCCTGGACGAGAAACTCGATATCGACCGTTCCGCCAGGCCCTCGTTTTAAATTTCGATTGGACTCGGATTCCATTTTCATGCGCATGCTGCGAATTTCTTTGGCATCTTCGGGCTTCCACCGGGGCCCATAGGCCGCCTTGGCAACGACCTGCATCGCCCATCCAGCTGCGGCAGGCGATCCATAGATCACCCGGGCCTTGCAGAGTGCCTGACGTTCCCACAAGAGCCCGCCCCCCGTTGCGAAATACCGGTCGAAAGCCTCGACCGGGACGGCTAGGATACCACTCTTACCGGTCGGGCGCAACCGCATGTCAATTTCATAGAGGAATCCGTACGAACCCGATTGGGTTGCCATGCGGATAATACGCTGGCCCATTTCACTAAAAAAATGGGCATTGGTCGTTGGCTGCATCGAGTGGTGTGATGGGACGGTTTGGCCCTCGGCTTCGTAAAGAAAGACCAGATCCAAGTCACTGTGGTAATTCGGTTCACGCCCGCCGATTTTGCCCAGGGCAAGGATAATCATTTCGCACGGCTGGCCTTCCCGATGCCGAATCTCGGATGGGATCGGATCCGCGATATCCGGATGCCCGTTTTTGGGGGGAAAGGGTCCGATGATTGGTTGACCGAACTTGGCAATGAGCCGTTCTTGTTCTACCAGGGCAATCCGCCGCACACATGCCTCGGCAATATCCGACAGGGCCCGATGGGTTGCCTGAATATCATCCTTTCCCAGGAGATCGCGAACCCCGACCCGAAGATGTTGGGCACTTTTGAAACTGTGCAAGACGGGCCCGATGTCTTCCGCCCCTTTGGCAACTTCCGCCAGCTCGGCTTCGAGTAGGCCCAAAGTCGGCAAGCGTTCCAGTACGAGGCTGTCCATCAATTCATCCACCATTCCGGGATGGCTGGTCAAAATACCCGCCAAGTAGGGGCAAGCCGTGCAAAGAGTCACGTACAGGTTCATCGACGCGTTATTCTGGCTCAAGAGTTCCCAAAGGGCTGCCTTTCCGCCGAGCGAGTCACTCACCCGGCAGAGCATCATCAGCGTTCCGTCGGGATCTGGTGTCTTCGAGATGGCCGTTAATAAGCGTGGTGCGATCGATGCCAGGAAATGACGGCAACGCCTCGTGGACAGGAATCGGATCGGTTCTTGCGCAAGGCCCATCAAATTTTCGTACGCAGCAGGGATGTCCAAAAATCCGTACGGCCGCAACACCTGCTCAATCTGCTCTTCCTTTGGATCTGGATCGTTGACCAGGTCGATTTCCGGATCCGCATCCCCTTCGTCGCTGAAGGGATCATGCAGCAGGCGGCGTAGGATTTCACGGTTTCCACGCGTCCGCCGTTCGAAATCGTACTCGAACAATTCGCGGACCGATCGGTGTTTGGACCCCTTATAGTCCATCCGTACCGCCAGTTTGTGTAATTCCTCGGGATCGTTTGGTAGCATGCGTGTATTGAGGTTGAACATGATCTGCAAGCGGTGTTCGAGCTTGCGGAGCATGCTATAGTTGGGTTCCAAAACAGCCCGCTCGTCCGGTGTCAGGCAGCCGGCTTCTTCGAGGCGGGCAATGGATTCGAGTGTATTGCCGGTTCGGATGGCAGGCAGTTCTCCACCATTGAGGAGCTGGAGGAATTGGATGACAAATTCAATGTCCCGGATGCCTCCAGGCCCCTCTTTGACATTGCGAAGATTTCCAGCTTCCTG
This sequence comes from Pirellulales bacterium, assembly GCA_016930815.1. Lineage (GTDB taxonomy): Bacteria > Planctomycetota > Planctomycetia > Pirellulales > Lacipirellulaceae > JAFGFZ01. The sequence goes on along the minus strand of JAFGFZ010000093.1, from coordinate 24,615 downwards.
TTTTGCACGCTTTTCCAGCCGTCTCTTCAGGGTCTTGATTCCCGTGATATCGGCCAGGCTCAGGAACCGGCGGTAGATCCATGGTTCCAGGGTTCGCAGGAGATGGTGGCCCAGGTCCTTATCGCCGGCGATTGGCCGTGCTTTGAGATAGGCCTGACGTTCCCAAGTTCGACCCTTGGAATCGTAGTAGGCCAATGCATAGGGAAGACTACACGCCAGCGGGCCGCGGGAACCTTCTGGCCGTAAGCGAAGATCCACCCGCTTGTAGACCGCGCCATAAACGGTCGATTCACTCAGGAGTCGAATGAGTTCCCGCGCAAGGCGCTCGAAAAATTCCTGGTGCGTGATCGGCCGCCGCCCATCCATTTGACCGTCTGAGCGGAAAATAAAGATCAGGTCAATGTCGCTGGAATAATTGAGTTCAATACCACCCAACTTGCCCAGCGCTAAGACGACAAACGGTGTTGGCGTACCATCGGGTTCCCTTGGGACGCCGAGTTTCTCCTCCAGATCGGCGCGAACGAACCCGTAGGCCGCTTCAACAATCGCTTCGGCGAGATAAGAAATTTGGCGAGTCACTTGTGCCACCGAATGCCCACGGACAATGTCGCCGTAGGCGATTCGGAGCATCCCACGATTCTTGTAGCGTTGCAGCGCGGCCAGGACCAGTTTCCGGTCCGCCAGTTGATTGACTTCGTTGACAATTTCTTCCACCATGTGATCCCGTGCGAACGGCCGGCCTTGCGTGACACGGAGCAGGTCGTAACTCTCTGGATCGCGGGCGAGAACCTCACTCAGGTGCTGGCTGGCAGAAAATAACGGCAGGAGTGTCGGCAGTGCCTCCGGGTCCCGATCCAATAATGCGGCCAGTGCCAGCCGGCTGCGGGCGGCCTCGACAAATGCCTCCAGGTTCCTCAAGGCCATGTCGGGATCCGCCAGACGAGGCAATTCCCGACTGAGCTGATGGATCATCCCTTCCATCAAATCGAGTGGCACTCCCAGCCGGATCATTCTTGCCAGACTGGCCTGGGCCGCTGCTCGATCCGCGACTCCCAACGAGGCCAACCACGATGGTGGTTGACTGGCATGGAGCAGCAGATGCAGATTATCGAAACTCATCTGGCGAGGTTTTCATCTGGAAATGGATTTCGGAGTAACTCGATCATACGAAATCAGGTTCGCAGCGGTAACATCTCTGGTTCCGCATATGGTGATGTCAGATGCCCGAACAGCGTGAATGCGTTCACATCATCGATACGAATTGGCAGAATCTGGCCGATATGTTCGCGACCGCCCGGGAACACGACAATACGGTCGCAGCGTGTCCGACCCGTCAGTTGCGAGATCTGGCTGGCATCATTTTGCTGGGCGGCTACCTTGCTCGGGCCCTCCACGAGGATTTCGACATCCCGACCGATGAATGGTTGATTATCCGATTCGCTGATTGCGTTCTGGATGGCGAGGAGCTCATTGTTCCTGCGGCGTTTGACCGCATTGGGCACATCGTCGATGTAGAGTTCGGCACTTTTTGTATTTGGCCGCTCGCTATATTTGAAGATAAAGCTGTTTTTGAACCGCAAGTCGCGGACGAGGTCGCATGTGGCCTGGAATTCCAGCACCGTTTCACCGCAAAAACCGACAATGAAATCGCTGGTTACTGCCAGGCCGGGAATCGATTCGATGGCACGCGCATGCATCGCGCGGTATTCCTCGATCGTATAACCACGCTTCATTCGCCGCAGCACGGCATTCGAGCCATGTTGCGCCGGTATATGCAAGTACCTGGCGCACTTCGGCAGATCACGGACGGCATCCATGAGGTCATCGGTCATGTCGCTGGGATGATTCGAAACGAACTTAATCCGCTGGATACCGTTCGTGGCATCGATGGCCTCGAGTAGATCCGAGAGCCGCCACGACGTATCCCCTTCCACGTAGCGGTAACTGTTCACCGTTTGGCCGAGCAGGATCACTTCCTTGCACCCTTCGTCGGCAAGCTGCCTCACTTCGGCCAGAATGTCCCGCCGCGGGCGGCTCTGCTCCGGGCCGCGAACGCTCGGGACAATGCAGTAGGTGCAGAACTTATCGCATCCGATCATGATTCGAACGTACGCCTGACATCTGACTGGCCGCATTTCCGGATCCCGTAAAGGATCGAAACTTTCATGACTTCGGGCGATCCGGATCCGGGAACCATCCCGACGGCCGAGACTTACCTCCATCCGCGGGCGGCCGTCTGCTTCGATTTGCTGGAGTAACGCGGCTATCTGGAATAATTGCCCTGGTCCAACGATCAAATCGACATGCTTTGCCCGCTGGAATATTTGTTTCTGATCCTTCTGCGCCATGCAACCAAGAACACCGATGATCTTGTTCGGGTGGCGTTGCTTTAGTATTTTTAACCGTCCGAGTGCGCTGTAGATTTTATCTTCGGCATGTTGACGAACACTGCATGTGTTGAAAAGGATGACATCGGCGTCGCGAGGAGAATCGGCCAGCCCATACCCGGCTTTGCGCAGACTGGCCATGACGAGCTCGCTATCAAGCACATTCATCTGACAGCCAACCGTCTCGATGTAGACTTTCTTGGACACGGCTATGCGCTGGCCTCTTCGAGCCCGCGGAGCACAAGCACGGGGCAATGGGCGAGCCGGACAACGCGTTCGGCGACGGAACCAATCAGCAGCCGCGAAAGGCCGGTACGACCATGGGACGGCATGACAATCAGTTCCGCATCGATATTTTGCGCGTAATCGGCGATCGCATGGCCCGGATCGCCGATCTCGGCGTGCATATGAATCCCCTTGTATTTCGCTTCGCTCAGCCGGGCGTGGATTGCCTCGGTTGCATGTTCTTGCCGGTCCTTATCGTCGACTGTTGTCCAGATAACCCCCGGCTCGGTGGGGACTAGTTCCGGAAGAACATGGACGACAAAGAGATTGGCTGGATCGTCGACCAAATCGAGCCCTGTTTGAACTGCGCGAATCGATTGATCGGAAAAATCGAACGGTACGACCACGCGTTTTTTTGGTATCCAGGCCATGAGGTATTCTTCCTATTCAGGACCCTTTGCCCTCTCGATATATTCGCCGGTTCGGGTGTCGACACGGATGTATTCCCCTGTTTCCACGAAAGCGGGGGCCAGGATTTCGGCGCCTGTTTCGAGATGGACCGGCTTCTGGACATTGGTGGCCGTATTCCCCTTGACCGCCGGTTCCGTGTATTCAACCTTCAGTACGACATGATTTGGAGGCGAGACCGTGATCGGTGCGTCGTTAAAAACCATCATCTGGCAATCCATGCCCTCCTTGAGGAACTTCCAGTAGTCACCGACCTGCTCGGCCGTGAGTTCGTACTGCTCGTAACTGCTATTGTTCATGAAAACATAATTGTCGCCCTGGCGGTAGAGATACTGGGCGGTAAACTCGCTGATATCCGCGGCTTCAAGCGTCTGGCCCGCTCGATAGGTGCGATCGACGACCGTTCCACGAAGCAGGTTCTTCAGCTTGCACTCGTAGAGCGCGTTTCCCTTCCCCGGTTTGCGGAAATTCATCTCAACCATCAAAAAGGGAGTCCCGTCAATTTGGACTTTGAGCCCTTTCTTAAATTCACTCGTGTTGTATGTTGTCACAGGGCCGTTTCCTGATTACGTGTTAGAATTATTTTGCCTGTCCATCCATTACGCCACCTTCCACTGCGAGTAGCTGTTGTGTCCATTTTATCGTCCTTGTCCGCTCTTGTCCGCCCCAAACAGATTCTGGCAGAGAATCGGTCTTGGCGTATGGCTTTGAAAGACGCGGTGCGGGACATGGAGGAACTATGCCGCCTGCTTCACTTGCCAAACGAATTGGCTGCCGGTGCAAATCAGGCGATCGGCCAATTCCCCCTGTTCGTGCCACGGGGCTATCTGGCCCGGATCCAGCCCGGTTCCACCACCGATCCGCTCCTGTTGCAGGTGCTTCCCACCGCGGCCGAGATGGCCGAGGTACCCGGTTTCAGCTGGGATCCGGTGGGTGATCAGGCGGCCATCCACGCGCCGGGCCTGCTCAAGAAATTCTCGCACCGTGCCCTGCTTCTGGTGACCCACAGATGTGCCGTTGCCTGCCGCTATTGCTTCCGGCGCCACTTTCGGAACCGGTCCGAAACAGGGCTCGAAGAGAACATCCCCCTCGATAAGCCAAGGATTCCATGCCCGGGAGACGATCATTTCCAAAACCGGCAGGCCGGACTTTCCTTCCGGCCAGCCCTCGAAGCGCTCGCGGCCGACCCATCCATCCACGAGATTATCCTTTCGGGAGGGGATCCATTGATGGTCGTCGACCCAATACTCGCCAGCCTGATCGACCGGTTAGCGCGGATTGAGCATATCCAACGCCTCCGTATTCACACCCGTTTGCCAATCATGATTCCTGAACGGGTTACCAGTTCATTGATTTCTTGGTTGACCGGTTCCCGGCTGGTTCCAATCGTTGTTATCCATGTGAACCATCCGCAAGAAATCGATGCGCCCGTGACCGCTGCCCTAGGACGATTCGTTGATGCGGGTATCCCCGTCCTGAACCAGGCCGTGCTGCTAGCTGGTGTGAATGATTCGGTTTCAGTCCAGCAGGCCCTTTGCGAACGGCTCATCAATCGGCGTGTCATCCCCTATTATTTGCACCTCCTCGATCCAGTGGCGGGCGCGGCGCATTTCCAAGTACCCATGGAGAAGGGCCGGGCCATTGTGGAAGCACTCCGAACCCAGTTGCCTGGCTATGCCGTGCCGCGATTGGTCCGCGAAGTGAAAGGTGCCGACACAAAAATTCTGGTGGCATGAAGATTGCACGAAATTCATGAACTATGCCGGCTAGACCATGCCAGATTCGGATGCAACCGTCATTCGGATGTTGGTCGTCGTTATTTTCCCTGTTCCATCTCCTCGATGTACCGCCGGAGCCGTTCGTTCTCATCGACGACATCGCGCAGTTTAAGCATGTTTTCAACGCGTTTGATGAGCTCCAGTTTATTGACCGGTTTGGAGAGAAAATCGTCCGTGCCCGCATCAACGGCCCGTTCAATGTCGCCCAGTTCGTTCAGTGCGGTGACCATCAAGATCATGATGCGGCTGGTTTCCTTGTTCTTCTTGAGTTGCTTACATACTTCGAAGCCGCTCAGTTTCGGCATCATGATATCGAGTAGGATCAGATGCGGATTGAATGAGGCGACTTTATCGAGGGTGTCCTGGCCATCGACGGCGATTTCCGTTTGGACATCGAGGCCGGCCAGGTAGGCTTCCATGAGTTCAACATTGGCCTCGTTGTCATCGGCGATCAGAATACGGCTTCTGGAAGGCATCGCGAAATTTCCTAGGCTAGGTTTCTTCCATGGCTAAGGCCGGCACTGGGAACTGGCGGCACAATTGGCGAATATGACCCCGAATCCGTTCGTGGACCGTCGTGTCATCGGGCGATTGGAGCGCCTCGAGCATCCAGCCGCCGATCGATCGCATCTCGGCCGGGCCCATCCCTCGGGTCGTTAGTGCCGGAGTTCCGATGCGGATACCAGATGGATCCATGGGTTTCCGCTCATCAAATGGGATCATGTTTTTATTGACCGTGATCCCGCATGCGTCGAGTGTCGTCTCGGCCTGTTTGCCACCGATTCCGAGTGGTGTGACATCGACGCAGAGCAGGTGGTTGTCCGTCCCGCCACTGACGATTGCCAGTCCGCCAAGGAGCAATGTTTCGGCGAGTGTCTTGGCATTATCGATCACGTGCTGGCAGTACTCTCTGAATTCGGGCTGCATTGCTTCGTGCAAGCAGATCGCCTTCCCCGCGATAACATGCATCAGTGGCCCACCTTGGACGCCTGGGAAAACCCGGCTGTTGATGATTTTGGCGTAGTCTTTTTTAGCGAGGATCAGGCCGGCACGTGGGCCTCGGAGCGTTTTGTGCGTGGTGGAGGTGACAAAATCGGCAACGGGGACCGGATTGTCATGGAGTCCCGCCGCGACCAAACCGGCATAATGGGCCATGTCGACCATCAGTTTCGCGCCGACATCAGCGGCAATTTCTGCAAATCGGGCATGCGGTATTTCCCGGGGGTAGGCACTGGCCCCAGCAACGATCAATTTCGGCTTGTGTTCCCGCGCTAGGGATGCAACCTGGTCGAAATCAATCCGGTGATCAGCCCGCCGGACACCATAGCTGATGAAATGATAAAAGAGACCCGAAAAGTTCAGGTGCATGCCATGCGTCAGATGACCGCCATGCGCCAGGTCCATGCCGAGCACGGTATCACCCGGTTCGAGCGCAGCCATGTAAATGGCCGTATTGGCCTGAGAACCGGAATGAGGCTGGACATTGGCGAACTCGGCACCAAAGAGTTTCTTCGCTCGTTCCCTGGCCAGCGTTTCCACAGTATCGACGTGTTCGCAGCCACCGTAATACCGGCGGCCAGGATAACCTTCGGCATACTTGTTCGTCAGAACGCTTCCAGTGGCCTCGAGGACCGCCGAGCTCGTATAATTTTCGCTGGCGATCATTTCGAGCCCATCCTGTTGGCGAGTCATCTCGGCCGCGATGGCGGCCCACACTTCGGGATCGTTGGCTTGGATGTGTTTCATGCCCCCGATTGTCGGTAGAACAGCCAGGATCGTCAATAAAGATACCGAAATCTTTCGCGTGTTTTGTCTATTTTGTAGTTTCAGGAAAACCGGACGATCGACTTGCGATTCACTTGAGAGGCCTTTGGTCAGTTGCATGGACAGGCCGGGAGACCTGCCCCCAACGGAATTTGTGGCATGCATGCATCATGCGCGGATGTTTGTCGGTCATTTTGGGCGAGTTTTTGTCTTCGGTCTTTTGTCTTTTTAGTTGATGCGATGCCCTGTTATGGACCGACCATCATGATTTCGATGGTCGCTTGACCACTGTTGTCGGCCAATTGGGCCGGAGATTCGTTGATTTTCAGATACAGCGTGCCCGATTGGTCCGGTTGGATCGTGGTCCCCAACCCGATATCAAACGGCTGGAGGAAGGGGCATTCACCCTGCTCTGGATTGTCCTTGAGTTCGTCCCCGGCATACAAGGTCCCGATCACTCTGCCCAAGGGTCGCCCGGCGTAGTATCGAATAGTGACACCGTTCGGTTCACAGGGCCATGGCTTGGGTCGATCGCCCATTTGATATCGGCCAGTTGCGGCAATACGGTATGTATTTCCAGCTTCCAGCAGCCAGCCCGTCGATTGCCAGCCTCGATCGACGGCGATGGAAAGGATGCGAGCCTCTTTGGGCGGGATTGGTTGGGCTGGCGTGAAATCAATCATGGATCGCTCGATGTCATGGTTGTGGTCGAGTGTCCCGACGAAGAGCCGCCATTCCTGGACGAGTTCCGGCCAGTCGTTGGTGTACATGTGGCGGAACCGATCGTTGAAATCGGATTCTCGAACCAATTTGGGTAGCGTCCGGAACCGGTCACGGTAGCGTGGGTGACTATCGAGAAATTTGGCGAAGGCCCAACACCAGGCGTATGTTTCGTTTGTTAGCGGTTGCCGGTTGTTCGTCTGAAGGAGCCTGGACAATGGAAGCTGGCGACCGGTGGAGAAGGCGTCTTGGATAAGCTTGATCCGTCCGAGCATGGGGACTTCATCCCGGCTTTTCGGCATGATGCCGAGTGTCACCTTCTTGCCATCCCACGAATGCGTCGCTAGCAACTCGGCTGTACCCTCCATGTACCAGCCTGGACCGCAACTGCCGAGGTGGGTGTTCATGAAGCCATGGGTTCCTTCATGGAGTAGCAGGTGCCGCCGGTAGTAAGCCGTTGGCTGATCGGCGAGCCAGAGTTCATAATCGATCGAAAAACCTTCGCGGATACCCTCCCGCTCCGGTGGTAACATACCCACTGCCCGAAACGGGTCGCGATCCTTCATAAGATAACCCTGCATATGCCATTGGGTCCGACCCACCCCATCGATACCCAAATACTTGGCCCATTGGGGTACGGCATCGTCGAAGACATCTGGGAGTTCGTCAATCTCTGGGCTGGCCGGCAGATCCGTGTAGAGGGTCAAGTGTTTGCCAACCAGTTTGCGGAGACCAGCGTCATCTACCTTGGTATCGGAAAAGGTCGGCGGAGGTGGTCCAGTATCGAACGCTTGGGCCGTGATCAGGCAATTTGCGGATAACCAAAGAAAAAGAAGCAGTCCCCGGACAAGCTGTCCTGCCCTTTGGATCCGCCGCACTTTGGCGGGGTAGGGACGCATTAAAAACAGATCGGCCATCGGTTCCGTGATTCTAGAGAGACGTTGATCGACGGGTGATGCAATAATGGGATGGGGTTGTGACGAAAGGATCATCGTGGCACGCTCGGGCCATGGGCAGTGGCCCGACGGCGCTGTGATCGATCGCCGGATCGGAAATTTCCAAAAGAAAGATCGTTGTATCATCCATGGCGGTTCCACTGGCGGTCTCGAACATCCGCAATCGGAGGGTATATTCCAGGATACCCAACCGCCCACGGCACCGCCATTCTGGGCCTTGTGGGCTTAGGATAACGGACAGGCTTGATCCGGTAGACCTCAAATCCAATGCCCAGCCACTGAAATGATCGCAAGTTATTTTGTTGTAAGGATTTGACACGATCGATCCAGACCGTAAGAATGGAGTTTTGCGGGTTCTGGCGACAGCGGACCCGCGTGGCCCGTGTTGTCATGGTTTGACTGGGGAACTTTCTTGTCATGGGAGACGTCCCAATCTACGAGACGGACGTGAACAACGACGGTCAACTCATCGAGGCCGCACGCAACGGCGATTCGTCGGCGTTCGGTCAGCTGGTTGAACGGTATCAGGACCGTCTTTACAACACACTCGTTCGGTACATCGGGTCGGCCGAGGATGCCCAGGATATTGCCCAAGAAGCATTTATCCGGGCCATGGAAAAGCTCGATTCGTTTCGCGGGACCGCGGCTTTTTTTACATGGCTCTATCGGATCGGCTTCAACCTGGCGATCAGCCGGCAACGGCGAAGGAAGCCAGCGGTATCCATCGACACGGCACGAGAACTAGCGGGTGTGGAACCGGTGGATCTTGGGGGCGGGCCGGAAAAACGGCTCATGCAGCGTGAGCTTGCCGCGCAAGTTCACCGGGCACTTCGTGAACTGAATGATCAACACCGGCAGATCGTCCTGCTCCGAGAGATCGAGGATTGCGATTACGAGACGATTTCCGGCATCCTCGGAATCCCGGTCGGCACGGTCCGGAGCCGGTTGTTCCGAGCCCGGATGCAACTCCGGAAACAATTGATGCACATGTTGCAGGAGGAAATGGAGGAGTACCGATAATGAGTAGGATTTGATTGCCGGCTCCATTTCTCCGTCCACGATATCTAGTCGCAAGATCGATATTGTCCATGATAAGAAAACACCGTGTCCCCTAATGAGATCAATACGCAGGATTCCTACAACGACGAGTTACTCAGCGCGTATCTCGACGGTGAGCTCTCGGCCGATGAGCGTGCGCGTGTGGAAGCCTATTTGTTGGAGAATCCCAAGGCGCGACAACTGCTCGCTGAATTCGAGGCATTATCCAACGCAATTCAATCCCTGCCAAAAAAGAAGGTGAATGCACGATTTCACGAGGAAGTTCTTTCGGCAATCGAGAAGGATGCCTTGAAACGGGCAGCCAGATCGAGCCAGCCGAAGGAAGAAATGGGACCAAGGTTAGCTGTCGAAGAGACTTCTCCTGAGGAAAAGGGCCCAGCCCGTACCATTCCCATTTCGATCGGCCGTACAGCTCGCGGCTGGATATGGGCCGCCATAACGATCGCGGCAGCAATCTTAGTGATGTTGTTGAACAGCGAATGGATGGGACCAAACCGTGAAGTTGCTGAGAGTGACGGCCCGGCGGGCGATACTGCGTTTCGCGATGCAGCGGGTAACGATATCCCAGCGGAAGCCGCGGATTCTTCTCTGACGGAATATGAGGTGTCCCCGGAGAGTGAATCGATTCCCGCCAGGGAAAAGCGAGAGGAATCGAGATTTCTGAAGGAAGCAGAAGGATTGAAATGGGACGAGAAAACGCCTTCGGTTGGGCCATTGAAAGGGCCGGACGAGCTGGCGGGGGTTCCGGCAATCGACTCGGGATTGGACCGCGGCATGGAGGCTGCCGAGCCGCTGAAAACCGATCGGCCAATCCCGGAGACCGAACCGGAATCCGACGCATTGCTAGGCGGTCTTGGAATTTCTAACGGGAAAGTAGGACGCGGTCGAGGCGGATTCGGTCGAGGGCTTCCCGAACTAGCCAAACAAAAAAAGGTTTCCCAGGAACCGCTTGCTTTCAAGCGCGATATCATCGAGCGAAATGTCGCACTCCAAACGTTCTTTACTCAAAATAATATCCAGGTGGATCAGCAACAGCCGGTCATCGTTTATGTCGATTTGACCCCCGATGCCGCGCGGACTCAAGTGTTCGATACCGTGCTGGGAAACAACTCGATCGCCTATCAGACAGACCATGGCGCAACAACGCATCCGGATCCTTCTGCCTATGGGCTAGATCATGGCCGAACGGCCCGTGCCGATTCCGCTGGGAAAAAAGGATATTACACGCCCACCGAGTCAAAGGCATCCTTGGCGGATCCTCCCGAGGATTCGCTTCAAGATCCAGCCGACAAAAGGAGAATGGCCGGCGGGGAAAAGCCCAAAAGAAGCGAGCTGCTAGGCGGGCAACCTAGCCAGCAGCGACAGGTGGCCCAGACAGAGGACCTCAGTGAACCCCCAACCCAATCCGGTGCCATCGACCGATCGTTGGCCCTCGATCTGGATGGGGCGACCGGGGAAACGGCGGAAGGTGAGGGGCGAGTCGGGGATACCCATTCCGCTGAGTCCGAGCCGTACGAAGTCGTGCTCGTTGATGTTTCGCCCGCCCAACTCCATAACACGCTGAACGAACTCAATAACGACTCGAAGAACTACCAGCAACTCATCGTCCTGGATGAAAATATTGAAACGCAGCACCAATGGAATCGGTATGATCGAGGGCAGTCAACGGTAAGTACCCCGGTTGAGAAGCCAGCTGCCAATCGGCCCCAGCTGCCCTTGACTGGGCGTGCTTGGCGATTTCCAGTCCGTGGGGACCGCGCGCGTCTTTCGGAAGAGAGGATTCGAAGCGAGCCGGATACCGTCCACTGGGGATTCGCCCAGTCTCCGAATGGCCGGGGGAGCAGCGGCCGCGAGTTGCTCAGGCGCCCGGCCGCAGTACCGTCCGGCGGTTTGGAAACCCAGCAGTTGGTCCAAGAACGTTCTGAGACGGATGACAATATTTGGGCGGTTTTCGTGCTGCGCGTCGTTCCACCCCCAGATCCACCTGCGAAGACTGAAGCCCAGGCGGCTCCGGCAAATCGGCTGCCCGGACCATAACCCGGATCCATCACGAACGGCACCGCCACGGTCTCGAAGCCGATCGCGGGTGGATTTTCCTATCGGCTAGATCATAACATCCGGTGGCAAAAAGGGAGCAATTATGCGATACTGTGGGATGGGTGGTCCCAGACGTGTTCCCGTTCCATTGGATCCATGACTGGCTGCGGAACCATGGTTTTTAGCCGATCGAAATGGCCAATAGAAACAATTCGTCCAGTCCATACCCCACAGACTGAATTCTCGGACTCAGCTACAGATCGACGGAGGCACACGATGAAATACATCAAAGACCCTTGCCTGCCGAGAACGCTCACTGCAAGGCGCATGGGATTTGGTCTTACTGAATTCTGGCTCTTCGTGGCTGCAATTGGCCTGCTATGGCTGCCTGTGGTTGTTGGTTGCCGAGGTGGTGATGAGCGACGATCCCGAACCGTGGAACGATCGGGGGATCCGGAATCCGCCGATGCATCGGCCAATGCCGGCCAAGATTCGCTGGATGAAACATCTCAAGATCAATCCGATTCAACCGAGGGCACGCTATCCGATGCATCGGCCACGGATCCGAATTCCAATGGTACAACAGACGAGGCACCGGATGACGAACCAGCGCCGCCCCGTTCCGATGATGTCACGCACTGGAAATTGAAGGATTTTGTAACGGCGAAAGTTGAGCGAGATCCCAAGTTGGCCAATGCAGTTGCCTATCTGGATGAAAAGCACCGTGGGGACGAGCAAGCGGCTGACATTCTTTTCTATTTGCTCAAACTGGATGATCCGCCCGCCCAGGCACCGAATGCAAATCCCGAAGAGAGTGGTGTTGAGCCAGGACGGGAAAGCGAGGGGGGTGGCCGCGGTGGCGCCATCGGGCGATCGATGCCAATACGAGGCGGAGGTGGCCGGGAAGGGATCACCCGTGGTGGCCGGGAGGAATACAACAGCTATGGCCCACGTGGTGGGTACGAGGGGCGGGGTGAATCCGGCGCGTATGGGGATGGATCGAGTATGGACAAGGTTCAAATCGATCCCGATCTGGCCGCCGAAGTGGTCGCAGTTCTTGGCCGGAACAACTCCGCCAAAGCACGCCAGTATCTCCATGCACTCCTCACGGGGACGATCGAAACCCCACTTCGTTCCGAGGAACTCTTCCACGTCGTCATGCTGGCGATGATCGACAATCCGCATCCCCAGCACGAAGATCAACTGTTCATTCTGGCAACCGAACCGGAGAAGATCGTACAACAACCGGAAGATCCCAATGATTATTCAACCCACTCCATCGATCAAACCCACGAGGAGGTGCTTCGATTGCTTCAGGATGAGGCATCTGTTGCATTGCGTACCCGGTTGGCCAAGTATCTTGAAAACGACAAAGTGTTCATCGAAGTAGCCGAAAAAATAGAACAATGCATCGGTGCCGAGGATGACCGGAACCTGCCAGCTCAAATCCTGCTTTACCAGAACCCGCTCACGTCCGACTCGATCCGATCGCAGCTTCAATCGCGGCTTGTGTCTGGGAGCCGGGCGACTCTCGGTTACCTCATGGGCATCGAAAATATCGAAATGGACAGTTATGGTGGCTATGGTGGCTATCGGGGTGGCCGAACGGGTGGTGGGCGGGAAATGTACGACCGGGGTGGCGGCCGGGGGCGCGGTATCGAACCGACCGGCCGGGATCGTGGCCGAATCCCTCCCGGCTCACGCGATCGCCGTGGCATGGGTTACGAATTCCGCGGCAGCCGATTCCTCGATTCGGATCCAAAACCCTACGATGTGGGAGCCCTGATTCCGTACCAACAATTGAGCGGGGAACGATTTCAGGGCACTGGCCGACCGTCTCGAGAAGGCCGACCGTCCCGGGAGGATCGGCCGGCCCGCGAAGGACAACCGTATCGGGGCGATCGCCCGGTCCAGGGGCCACCCGTGGATCCGAAACTAGTTTATAGCCAATTTGCGACACTCTTGTGGACTGGCCAGATGGCCGAAAAGATCGGTTCTCAATTGCTGGAAGCCGAATCACTCGATGAATTTCCAGAAGACCTCAAGCTCCTCTCCACCATACCCACCGCAGTGGCCCGGTCGAAGATCGCTGAATTGGCCAATCAATATCAGGACAATCCAAGCGCCTTCGCATCGGCGGGTATGTTCGGGCAGGATCTCACGGACCCATCGTTCCTGATCGCTGCCAAAGCGATCTACCATGACAAGAAGGCTCGACGCAGTACTCGGACACGCAACGGGAGTTCGCGAAGCCCAACAGGCGGTGGTGTGCGGGGCGGGGGCCGTGAAATGGGTGCCTATGGCGGCCGTGAAGGGCGCGGGGCATCTGGATACGAAGATGATCTGGATTCTGAAACCAGTGAATGGCAACGAGAAGTCGAACAGTATGTTCCCATCCTCTGTGAGCAACTCTCCGATGCCGAGAGTCCCTGGACCGAGGACAAGGCGGAACCTGCCATGGACCAGGCGAAGGCGACCCCAGACGACGCGGCAGTCGCACCGGAGGCGGATGCGGATAACGATCGTGAGGAAATGCCCCTCTCCGGACCACTTGCCGCCATGCAGATCCCACTGCATCGAGGAGCGGAAATCAGCGACGAATACCACCTCCGCTGGCCGGCCGATGCGGCCCAACGACTCCCTGGCGTCCAGATCGATCCGCTTGAAGTTCACTATGTCCGAATCGAACAGGAAGAACGGCCCAGTCGACTTCTCACCGCCTACAAACGTCATGTGCCCAGCGCAAAATCCCACGAATTGGAGGATGGTGTCTGGCTCGATTATCTGGCCAAGAATAATAAAACGGGTTCCCAGCGTTCGGTCGATATCCGTATCATCAATGAAAACTCAAGCGACAGCGAGCTGAGAACAACCGAATCACGACCCATGATTGTTGAAATCCTCGTGGTCGAGATTCCCGGTGAAATATCAGAATCGGCTTCGCCTGATCAAGAACCGGGCGATCGGCAACCATCAGAAGAAGATGATCCGCCGGCTGAAACTGACGAGGACAATGCAAAATCGTAAAATCATCAAGAAGGCCAGTTCCTAGCACCCCGGCGGCTCCGAAGCAGCCGGGGTGCTGTTTTTAGTCACCTACTCTTATGACCCCCGCCCCCGCCCCCGCCACAATGCAAGATTACGAACATTCGGGCAAATTCTACCTTGGTCGCGAGTACGATCTGAAATCGGGTGCAACGAAATCCAATCTGTTGCTTTATGATAGCCGGGACCTGACCACACACGCCGTTTGTGTTGGAATGACGGGAAGTGGCAAGACGGGCCTCTGTTTGTCGCTGATCGAAGAGGCAGCCATCGATGGGATTCCAGTCATTGCCATCGATCCGAAGGGCGATCTGGGCAATCTACTATTCGCATTCCCTGACCTGCAACCGAACGATTTCCGGCCTTGGATCGACGAGAGCATTGCCCAGCGGAAGGGAATGACGCCCGAAGAATTCGCCGAGAGCATGGCCCAATTATGGCGGACCGGATTGGCCGAATGGGGGCAGGACGGCGAACGGATCCGCAAATTCAAAGAGGCTGCCGATGTCGCCATCTACACACCGGGTAGCACGGCTGGACTGCCACTGACGGTCCTCAAGTCGTTCTCAGCGCCGCCGCCAGAAATCCTGACCGATCGCGACGCGATGCGTGAAAGAATTGCCGCTGCCGCGGCTGGGGTGCTGGCACTGCTCGGTATCGATGTCGATCCGGTCAAGAGCCGCGAGCATATCCTGCTATCGAATCTCTTGGACCTTGCTTGGCGCGAAGGGCGCGACCTGGATTTGGCCAAGCTAATCGCCGAAATCCAAAATCCGCCCATGGCCCGAGTGGGGGTTTTGGACCTGGATACTTTTTTTCCGGAAAAAGATCGTATCGAACTGGCCATGCGGCTGAACAACCTGCTCGCCTCACCGTCGTTTGCCGCCTGGATGGACGGTGAACCGCTCCATATCGATCGGCTCCTTCATACCTCGGAAGGGAAACCCCGCATCGCCATCCTCTCCATCGCCCACCTCAGTGACGAAGAACGTATGTTTTTCGTCACGATCTTACTGGGCGAAGTCCTGGCATGGATGCGATCCCAGCCGGGGACCAGCAGCCTGCGGGCGATTCTCTATATGGATGAGATCTTTGGCTATTTCCCGCCGTCCGCCAATCCGCCCAGCAAACGGCCCATGCTGACGTTGCTGAAACAGGCTCGAGCATTTGGGCTGGGGATTGTCCTGTCGACGCAGAATCCCGTCGACCTCGATTACAAGGGCCTCTCCAATGCCGGCACATGGTTTCTCGGCCGGCTGCAGACCGAACGGGATAAGATGCGAGTCCTCGAAGGCCTCGAAGGTGCGTCGGCACAGGCGGGAGCCACCTTCGATAAACAAAAAATGGAGGCGATACTCGCCGGACTCGGCAGCCGCATTTTTCTTATGAATAACGTCCACGACAATGCCCCGGTCGTTTTTCATACCCGCTGGGCCCTGTCCTATCTCCGGGGCCCGATGACCCGGGAACAAATTAAAATGCTGATGGCCAACCGCAAGGACGCACCACCCGAGGACATCTCGGCAAAGGAAACAAAGCCATCCAAACCACCGGAAGTTGTTCCTCCATCCCCAATCCCACCCGCGGAGCTGGATCAAAAGCAACCACGCAATCATCCGCCGGATCTCGATCAAGATATCAAGCAGCGATTCGTCCAACTGCGGGAACCTCTTTCTGGCAACATACGCATCGAATATCATCCCGGCCTCCATGGAGCCGGGACAATGCGTTATTTCCATAAACCATCCGGCATGGAATACAGGCATGCGTTTTCCCTCCTTGCCCAGCTCAACGAAGAACTTCCCGATACCATTTGGGACCAGCCCCAGGCCATTGCGCCGGACCGGCTCCAGGAAACACCCGATCCATCCGGTCAATTTCCAGCGGATCTGGCATCCATCTGGAAACAAGAAAAAAGTTACACCCAATGGAGACTGGACTTGAAAAACCGCCAGTACCGCGGCCCAGCATTGATCATGTATCATTGCGGGGAACTCGATGCATATTCACGACTCGGTCCACAGCCAGAAACGAGAGATGCGTTTGTGGCCAGAATGAAGGCACTGGCGACGAAACGTCTGGCTGAGGGAGAGAAAAAAATCGAACATCAATATGAGTCACGAATCGCCACGCTTCAACGTCGGAAAAGATGGTCCCATTTAATCCATTTTTTCCCAATGGTCTTTAAATTCCTTGTGGGAATACTCGCACATCAACTTCAAAGTAAGGCGGCTCGAGACCTTGCCAAGTCCACTGCCCGCGAAATGAACCGGGGCCGCGGCCGGCGCGGCAGTAGCCAAGCGGCGAAAGATGCGTCCCAGATCGAAAGGCTGGAAGCCGCCATGGAGAGGGAATTGCAAGAGCTGGAGATGACATTGGATCCCAGATCGCTCGAAATCGATGATGTGCCCATCCGCCCGTTCCTGAAGAACATCGATGTTCCATATGTCGCCCTTGCCTGGTTGCCATGGATCGTCGACGAATCGGGGCGGCTCGAACGAGGCTGGTGAGCGGCCGCCATGCAATGGGATTTGTTCGCATTCGCTTCGAATGAAAAAAACGAAAACCGAGTTGGTCCCCAGTGGGCGCAGGACCCCAGTGAGTGAATTCAGTGAATTCAATGAACCAGAACGATTCTCACCATCTGCCGCGGCGGCAGGTGGGGTGCGTGCTCCTGCTGGCGGTCGTTGTTCGAGTGGCCATTGTCTATTGGCAAGCAGAAAACCTGCGTGAAGATCCCGATGCCTATCGGCAATTTGCTGAATCTCTGGTCGATACCGGCACCTACGGATTGAAAACTGATCACGGGGTGTTGCCGAGTGCCTATCGGGCGCCGGCCTACCCGTTGTTGTTGGCCAACCTGTTCGTGGCTGGCGGGAAACTAGCTGGAAACGTCGATCGGATTGTTTGGATTGGCGGGATTCATATCCTTCTTGGCGTGGCGACAATCGCCGTTGTCTTGTGGCTTGGCCGGCAATGGGGTTTGCGACGTGGTGCGATCGTGGCCGGTTTTTTGGTTGCCTGCGATCCGATTCTGTTGCATCAAAGCACACTCGTGATGAGTGAGACGCTGGCAACATTTCTGGTTGTCCTTGTGATCGCATTCCTGACGCGAGCGATGAACTCGGATTCTCTCTTCGACATGTCGCTGGCCGGTGGTAGCGGCGCGTTGGCTGCCTTGTGCAGGCCGGGTCTGTTTGTGTTTGTCGCCATGAGTGGAGTTGTTTTCGTGGTATTGTTTGGTTATCAGCGAGGTCGATGGTGGAATGTTTTTATTTATTGGTTCACCCTGCTGATCGTTGTTGCACCTTGGGCTCTGCGCAACTGGCGATTATTTGGCCGGCCGATTATCACGACAACCCATGGTGGTTATACACTGCATCTGGCGAATAATCCGTCGTTCTACGAATATCTGCGGGTGGCGCCTTGGGGAACCATATGGAAGGGGGGGGCATCGATCGAACCGCCTCATGCCGAAGCGGCCGAAGCCAATCATCGGCTCTTGGCACTCGGCCCGGCGGGGGAACTGGCGCGGAACGAATACCATTACGCCCAGGCGTGGGCGACCATTCGGAATCAACCGGCTGGAATGGCGAGGGCAACTCTGGTACGCGTCGGCCGGTTCTGGCAGTGGATGCCACACAAAATCCATGATTCGGAAACGACGGCCATACGCTGGCTACGCTACACGGTAGGTATCTGGTATGTTCTTGTTTCGGTCGTGGCGGGAATGGGGCTTTGGCGTGTGGGTCGCAAGTGGATCCTTGGGCCTTGGATCTGGGGCCTTCTGTTATGTACGGCCCTTGTCGCCGTGCATGCGATTTTCTGGAGTAATATGCGGATGCGAGCCCCCGTGGTACCCATCGTGGCACTCGCGGCCGGTGCGGCCGTTCACCAGGGCCGGGGCAGTCGACGTAAATCATATATTATCAAGGACATACGCTTGCTCGAGGCACGATGAATGCGGCTTGACCCCTGGTGGCAACCATCCTTATAATCCGCACCCCGGATCATGATCCAATGGACGGATCAATTTTCGGGCACGTTGGACTTCCAGCAGCCTGAGTCCTGGAAGGGCGACGGAGACTATTCGCTGGAAAATATCTCATCTCTGTATTTCGCGGTCAGGATGTCCGCTGTTATCTTGCAAGGATGCCGCACTGAGTCTGCAGCAAGATCAGATTGCTAGAAGGATAGAGCACCCGATCTCCCGAGGTGTTGGGGATCTGAGTCCGCGCGGACGGAATCGCTGTGGATCTTGGATCCTCTGGATGTTCTTGATCACCGGTGTCGGTTTTGGATGGTTTCTCTCAAGGGGCATGGCCCAGCCTGTGGGAGAAGAAGGACCCCTGCCGCGGCCGGAGACTGCGGGCCTGTCCCTCCGCCGCATTCGGATCCTGCCTCGAAGCAGTTTGGGATACCAGCTGGACAGCCGCCAGTCGGAGACGGGTGAGACTGTGATTGTTCTCTCGGGGGGCATCAATGTGATTCTTGAGGGTGTCCAGGCACCGGGACTTGCCGGGATCGGTCTTTCAACGCAAGTTGGAACGGTGGATATCATGACCGATCGCGCGGTTGTTTGGACCCGCGGGATCCAGTCGGACGGTTCCAGCGGTGCTCTCCAGGGCCGTGAGATGCCGCTGGAAATTTACCTCGAGGGAAACATTATTTTCCGGCAGGGCGAACGCGTTGTCTATGCCGATCGCATGTTCTACGATGCGCGGGGGCAGGTCGGTGTGTTGCTCGATGCCGAGTTGCTGACACCGTTGCCAGAGTTTGACGGAAAGCAATATGAAGGGATCGTGCGGCTTCGCGCCACGGCTGTTCGGCAGCTGGACGAATCGCAGTTCATTGCCCAGAATGCGCTCATCACAACCAGCCGACTTGAGAAGCCGAGCTATTCGCTTGTCTCGGACTCGATCTTTTTTGAGGATCGGCAATTGCCGGCCATTGATCCGGCAACCGGATTATCGCAGTTGAATCGGCGGGGCGATGGACCGAGGATGGAACACCAGCACCATGCAATCGCCCGCAATAACAGGCTCTACGTGGAGGGGATCCCGGTCTTCTATTGGCCAACATTGGCCACGGATTTCCAGCGGTCGTCGTATTACATCAACAATATACGAATTCGCAACGACCGGGTCATGGGCACGCAGGCGCTGGTTGATCTGGATGCGTATCAACTGCTCGGCATTCGCAACGCGCCATCGGGCACCGATTGGGACGTTAGTGTGGATTATCTATCCGAGCGGGGACTGGGATGGGGTTCGACATTCGAATACACGGGCCGGTCCTGGTGGGGGCTCCCCGGCGCGGCGACGGGCGAATTGGATCTCTGGGGAATCAAGGATGAAGGGCTCGATAACCTGGGTCGCGGGCGGAGAGATCTGGTTCCAGAAGAGGATTTTCGAGGCCACGCCCTCTGGCGGCATCGCCACCGCATGGCGGATGGATGGCAACTGACCGGCCAGATCGGTTGGCTCTCCGACCGCAGTTTCCAGGAACAGTACTATGAACGGGAATGGGATGAAGATCCAGACGCGGCAACCGAAATCGAACTCAAGCGCGTTCGCGACAACCAATCGGTTTCCATTCGCGGGTCCGGCCGGATCAATCACTTTTTCACCCAGACCCAATGGCTCCCGCGGTTGGACCATTATTGGCTGGGCCAGCCGCTGTTCGGGGATCACCTGCTGTGGCATGAACATACGTCGCTCGGCTATGCGAATATCGGTTTGGCGAGCATGCCCGCAGATCCGACACTGGCAGCCCAGTGGAAATTGTTGCCGTGGGAATTAGATAGCCTTGGCAACCGGATCGATGTTGCCGGTGAACGATTAACGACGCGGCATGAACTTGATTGGCCATTTGCCGTGGGAGCGATTCGTTTTGTTCCATTTGCTTTAGGAGAAATGGGTCATTGGGGTCAAGACATTGATGGCAATGATATCCAGCGAGCCTATTTTCAAACCGGGATCCGGGCGAGCGTGCCGTTTTGGGCCACCTATCCGGATGTTTCCAGCCAGGTTCTTAATTTAAGCGGTCTGGCGCATAAGATGGTTTTCAATGTCGAAGCCTCCTATGCCGACGCGAATCGAAACTACGATCAATTTCCACTCTATGATTCGCTGGATGATGATGCGATTGAAGAGTTCCGTCGCAGGCTCTACTTCACGACATTCGGCGGCGTCCTCCCTGGCGCGGTCCCACTCCAGTACGATGCACGGACGTATGCCCTGCGGAGCGGCTTGCAGGGTTCTGTCACATCGCCAGCGATTGAGATCGCCGATGATCTCGAGATGGTCCGGTTTGGGATGCGTCATCGATGGCAGACGAAGCGCGGAGTTCGGGGCCAGCAACATATCATTGATTGGTTGCTGTTTGATGTGAATGCGACCTGGTTCCCGGATCCGAACCGTGACAATTTCGGCCAGGATATTGGCGTGGTGGACTATGATCTGCGCTGGCATCTGGGCGATCGGTTCACGTTCATTTCTGATGCCATGGCTGATTTCTTTGGTGGCGGATTACGGACGATCTCGGGCGGTGTGCTGATGAATCGGCCCGACAGGGGGAATGGTTACGTTGGATTTCGGGCGTTCGATGGGCCCTTTCACGCCAATGTCCTGACCGGGAGCTTCGCCTATCGAATGACCGAGAAATGGGTTTCCACGGCGAGTGCCTCAATCGACTTGGCCGACACCGGCAACATCGGTCAGACATTCTCGTTGACTCGCATTGGCGAATCGCTGCTGGTGACGGTCGGAGCCCATGTTGATTCCTCGAAGGACAATATCGGCATGAATTTCATGATCGAACCGCGATTCCTTCCATCCATCCAATTAACCCGCCGCACCGGACTGGTGATCCCCCCCGTTGGGGCGTATGGGATCGAGTGAATGGGGCGGATATCCGATCTTGAGTGCCGCGCGGGGGGGACCTGTTATTTTCCACGGGATACAACTACGGGCCGCGACGCCCGAACCGGATCTTGCGAATCAACGCGTGGAAACCAACCAAAGACCCGCACGGGGTACCATTTCCGGGTGGCATATCAATAACAAGAATCAATATCAATTGAACCAGATTCGTGGTTTTATATGTCGGGGAGGGTTTCGGGTCATTTGTTGAATCCTTGCCCCATTGTCAGAATGGACCTATATTGACGGATTCGAGGCTTCGAAGACGATGGGTGGTTCATCGGCATTCGAGAAACGGGCGGCATCCCAGTCGAACCGCCCGTGGGTGGCCTACGTAGGCGTCGATGGGCAGATAGGCATTTCTTTTGTCCGGATCCGTTTCGCTGCGACTTGCGGGACGGCGGCCCGGTGGCCAGAACGTGGCGGGAGCATCGGCTCCCTGGATGTTACCAGGAGATCGCATGGTGTCGGAGATTGTTGTTCAAACTCGGGCACTTTCGAAGGTCTATCGCGACTTTTGGGGCCGGCAGAAGGTCCGCGCCTTGAAGGCGCTGGACCTGGAAATTGTGCGGGGAGAAATTTTTGGCCTCTTGGGGCCGAACGGATCGGGCAAGACGACCACGATTAAGTTATTGCTTGGTCTCTTATTTCCGACCTCGGGGAACGCTCTGGTGTTTGGCAAAGACTCCACCGATGTTTCCAAGAATGAACGGATCGGCTATCTGCCGGAGGAATCCTATCTCTATAAGTTTCTGAATGCGGAAGAGACACTCGATTTTTATGGGCGACTCTTTAATATTTCTCCCAAATCGCGACGCGAGCGGACGAACCAGCTCATTCAAACAGTTGGACTCGACAAGGCGCGTCGCCGTCAGCTCAAGGAATATTCCAAGGGTATGGCCCGGCGGATCGGGCTCGCCCAGGCACTCATCAACGAACCCGAACTCATCCTTCTTGACGAACCGACCAGTGGCTTGGATCCAATTGGCACGCGGGACATGAAGGATCTGATTCTGCGACTACGGGATGAGGGCAAAACGATTATCATGTGCAGCCACCTGTTGGCGGATGTGCAAGATGTCTGCGATCGCATTGCGATACTTCACCAAGGGGAGCTCAAGGAATTGGGGCGCGTCGCCGATCTGTTGACGGTTGCCGATGTGACTCAGATTCGCGCGAAAGGATTGAGTGACGCGTGTAAAACGGATATCCGTGAGACGATTGCACGCCATCAGGGAGAACTTCTGGGAATGGAAAATCCAACGACAACACTCGAGGATATTTTCTTGAGGATTGTGCGTGAGAGCGAGGCCCGGCCAGGCCGGCGTGTGGTCGGGACGGCAGACACGGGAAAGCAGGTTCACTTGGATGAAGGCTGATCATGGTTGTTGAGTGGGAACCACTTCCGTTTTGGGACTGGCTGATTCGTGGCAGGGATGGTGCGCACGGGGCACTCCTTAGTTTCGTGATCATCCTTGCCGTTTTGGGTGTCGCCTCGTTTGTCATCAGCTATCTCGTGATGACGGTTCGGTACGGCCCCATGCAAGCCGGGGATCGCATCTACCGCGTTGTCGCAAACGCCTTTTCGGAATTATTCCAGCTTTCACCACGGCGTATCTGGGCCCTGGCTCGCTTGGCGGTTCAAGAGGCTTCCCGCCGCCGCATTGTCGTGGCACTGATCCTGTTTGTGGTCATCCTCCTCTTTGCCGGGTGGTTCCTGAAAACAGATTACAAAGAGCCGGGGCGGCTTTTTTTCAGCTTCGTCTTGACCGCCACGATTTATTTGGTCCTCGGAATCGCGCTGTTGCTGAGTGCATTCAGCCTGCCTGCGGATATCAAGTCCAAGACGATCCACACGGTGATCACGAAACCAGTTCGCGCGGCGGAAATTATCCTTGGGCGTGTCCTCGGTTTCACGCTCGTGGGAACCGTCCTGCTCGTCGTGATGGGGATCTGCAGCTATTGGTTCGTCATCCGTTCGCTGGACCATACGCACTTCATCGAAGCATCCAGCCTGGAACCGATCCTCGGTCAAGATAATGCGGTGATTGGCCGGGAAGGGCAAACGACTCAGAACGCCCATCACCGCCATCTGGTCGAACAGGATGAACGTGGCGAATGGAAGGTTTCCGCGAATTACGGGCACACGCATTCGGTGAAAGAGGATCCGTCCGGCAGCGCGGAGGAGTTCGAATTGAGTGCGCCGGAAGGATTCACCCAGGCTCGCGTCCCCAAATACGGCAAGTTGACTTTCAAAGACCGGCACGGTGGCGACAAAGACCGGGGGATCAGTGTCGGCAACGAGTGGACGTATCGGTCTTTCATTGATGGCAACACAGCCGCGGCCGCGATCTGGACGTTCAGCGGCATCTCCGAAGAGCGCTATCCACGCGGACTCGAATTGGAACTTCTGGTCCGCGTTTTCCGAACCCACAAGGGCATCATCGAGCAGAGGATCCGCGGCGAGATTTTTTTACAGAATCCAGAGACCGATCTTCGTTGTGAATCGCGACCATTCACGGCCAAGGACGGTATGCTGGATGCCCGTCTATTTGAACGCCAAGTGAAAGATACCCGCGGTGAACGGAATCTGGATCTCTTCCAGGACCTTGTCAGTGAAGACGGCCAGATCGAAGTTTGGGTTCGATGCCTGGATAACGGTCAGTATTTCGGCTTTGCCCAAGCCGATTGTTATCTCCGCCTGGGCGATGCGTCGCCTATGTGGAACTTCTGGAAATCCCAGATCAGCATTTGGGTGCAGATGGTGCTGGTGATCGCGATCGGCGTGACGTGCAGTACCCTGGTCAGCGGCCCGATCGCGGCGCTCTTCACCGCCGGATTCGTCCTGCTAGGATTATACCGGGCCGATTTTCTGGCGATTGCCGAGGGGCCGAAATACGGCGGTGGGCCGGTGGAATCGCTCTATCGAATCGCCACTCAGATGAACATGATTTCGCCCCTCCCCCAAGGTCCCAGCACGTCGATCATCCAGGGGCTCGATCAGGGGATCCAGGGCCTGATGTGGGTGGTCGCCCAGGTTCTCCCCAATTTCCCGAGGTTCAATACAACCAATTACATCGCCGATGGATTCAATATTCCAATGAACCAAGTTGCCCAAGACCTGCTCATCTGTCTTGCGTATGTATCCGGATTGGTTGTTGTTGGATATTTCTTCCTGCGGACTCGCGAGGTGGCCAAATGACAGAGCGCCGCTCGTTCTATCGAAAACTTGGTTACTTGGGCGGGATTGTTG
>JAFGFZ010000011.1 GCA_016930815.1 Pirellulales bacterium | reverse complement strand
CTTGCGCTGTTGCTGATCGGCACTGATTCTGGAATTGCCATTGATGCTAGCAACACGGCGCTGTTCGACCAAATGCTTGCACAGATTATTCCGCCTGGCCAATCTGAAAAATTTCTCTCTTCATCGATGATCCAAGATTGGGTTGGAGATTGGATTACCCATCGCTCATCCGCGGGATCTCTTGAATACCAGCATATGCTGATGGGCATGCGATATGAGACTGACAAAGCAATCTTCCTGGCCGAACGGATACTCCAAGTGGAACGGGGCGATCCGCAGCAGCAGATGCTTGCCACGCTCTGCGTCGCCCAATTTGGCAACCAACAGCACATTGCGTGGATTGAACCGCTGCTTGAGAGAGATCATTCAGTCTATTCGAGCGTGTCACGAATGGATGGAAAGAGGATCCAGCGAGTGATTCAATTACGCGATATTGCGCTGGCAGCCCTCATCCATCTCACGGATCAAAAATACGCCGATTACGGACTTTTGCATGTCATTGAACGCCCGCCTTATTTCCTTGTGATCCAGTCAATCTACTTTGAGAAACCGACGGATCGCCAGCAAGCACTGGATAAATGGCGTGCGTGGCGTAGAATCCATCCCCAATAGTTGACGCCGATCCGTAGATCTGCTAATTAAACTTGAGGGCGTGTATTTCCCCTGTCAATAAGGGGCGAGACTGCTGCCGCGCATTGATTTTGTTATTAATAAAACCATATGAAAACTATCGATGGAATATCCGGCCAACGCGTACGATCCTGTCGAGTTGGGCATCGACAGCACGAACGGTATGCAATTCCATGCCTGGTGCATGCCATGGGAGTGAGGAGACTTCGAATAGAACAGCTCGAAGCTCGCGTGCTGTTGACCGTTCGTGGAATTGATGCTCTGGAATCGATTGGCTTTTCATTAGGTCCCTATGTTGGCAATGAAGGGCAATGGCTCGACTTCGATATCAGTGATGGATTGAATCCAGGCGCAAGCGCGCAGCTCGAACTTACGAGTGCCTCTCGCGAAGGTGTTTCCGGCGAAATAACGATTCCTGGAGTTTGGCTCGAACGCGTCGCATTCGGGGATGCCCAGTTTCTTCGATTAACAATCCCGGGATGCGGATATACCAACGTGGTGGGAGAACCACAATTACCGATCCTTCGGCAATGGCTGGCTGCTCCCGCGATGGCGGATGGTAAAGTTCAGATGGATGGGCAATCCCATCTGGTTTCGATGACGGATCTGGGTTTGGATCTTTCCCTGGCACCGGTGCAGGCACCGGTCATGAAATTGCCGAGTCCACTGGACGATATGTTGTTCGATTTCAGCGAGTTGGTTTATCAGGCGGACCAATTCACACCGCAGGCAGGGCTCCGGATAACGGAGGATGGAATCGTCGCAGGGCAACATCTGATAATGCTCGAAGTCACTCCCATTTCCTTTAATCCAACTTCCCTTGAAATCGAAATCATTCATTCAATGACGTTTCAAGTGGATTTTGGGAACGGCCCGTGGGAACCTCCGGACGTTTCGGCACAGCAAGGCGCGCGACTGGCGGATCTTGCCATCAATTATTCATCCGGCGACACCCATGGCGGAGGATCACTAGGAAAAAGTACCGGACGGTTACTTATCATCACGCACGATCTCTTTTCTGGTGATTTGGCCAGCTACATTCAACATAAGACGAGCTTGGGTTGGACGGTGGATGTGGCGGATACGTCAACCGCCGGAACAACGAATACAGCCATCCGGAACTATATTCAATCCCGATACAATGATCTGGAGACGCGCCCCGATGCCGTGCTTCTGGTGGGCGATACGAACAGAATCCCGCATTTTGTTGGCTCCGGATATGAATCCCCGGATACCGACCTCTACTACGGTTGCATGGATGGGGGCGATGACTGGTACCAGGAATTCCCAGTGGGGCGATTCAGTGTTGCCAGTAGCACGGAGCTGGTCAATGTCATCGAAAAGACCATTGACTATGAGACATCAACTTCTGGCGATTGGATCAAGTCCGCGGTATTCATGGCAAGCGAGGATCAATATACCATTTCCGAGGGGACTCACAATTGGGTTATTGATCACCATCTGGATCCGTTGGGATACGCTAGCGAAAAGCTGTACCAGGTGACTTACAATGCAACGACGCAAGATGTGCAAGACGCTTTCAACGCGGGTGTTCTATTCGGGGTCTATTCAGGTCATGGTAGTGAATACGGGTGGGAAGATGGACCGCCTTTCTACCAGAATGATGTTCTAAACCTGAATAATGAGGGAATGTATCCTTTTGTTGCCAGCTTTGCCTGCATGACAGGAGATTATGTCCTCGGCGAATGTTTCATGGAAACCTGGCTACGCTCGGAGGATAACGGCGCGGTGGTTGCCGTGGGATCCAGTGTCAATAGCTTCTGGGATGAGGATGACATACTCGAGAAAAGGCTCTTCGATGCCATGTTTGATGAGGGCTACCTGGCATATGGGCAGGCCTGGATCCGGGCCAAGGAGCTTCTCTTGCAGCACTATGGGGCTACTAGCACAATTCGTCGCTATTTTGAAATGTACAATGTTTTTGGTGATCCGACGCTGGAAGTTCTGCAGCTTGGCACCGAGGAAACGGGGCCAATGGTTCTTGGTCATACTCCAGAGGCGCAAGCATCTGGGCTGTCAACGATCGCATTCCAGTTTAGTGAAGCGATGGATACCAGCAGTTTCAGCGTCACGGAGGATGTGGTTTGCTTTTCAGGGCCTGCCGGCGATCTGATTTCGCAAATGACTGGATTTGCCTGGAATGGCAATCGAACGCTTGAGATTTATTTCAACGAACAGACACTCTCGGGTGACTATTCGATTGTGATTGGGCCGAATATTACCGATAATTCTCCGGAACGCAATCCCATGGACCAGGATGGAGATGGAGTGAATGGGGAAGTACTACACGATTTGTACACTGCTGAGTTCCGTATCATTGCTCCCATTTACATGGCCGATATGTCCACCGATCCAGGATGGATCCTCGATTCCGGTCTAGGATCCTCGAAATGGGAATGGGGCCAGCCAACGGGGGACGGGGGTGAACATGGCAATCCGGATCCAGCCGCCGGCTGGACCGGCGCGTATGTCATGGGTTACAACCTGCAAGGAGACTACGCAAACAACATCCTTGCAACTCAATGGGCTACCACGCCTGCAATCGACTGCACCAATTACGAGAGCGTTTCTTTTGAATTCCGGCGCTGGTTGAACATCGAGGATCCGGCGTACGATCATGCATCTGTGCAAGTTTCCAACGACGGGGCCGCCTGGTCCACGCTATGGGCCAACACGGCAGATGTTACCGATTCGGAATGGGTGTTCCAGGCATTCGATATTTCGAATATTGCGGATGGGGAATCTACCGTCTATCTGCGTTGGGGCTTGGGAACAACCGATGGTTCTTGGCGTTATTCCGGATGGAACATCGATGATGTGCTTGTCCTAGGAACATGGGAGGATCACCAAGCCCCCAGAGTGGCCAATGTTTTCATCCGTGATCATAAATGGCCGCGTGATTTCCTGGACGCCATCGATACACTGGGATTTGGGCAGTTCGATGACGGCTATGGTGTTCCCGCCGGATCGGCCCAGCTCGATCCGATTCCATGGATTTTCATCAATACAATCTCGATCGCCTTTGATGAGCATGTTGCCATCAAGCCAGGTGATTTGAGAGTGTATGGGACTCAGATCCCTGAATATACCATTGGCAATTTCTTTTATGATCCTACCGATTTCACCGCGACCTGGACGCTTCAAATGGATATCGGCACTTCGGATGTGCTCCAGCTTTTCCTGGAGGATACCGTAGCGGATATCGCTGGCAATGCCCTGGACGGTGAATGGGTGAATGGACTTAGTATCTATCCTTCGGGGGATCGTCTTTCCGGGGGTGATTTCCAGTTTCATATCAACCTGGTACCAGGAGACGTGAACCGGGACGGAACGCTTAACCAGCGGGATATCGAGGCATTTATCAATCATTGGGGAAGCGCTACCGTGGGAATGTCCGCGGACGGTATGATTCGGCATGGCGATCTCAATTTCTCCGGCACCACGGATGATGCCGACTGGCGGTTTATCAGCCAGGCGTGGACCAAAGCGGGCGGCGATCCGATCAACCTCGACGATTTACTCGCGGCCAAGAGCGGCGATTTCAACAACGATCAAGCGACGGATGCCATCGATTACCAGGCTTGGCTGACAGGATTTGGTAATTTTCCGGATGGTGGAGCGGCACCTTCCGATGGGGATGCGGATTCGGACGGGGATGTGGACGGCAACGATTTTTTGATCTGGCAACGAAATTGTGGATCATGTACAAATTCCCTAGCGCAAAAGAGCATTGAAAATCGGTCGCATGCGGCGATTTTTGAATCTCTTGCGGGGAACGATCATGCCGGATCAGCCATTAC
This sequence comes from Pirellulales bacterium, assembly GCA_016930815.1. Classification (GTDB taxonomy): domain Bacteria; phylum Planctomycetota; class Planctomycetia; order Pirellulales; family Lacipirellulaceae; genus JAFGFZ01. Next base: position 15,594 of record JAFGFZ010000011.1, on the reverse strand, counting down.
CCAACAGGCACGAGAAAAGGCCTTCCTCCTACTTGGAAATAATGAATTGCAGCGAGATTCATCGATCCGGAAACAGATGGATTATGAACTGGCAATCGATGCAAGTGTTTTAGAGTTTTCGCGTGGAACATGTGCGCGTGGTGCGCGCATGTTTGCAAGCCCTTTTGGATTGCGGGCTTGGCACGCGTTGGATACTGATCCGTTGAATACTGTGTACTACCATGGAACAAACGCTCGTTTTATTAAAACCCGATTGCGTCCAGCGCCGTCTGATGGGGCGAATGATTTCCCGCTTCGAGGACAAGGGGCTGAACTTTATTGCCATGAAGATGATGCAAGTATCACCCGCACTGGCAAAAAAACACTATTCTGAACATGTGGGCAAGTCATTCTACCCGTCCCTGGAAGCATTCATTACGGGCGGTCCTGTTCTCGCGGCGATTATCGAAGGCCTGGAGGCAATTCGCGTTGTTCGTGAAATGGTTGGGGCAACCAGTGGCCTTCTCGCGGAACCTGGAACCATTCGCGGGGACTATAGCTCGAGCCGGCAGATGAATCTCGTCCATGCCTCAGACGGGCCGGAGGCCGCCAGACGTGAGATTCCTCTCTTTTTTTCACAGGAAGAAATTTGTGAGAATGTGCCAACCATCACGCCCTGGTTGCGGGCGGTTGATGAGTGACGGAATACCGGATATTTGACCTATCTGCGTTTGCCGTGTAGATTGCAGTAGGGAAAGATGGCTGGGAGCAATGAAAGATCGAGCGGATTTGTGAAGGTACCTCGAATTGGGGCGCTCCAATGGGCGTGACTTTCATCAAGCGCTACCGGATGGAGATCGACCTCCGCGTGCGCCAATATGGACCTGTTCTCCCCCCGTGTGGTTACCGGCTGATTCGGTGGCACGATTCACTCATCGAGGCCCATGCGTTTACAAAATGGGAGTGTTTTCGAGGTGAAATGGATGCGAGCATCTTTCCATGCCTCGGCGAATATGAGGGCTGCTTGCATCTGATGCAGCAGACGGCACGACATCCCGACTTTCTGCCAGAAGCGACCTGGCTGCTCGAATACATCGGCACTGGGAAGCACCAGCGCGAATATTGCGGGACAATCCAGGGTATCCGAGCCGATTCGCGCCATGGACGTATCCAGAATGTCGGAATTACACCACCGCATCGAGGGCGAGGATTGGCGAGGAATCTTTTGGATATTTCCCTCGCCGGTTTCCAACAGGTTGGCCTTCGTCGCGTTTCTTTGCTCGTGACGGCTCAAAACCAGAAAGCCGTCAATCTCTACCGCCGTTATGGCTTTCATCGAAAGAAAACATTCTTCAAATCGATCGAGGTTGTCTGGACGTAAACGACAGGGTAGGCTCTACGTTTCGCGATCCTTTGTCAGTGGTCTCCCGATCCAGTGATTTCATGCCCCATGCTGCGATGCGTTCTTTCCAATGAAGCGATTCTGTCCTCCGCTTGCTTTCCTGACTCCACGAACCGGCGAAACTCCTGTGACACCCACGATTTTCACGCACATCTTTGATAATGGACTTGCACTGGTCGCCGAACCTTCAGAAGGCGCTGAATCGGCTGCATTCACATTTCTTGTCCCAGCGGGATGCAGCTACGATCCGCCGAATCGAGCCGGGCTGGCGGGGCTGGTGTGTGAAATGACCATCCGAGGTTGCGGGACTAGGGATAGCCGATCGTTCGTCCATGATCTGGAAATACTTGGAGTTGAACGGGGGGAGTCCGTGGGCATAGCACTGGCCAGTTACAGCGGCGCGACGATTCATGATCATTTGGCGGAAGCACTTGACATTTATGCCGATTTACTGCGCCGACCCCGACTCCCTGCCGATCAACTGGAAGCAAGCCGGCAAGTTTGTTTGCTTGAGTTGGCCTCGATTGATGACGATCCAGTACATAAGCTAATGCTTGAACTCCGGCGCCAGCATTATCCTGATCCATGGGGCAGGAATTCTCATGGCAATGTCGATACTCTGAATCAAATTACGATCGGTGATATAACACGATTCCATGCCAGTCAATTCCAACCGAATGGGACGATTGTCGGCGTGGCGGGCAAGATTGAATGGCCGGCCGTTGTTGATCAAATTGGCGAGTTATTCGGCGATTGGGAGCCGGTGAAAGGCATGGCGTTAGAAACTACGGAAAACATCGAATGCGTTAGGCATCTTGAGATGCCATCCAATCAGACCCAGATCGGCATCGCCTATTCCTCCGTTCCTTACCGGCATCCGGACTATTTTCAGGCATGGGGTGCGGTCGGAGTTCTTGGCGGTGGCATGAGTGCCCGGTTATTCACTGAAGTTCGTGAACGACGTGGCCTATGCTATTCTGTCCAGGCTTCCCTCAATACACAACGCGACCGGGCTGCCGTTCTTTGTTATGCCGGGACGACATCGGATCGCGCCCAGGAAACACTCGATGTGCTCCACCAAGAACTGGTCCGGCTCGGCCAAGGGATTCGTGCCGATGAGTTGAGCCGTCTGAAGGCGCGTATTAAGAGTAGTCTGATCATGCAGCAGGAATCATCGAGTGCGCGGAGTGGAGCCATTGCCCATGAGTGGTATCACCTCGGCCGCGCAAGAACCCTTGACGAGATCAGCCGTCTTGTGGACAACCTTTCGGCGGAGTCCATCAATGCTTTTCTCGCAGCGCACCCTCCAAAGGACTTTACCGTCCTGACGATGGGGCCAGAACCTCTGGAGTTGCCCCGTGCAGTTTCGTAATCACAGACTCAAGAACGGCCTTGAAATTGTGGCCGAATGTAATGATCAAGCCCATTCTTTGGCTGTCGGTTTTTTTGTCCGGACCGGCGCGCGGGATGAAAACGACTCCATTACGGGCGTCAGTCATTTTCTCGAGCACATGGCATTTAAAGGCACTCCGTTGCGTTCTGCGGATGATGTGAATCGTGCATTTGATGAGATGGGTGCCCATCATAACGCCTTCACGAGCGAGGAAAGCACTGTTTACTTCGCCGCCATCCTTCCTGAAATGCAACCTGCGAGCGTCGAGCTTCTCGCGGATCTCATGCGGCCAAGCCTTCGCAAGGAAGACTTCGATACCGAAAAAGAGGTGATTATCGAAGAAATCAGAATGTACGAAGACCAACCACCCTACAGAGCCGATGATATTCTCAAGGCTCGCTATTTCAAGGAACATCCACTGAGCCGAAGTGTTTTGGGTACGGTTGCAAGTATCCAAGGGCTCTCGGTGGGCCAAATGCAAGATTACTTCGCGGATCGCTATGGGCCGGATAACATTTTTGTCGCTGCGGCCGGTCGTGTCGATTTCGATCGTTTGATCGAGCAAGTAACCGGATTATGCGATCATTGGCCAGCCGTGCATGCCAGACGCGAAACACCTCCCGCGCCAGCCCATCGTGGATTTGAGTCCATCCATCGCGCGTCGTCTTCTCAACAGTATATCCTGCAGATGGCAGCCGCTCCGGCCAGTGCCGATAAGGACCGTTTCGCGGCAAAATTAGTCGCCACGATCCTGGGTGATGATTCGGGCAGCCGGATGTATTGGGATCTTGTCGATTCGGGTATTGCGGAACAGGCGAGTCTTGGCCATAGCGAGTACCAGGGGGCTGGTCTATTCTATGCGTGGTCGTGTTGTGCTCCCGACCGGGCAAACAGTGTCCTGGCATCCATCCACGCCATTTACCAGGCCGCAGAAGAGTCGGGAATCACTCAGCAGGAACTGGCGCAGGCAAAGAGCAAGGTAAAAGCACGGGTGGTTCTCGGAAGTGAAAGGCCACGTAACCGCCTCTTTTCCGTCGGCGGGAATTGGCTCTCGTGCCGCGAATATCGAAGCGTCGCCGATGATCTTCAAGACATCGAGAATGTCACCTTGGATGAAGTGCACGAACTCCTCGCAAAGTATCCTCTATCCATCAATACCACGCTGACCATCGGGCCATCCCGTGATATCCGGCCGGTTCCCAGCACCGCACAAATTGCCTAGACCGCATAGTTCCTCCGGTCCGGGCGACCAGAAGGCGATGTAATCTGTTGTCCCATGCGAAGATTCATGGCGTGTGGCATTGGGCTTCGATGCAATAGACAGTCGATACGCAGATATCGAGCATGGATTGGAGATACGAGAAGGAGTTCGAAGAGACATGAAGCTGCAGAGTACCAGTCGGGTCGTGTGCGCCCTGGGATTATCCGTTCTATGGGCATCTCCAGTACTGGCGATAGGCCGGTTGCCTGGAGGAATCCTGCAAACGCTTGGATGGGGATATGGACCGGGCTACCATGCCCCGAAGACACCTGGTACATCATGGTTCCCCCAGTGTGGGCCGTCTAGCCATTTGCCAAACTCCAGTGCCACGTGGAGCCTTGCGTCCCCTTCGGTCCTTAGCGATCCTTCCGGAGATCTGATTTGGTCCGGGATCACGCCGGTCTGGGTACCGCCATCCGGCGGGAATGAAGTGAATTGTGCCGATCCGGCTCGCGGATTCATGCGCCTTCCCCCCGTCGAACCATTCCATGTTCCTCGGAGCGCTGATCCGAGCGAATTCCATTTGGAAAAATCGGGATTACCAGACGCATCCAAGGTTCCAGCCAGCGATGCCGATTCTGTTCCACCGGACCCGGCGGCATCTCCGAGTGATCGCAAGATCCAGGAGCTGGAACCATCCGATCCAACAAATCGATCTGAACTTCATCATGTACCAATGACGGAAGTTTCCCGCTCCAATCAGCAAAAGAAATTCCAATACCGATATCCGCCACCCCACATTCTACCGCGGAAAGAGTGATCCGAGGCGGTCTACTCTGGCGTCAGGAGCTTGCGAAGTACCGTCTGCATGATCCCTCCGTTACGGTAGTAATCGAGTTCGACGGGGGTGTCGATACGAACTCTTGTTGTGAATTCCTTCGTCTTCCCATCGGAGGATGTGGCGAGGACGAGGATTGATTGTCGCGGCTGCAAGTCTTGCACAAGATCAGGGATATGGATGATTTCTTTGCCGGTCAGGCCAAGGGACTGCCAGGTTTGGCCATCGGAGAATTCGAGTGGCAGGACACCCATGCCAACGAGATTGCTCCGGTGAATCCGCTCAAAGCTAGCCGCGAGGATGGCTCGCACACCAAGTAACTTCGTTCCTTTCGCAGCCCAGTCACGGCTCGATCCGGTGCCATATTCCGAGCCGGCAAGGATGACCAGAGGCACACGTTCGGCTTGGTATTGCATGGCTGCTTCATAGACGGTCATGATTTGGCCGTCTGGTAGATGACGGGTCCAACCACCTTCCGTTTCGGGAACAAGCTGGTTACGGATACGTGGATTGGCAAAGGTCCCGCGGGTCATGACACGGTCATTGCCGCGGCGGCTCCCGTAACTATTGAAATCGGACGGTTCGACGCCATGTTCCTTAAGATATTGGCCAGCCGGACTGTCCAGGGCGATGGGGCCTGCTGGTGAGATGTGATCGGTGGTCACCGAATCGCCCAGAAGCATGAGGACCCGGGCGTTCTGAATCGGTTCGATTGCCGGTGGTTCGACCGGCATGTCATCGAAGAATGGAGGTTCTTGGATATACGTACTATCAGCGCGCCATGTGTAATGGTCCTCGCGCGAGGCTCGCATCCTTTGCCATGCCTCCGGGCCGTCGCTCACGTTGGCATATTCTTTCTGGAACATTTCGGGGGTGATCGACGCGGCGAATGTGTCGTTAATTTCTTGCGCGGAGGGCCAGATGTCGCGTAAGAAAACATCCTTGCCATCCCGGTCCTGGCCAAGTGGTTCAGTGGCCATGTCGATATCAAGTGTTCCTGCCAGCGCATAGGCAACGACAAGAGGTGGGCTTGCCAGGTAGTTCGCCTTGACGTCCGGATGAATGCGTCCCTCAAAATTCCGGTTCCCCGATAGGACCGAACAGACCACAAGATGGTTCGCCCGGATCGCCTGGCAGATCGGTTCCGGTAATGGGCCGCTATTCCCGATGCAGGTTGTGCATCCATAACCAACAAGGACGAAACCTAGTTGGTCCAAATAGGTTTGCAGGCCAGCTTTGGCCAGATAGGCACTCACAACGCGACTCCCCGGCGCGAGTGATGTTTTTACCCAGGGTTTGGTCATTAAGTTCCGCTCAATGGCCTTCTTGGCCAACAAGCCAGCCGCGATCAGGACGGAGGGATTACTAGTGTTGGTGCACGATGTGATTGCGGCTATCACCACTGCCCCGTGCCGAAGAGAAAATCGCTGGCTGTTATATTCAATGGATCTGCTTTGAGCTTCGACTGCCTGGGAAGCGTTTTTTAGTGTTGCCGCAATCGCGGTATGCCACGAACGTTTCATATCCGCTAGGGCAATCCGGTCCTGTGGACGTTTGGGGCCGGCCAGCGATGGAATCACCGTCCCCAGATCGAATTCGAGCGTCGCCGAAAATCGCGGAGTGGGCGAATTGGCGGTGCGGAACATGCCCTGCTCCTTGTAGTACCTGTCGACTAGATCGATCGAGTCGTTGTTGCGGCCAGTGCGCCGAAGATACGCAATCGTCTCGTTGTCAACCGGAAAGAAACCCATCGTTGCCCCATATTCGGGTGCCATGTTGGCGAGGGTGGCACGATCGGGAAGGCTCAACGTGTCAATCCCTTCCCCGAAATACTCCACGAACTTGCCGACCACGCCGAACTCGCGAAGCCTTTGCGTTACCATCAAAACCAGATCCGTTGCCGTCGCTCCTTCGGGCAGCTCGCCGATCAGTTGAACTCCCACCACTTCTGGCAACAGCATGTAGATTGGTTGGCCAAGCATCACCCCCTCGGCTTCGATGCCACCCACGCCCCAACCAACCACGCCCAGGCCGTTGATCATCGTGGTATGGCTGTCGGTTCCGACAAGGCTATCCGGGAAAACCATGCCATCCCGCGTAAGCACGCAGCGAGCCAAGCATTCCAAATTCACCTGATGGACAATTCCTGTTGCTGGAGGAATCACCCGAAAGTTGTTAAATGCCTGCTGCCCCCAGCGAAGAAACTCATAGCGTTCTTTATTCCTTTCGAATTCCCGATGGACATTGAATAGGAACGCATCAGGAGAAGCATAGTGATCAACTTGCACGGAGTGGTCAATCACCAGGTCGCACGGGACGAGCGGATTGATTTTCTTGGTATTGCCTCCCATGCGGGCCATGGCGGATCGCATGGCCGCCAGATCCACGACCGCGGGCACACCGGTGAAATCCTGCAAAACAACCCGCGCGGGCTTGAATGGAATTTCAACTGGAGCCGATGGTTTCGTACCCCAAGTGGCAATCTGTTTTACATGCTCTTCGGTAACAACCAATCCATCGCAATGCCGCAAGGCCGATTCGAGCAGGATCCGGATCGAGTATGGCAAAATCGAGATATCACCCACGCAAGCGTCCGTTAGCGCGGCCAGGCGATACAGGATCCAATGATGGTTTTCCGTTCGAAGTGTTCCACGCGCCAAAAAGGGATCGCTAGACGATAATTGGGCCATGAACGGAGAACCTCCCTCGAACCAAGAATACGGCCAGATGTGCGAGGAGTAATATACCAGATGCAGGCTCGGGTATGGGAGGTCCTAGAATTTGAGATTCCTCGAAACTGCCGAACTGGCTTTGCCATAGAAGAAAATCTGCCCTATCCACATCCGTATCGGCATCGGCATCTCCGTCACAATGCAGGCCACCTGCTTGCAGTCCGAAGCCGCACTGCCAAGTCAGGAAGTCGGAACCGTCCACATCGCCATCCTCGTCAAAATCGGCCTCGAGGTAAACAGGGATGGATTCCAATTGGATATCGATTCGGGTGGCCGCGCCGCTGGTGACAACGACATCGTAAATCGTGACCGGCTCGTATCCCAGGGCCGTGAAAGTAAGGTCGTACGTGCCTGGCAACAGCATCCGGTGGTAATCGCCGACATCGGGATCCGAAAAAACGGCCTGTTCGTTGCCGGCAACCCGCACGGTTCCCTCCAACGGCAGGCCTGTGGTGGCGTCTGTCATGATGCCCCGAATGCCCATGTGAACGGATTCGAGATACGATAGCATGGATTCCCGGTTGTTGTCCCATAAACTAGGCAGGCTTCCCTCACTAGGCCATTTGATATCGGATAGTTCAATGGTGACATGGTTATCTCCAAGATAGCGGTAACTCCAGTCTTGCATGCCACCATCGATGGCATACCAATCCGCACCGTTGGTGATCCCGTGATGGAACCAAGGACTGTTCCACATGGGCCCGTTGTGGGAAGAGTAGGTCTCGGCCAAATGAATGAATAACGCATCATCGGGCGTAGGCGAATGAACACTCCCTAAGTTATCGTTGTCATAGGGATAATTAACAACCAGGGCTCCGGTATGGAAATTGGCCGAGAGAGTGAATCGATTGGCAGCTCCCCATTCCATGATATGGACGACCTCGGGCGGGCGCCCGCTTGTATCCATCGGCGGCCCATCGAGCAGGTTGCCAATGTCAACCAGAGCGCCCTCGGGGAATGTGCGATTGAGATCGAGGTGTTGAGCATTCCATCGAACTTGAGCATCGCGCCCATCGGGATTCATCAGCGGCACGATGGTGATGTCCGTGTTGTCGATCAAGTCCGTGATCCGTGGATCGGTGCCATAACTACCCAGAAGATAATCGATGAAATAGAGGCAGAGCTCTGTTCCAACCGGTTCGTCTCCATGCATCGTGGAAATGTAGCGAACTTCCGGCTCGTCTTCTTCGCTTTCGAGATGGTCCGATATCCTGGCGTACCAGATCTCACTCCCCAAAACCGAGTGCCCAAGGCTTCCAAGTTCCAACAGATCCGGGTACAAGGTAGCATAGGTTTGGAGGGTAGCGGTTGTCTCGGTATAGTTGTGATAAACGCCCAAAGTTTGTCCATAAAGATCCAAAACCAGAGTCATCATAACGCTGGTGATCAACGGCGCGCGGCGTGAAAATAAAAAGAACGGATGCATCGGCAACTTCCATCGAGAATACCAACCTGCGATGACTCTTATTTTCACTTGGCGGGAGTTCCTTTGTCAATCAATAGGAAGTCATTCATTATGATTACCTGTCATCCAATGGGTATCAAAGAGCTCGCACAGTTCTGTCACCGTGTCGGGACATCATTGGCGGCGGGCGTCGATATCCGCAAAGCGATGAGTCGCGAAGCGGAACAGGGATCCATCGCGATGCGGAGTAAGCTGGCTGGTGTTCGCCAGCATATTGCGACTGGTGGATCGCTCGCCGATGCATTCGCGGCCACGGGTGGGACCATTCCCCATTTGGTATGCGAAATGGTCGCCTTGGGTGAGGCCACAGGGGGGCTGGACACGGTCTTCTTGAGGCTGGCGGATCATTATCAGGGCCGGCTGCAAATTCGCCGTATTTTTCTGGCCGGGATTACCTGGCCGGTGCTGCAGCTTCTCCTGGCAATCTTCGTCATTGGCTTCTTGATCTGGATACTGGGTATCATTGGAAATACGGATGTGCTTGGGTTCGGTTTGGTGGGTATTCCGGGCCTGATCAAGTACTGCGCCTGCATTGCCCTGATGGGAACCGTTCTGTTCCTTCTAATCCGCGGGGTGCTATCTGGCAGGCTCTGGTCGAAACCTCTGCAGCGCTGGATGATGCATACGCCGGTGATCGGTTCGAGTCTCAAGACAATTGCGCTTTCGCGCATCGCCTGGACCATGTCACTGACGTTCAATTCAGGCATGAATGCGAGGCGGGCCGTTCAACTGGCGATCGATAGCGCGGAGAATGCCCTTTTCTCCGACCATGCGCGGCAAATCGAACGGGACATTGTGGACGGGCAGTCTGTCACGGATGCCTTTCGAGCATCGGGTGCCTTTCCGGATGAGTTTCTTAGCATGGTTGCTGTGGGCGAAGAAAGTGGGCGGCTAGCCGAATCGATGGGACGCATTGCGAACGAATATCGTGACCGGGAAACAGCCGCATTACGTTTCCTGGCGGTAGTTGCGGGATTGATCATCTGGGCATTGGTTGCGGCAGTGATCATCTTTTTCATTTTCCGTCTGGCCGGCTTTTACTTTGGTATGATCCGCGGTGCCATCCAGTGATGCCTCGTTCCGTCGCGGTTCTGTCGCGTCGGTGGGAAAGAGCCGCTCACGCGGGGTGGGTACCGATTCGCTTTGTCCCGGTTCTGAATAATTGCCTATTCGAGAAGATTCTGATAAGATAACTATGCGGACTGCAGTCAGCAGGACGATCCGTTCCCGTGGCCCTGGGAACTCGGATCGGCAGGTACTTCAACGAATCAAACATTGCCCTTTAGGAGAAGATACTTCCCAGCGTGTGGACGGGGACCCAAGGGGATGTAACGATCCCGGAACGTACACGGCGGAGGAATAGATGATGCACGATTGGGCGGAGTGGAGCATCGGGTTGGGACGCTGGAAGGGCGTATCGATTCGAATCCACTTGCTTTGTTTTATTGTAGCCGTATCCTTGCTGGCCCTGACCCCGAAAGCAGACGGCGATGATTTCACGTCGATTTCCATCTTGGTACTTGCCGTGCTGCTTGCCAGCAGCCTTGTCCACGAGGGGGGGCATGTTTTTGCCGTGTTCCGGTTAGGGGGTCGCGTCGATCAAATTGTCTTTGGCCCCGGGGGTGGCGTGACTCGGTGTTCGCTTCCTCCCCCGCCGAATGCGATTTGGATTGCTGGCCTTGCTGGTCCAGCCGCCAATTTGATCTTGATGATCCTGGCCGCGATTCTTCTCGCCCTCTTCACGAATACGGATGTTCTAAGCCTCTTGCACCCGGTGGCACCCGCGGCGCTGGTTGAAGGTTCCCCAGCAGTCATCACACTCAAACTAACAGCCTGGCTCAATGCAATTTTAGCCCTCGTCAATCTCCTTCCGGCATTCCCTTTTGACGGCGGGACGGTACTCCGAGCGCTGCTGCGACCCTATGTCGGATCTCGAACAGCCATCATGTATGTATTCAATGCGGCACTCGTGACCGCGGCGCTCCTCCTGTTTGCAGCATGGTTTGTTCGAGATGCTTATGCTCAGGCCGCAATTCCAGCCTGGCTGCCACTCTCGATGCTGGCCCTCTTCCTGGTATTCAGCGCGCGACGGGATATGGTTCTGACTTCCCGCCATCCTCCGAATGATGATCTCGAAGATATTTTATTCGAAGAGGAAATAGACGAACTCTTATTGGAGAATGAATACGATGAATTTAACGAGGGCGAGGAGGCTGTACTGATCGAAAACTGGTGCCAGAATCATCAGGATGAGCAAGAGTTCGAAGATCGGGAAGACGCCCGGCTGGATGATGTTCTTGCCCGTCTTCACGAATCCAGCTTGGATCAACTTTCTCTGGAGGACCGAAAACTCTTGGAGCGTGCTAGTGTTCGATACCGTAACAAGCGCAACAAGAAAGACGCGGAGAAGAAGGTCTGAGACTGGGGCCAGGTTTGTTCCTATCCGCGCCATCTGCCTGCTGGCGTCGTGCCCCGATGATTATCGGGCTTGGACTTGGGTGGTGGCGCCGCTCTGACAAGACGAAAATTTCCCGGCCCAAGCAATTCATCAACTCGGCGGCGTAACTCCGAGGTGATGTCCAGCCGCAGCTTGGGGCAATCCAAGTGGACCGAGCTCCCATCGGTCAAGTCGAGGCGGAGTTGGAGTTGCTTTCCTTGGGAGCCACCAGGATAGCCGCGGACGATTTCTTTCAGCTGGGCAAGCGTATCCTCGCCATGTCTGGATTCATCGATACGGATGAGGACACCTGAAGTGAAGCGGGTCGGCAACAGACTGAGCGGGATCAGTTCGCTAATGATCAGATGAACTTCCTCTCTGCCGGGCCTGCGATCGATAGTACCTCGCATGGCAAGGATCGCATCTGGCTGCACATGTTCCGCAAACTCGGCATACGATTCCGGCCACATGATACAGCGGATCATTCCAGTCGTATCTTCCAGGTCCCACATCGCGTATTTCGTATGGGAACTGCCAAGTTGTGGTTTCTTGGTATGTTTGAAAACCAGAGCCGCGATCATGCCACCAACAATAACTTCCGTGCGATGTTCCAAGCTGCCAAGCTGTTGGATCGGGTGCGAGCAATACGTCTGAAGGATTTCTTGGAATTCCTCGAGTGGATTCCTTGACAGATAGAAGCCCAGGAATTCCTTTTCCATGATCAGCAGCTCTTTTTCATCGAGATTGGTCCCGTCAGGAAGATGATCAAGGGGTGCGATTTCATCCTCGTCCTCGAAATCGTCAAAGAGGCTTTTCTGCCCGCTTCTTCGGTCGGCGGCGACCGCGACACCGGATTGCATGGCCCGATCGATCCCAGCCAGGAGTTGCCCGCGATGCGCTCCTAGCGAATCCATGGCACCCGCCTTGATGAGGGCTTCGAGAGTTGCCCGGTTGGCATCCTGGGGATCAATGCGTTCGCAAAAATCGAACAGGCTGCGAAAGGGCCCGCCTTGTTTTTGGGCTGAGACAATGGCTTGTGCCGCGCCGATGCCGCACGACTTGATGGCACTGAGTGCAAAATGAATCCTGTTGTCGCGTACCTCGAAGTCGACTCCGGACAGGTTCACATTGGGTGGAACCACTTCGATATGCATCCGCTGGCAGTCTTCGAAGTGTTCCACGAGAGAATCCTTGCTCTTGAAATTCCGGCCGGGAATATCACCTGATAGGAGGGCAGCCATGAATTCGACCGGAAAATGGGCTTTGAGATAGGCTGTCATGTAAGCGATGAGGGCATATGCGGTGCTATGCGACTTATTGAATCCGTAACCAGCGAACTTTTCGATCATGTCGAACAGATTTTCTGCCTGGCGTTTCGCAAGACCCTGTTCCGCGGCGCCCTCGATGAATTCTTCACGAAATTTGGCGATGACCGGCAACTTTTTTTTGCTGATGGCCTTGATGCACGTGTAGGCATCCGAAAGCTGAATTCTTCCTAACCGGTTGAGAATTCGCATGACTTGTTCCTGGTAGACCATGACACCGTGGGTCTCGGCCAGGATTTCTTCCATGACGGGGTGGGCGTAATGGGCCGGTTTTCGCCCATGTTTGACTTCAATGTACTGATCGACCATGCCTCCTTCGAGCGGGCCCGGCCGGTAGAGTGCGTTCGTGGCAATAATGTCGCGAAAATGATCGGGTTTCATTCGCTGCAAGAGGTCGCGGATGCCCCCGCTTTCGAGCTGAAAAATTCCTTTGGTCTCGCCCCGGCAGAGCAGGGCATACGTGTCGGGATCGTCCAGTGGGAAATGATAGGGATCGATCCTCTGGCCAGTCGTCTGCTCGACAAGTTCGATACTCTTGGCCAGAATCGTCAGGTTTTTCAGGCCAAGGAAGTCCATCTTCAACAATCCGGCCGCTGCCACGTCTCCCATGGCCCATTGTGTGATGACCTCCGACTTGCCTTTGACATGCTGCAGGGGAACGTATTCGTCGATGGGCCGCTCGGCAATCACAACGGCGGCGGCGTGGGTACCAACGTTCCGCGGAGAACCTTCGACCTTCCGGGCCAGGTCGATCAGTTCCTTGACCTCCCTGTCGCGATGGTAGGCGGCGCGCAGTTCGTCGCTTTGCTCCAGCGCTTTGTCGAGAGTAATCCCAAGCTGGTCCGGGACCATCCCCACGATCTGATCGACTCGAAAGATGGGCCAGCCGAGTGTGCGGCCGACATCGCGGATGGCTGCCCGCGCGGCCAATGTACCGAACGTGCCGATTTGAGCGACGTTCGAGTCGCCATATTTGTCTTTAACATATTGGATGACTTCACCCCGGCGTTCCTTGCAGAAGTCGATGTCGATATCCGGTGCTTCCAGCCGATTCTCATCCAGGAATCGTTCGAACAATAGATCGTATTCAAGCGGGCAGACATGGCTCATGCGAAGCGCGTAGCATACGAGGGATCCAACGCCCGATCCGCGAGCCGTGCACGGGATATTCCGTTCGATCGCGTAGCGGACGAAATCCCAGACAATTAAAAAATAGTCGTTGAAGCCGAGTTGATCGATGACGGACAATTCACGCTGGAGGCGTGCCATGACATCATCGGACAATTCACCCGAGGATGGGCAATTCCCCCGCCAGCGATGGGGCATCTTTGCGTAGCGTTCCTTCAAACCGGAAAGACACAATTCGCGGAGATAATCGCCCGAGGGTCTCGATTCCGGTGGTGTGAAGGAAGGAAAATGCCGATTGCCCAATTCAAGTTCGATATGGATTGAATCGGCGATACGCTGGCTCCGCCGGACAGCGTCTTCGTGATCAGGAAACAATGCATACATGGTTTCAGGTTCGCGGAGGTAATACGCATCGCCCTCCATTTTCATGCGATTCGTATCCGTGCGGAACTTGCCCGTGTTGATGCAGACCAGCACATCTTGTGCTTCCGCGTCTTCCCGGTAGACGTAATGCGCATCGCAGGTGGCGACGAGTGGCAATCCCATCTGCTCGGCAACTTCAACCGCGCCCGCCATCACCTGGCTCTGTATTTCAAGGCCATTGTTTTGAATTTCAATGTAGTAGCGGTCGTTAAAGATCTTCTGGTACCATGCGGCAACTGCCCTCGCCTTGGCCAGCTCCTCCCCATGCCCTCCCCGGCCGGATACCAGGGCGCGACTGAACTCGCTCGAAAGACATCCCGATAAGCAGATGATCCCTTCATTGTATTGTTCAATGAGTTCACGATCGATCCGCGGCCTGTGGTAGAAGCCCTCGAGGAAGGCGCGGCTGGCAAGCTTGATCAGGTTCTGAAAACCAGTTCGGTTTTGCGCGAGGAGCGTAAGGTGATCGCTCGAATCCTTGACTGTCCCGCCTCCCTTGTCAAAACGGCTCCCAGGCGCGACATAAGCCTCATAGCCAAGGATTGGATTCATGTCCGCGGCGCGACATGCGCGATAAAACTCCAAGGCACCGTAAAGATTACCGTGATCGGTGAGTGCCAAACTGTTCATGCCTAATTCTTTCGCACGATCCACCAATGCCTCGATACGACTCGCTCCATCGAGAAGACTGTAGTGGCTATGACAATGAAGGTGAACGAAAGGACGAGACATCAAACAGGCTCCGACGAATCCATGGTCGAATAAAATGCAGGTTAGTTCCAGATCGCGATTTTAGCATGCAGGATCTGACCGGCAATGAGGTCAGAATGATATCGAAGCCATTCTTCGGCCATCTGGGATCCTGGGCCTACGCAGTACCGGCTTTTTTTAGTAGCCTGAAGCCCATAAGGATGGCGAGGTCTTCGAGCGGCTTGCGGAAATCGCCGTAAAACACAACAGGGTACAGGATCGTCGTCGTATCGCCTTGGACCACCCCGGCAGCCCAATTATGGAGCGTGGTCAACATGGTATCCACCAGTTCCTGGGTTTTCCAAGGTGGACCCACGACAAGGGATCCACGTACTGGAAAACTCCTGTCTTCTCTTAGAACGTGTTTTGAAATTGAAAAAACTGCTGGCCAAGCGAGTCCTGATGCCCCCTCTCCCGCTTGCGGGAGAGGGTTGGGGTGGGCTGATAAAAACTTCGCCAAAACAGCCCCCCCGCCCCCGAAAGGATTTGCGCGCACGAAGTTCATAACGCGCTGTTGATAT
>JAFGFZ010000509.1 GCA_016930815.1 Pirellulales bacterium | reverse complement strand
TGATGAGTCAACGAAGTTGACCGAGGAAACAGAGATTGTGCCTCTCAGTTATCTTTGTTTCCTTCTGTTCAAATAATAGACAGATACGCGAAAGCATCTCCGGGCGGAACTTATGGAACACTTGGAAGAGGCCATCAAGGAATTGGTTTCCATCATCGCATTGGCCTTTTTTTCTGTGGCATTTGCACTCGTGTGGGTCGTGCCGATGGTGGAAAAAAGTTATTCAGATCTTGGAATGTGTTTACCAAGTTACCTGGGTGAAATGATCAATATTTCGTGTAAAATCAACAATACATGGTGGATCTGGTTGATTGCGATCATTGGTGGGATGTCGCTGTTCGAATGGAAATGCAAGAGCGAAAACAAAGATCTTATTCGCACGGCGATTGCCCGGTGCCTCGGTGCAGATGCAACCCATTGGAATAACGGGTGGTACAGCCACTGTGGCCATGGGTTCGTACAACTGCTCGATCTTGTTCTCCGGCGGCATGGTCAATCTCTCTTGAGTTGACGTGATGCCGATTCGGATGATTATTCCGCGTCCTTTCGGATCATGACGCCGACGAGGAACCAGCCATCCTCTTCGGGCAGGACTGCAAATCCTGCCGGACCGAAGTAGCGGCGGACGTATTCAAAAGAGGGTAGTTTGCTGCCATCGAATTTTTGCTCGCGGAGCTCGACGTCATCATCGGTTAGCATTTGATTGAGGATCCGTCCCAACAGCGTCTCGGATTCTGGCATTTTCCCCTCCCGCAGAAGCTCATAGGTTGGACGATATTCCTCATCGGTCCGTGAAAAAGACCTCAAGCAGACATCCGCCTGGGTAATTTGCTGCATGATCGCTTGCATCTGATTGAAATCAGCCGTATGGGCCAGCGTTTCACGTTCCTCGGCCACGACCAACACATTGGTCAGAAAATCGAAGTTGGACGCAAAGAGGAGGCATCCGTTGGCAACGCAGATACATGAGTTGGGAAACGCGGGACCTTTTTTCTCTTCCTCTTCTTCTCCACTCCCCAGGATGGGGTCGCTGTCGATCAGGTCATCAATATCAGGAGCCTGAGGCACATCCGCCTCTTCGACGAGTTCCCAGATAACATTCCCTTCAAAAGCCCGTTCTCGAGCGTTCGGATCGCTTTCCATCAGCTTGCGAATGGCCTTATCAACCTCCCGAATATTCGTGGCTTCCACTGCGAAAAGAAAATGCTCGCTTCTTGTCGTGATTGGCACGTCGTAGTCGGTGAAGACCATGACTCTGTTCCCGAGATGGGCTATGAGCTCTTGCCGAAGGTCCACATGCGGGCCATATTCCCCTTTCTTGATCCCATCGATGGCCGCCTGGAAACCGCCTTCGCCGATGAATTCGTCCACGATGGATTCCGCGTGATCGAACGCGTTTTGGATATTCCACTTGAAGCTCGTATAGGTGGCCACTCCGCGAGGGATCCAGGAAAGAGGCGCCAGATCGCCCCCGGCAGGGAACTCGAGCATCCGCATTGCCAGGCGATACTTTTCACCCTTCTCGGCCTTGGGATCTGCGGGAGCGTACACTGCCGTTCGATGTAGAATTTCATACCGGCTGTTGGCGTAAAAACTGACATAGCCGCCTATCCCGCGGATTGCATCGAAACCCTGGCGATTGAAGATCTCCAAGAGGTCCCGGCCACGCCTCTTCTTGATGTTGGATGCAATGCTGCGATAGGCCCGTGTGTATCCAATGGGTTCCATAAACCAGCGGACATCTGGAGAGATCGTTTGAAGACTACGAGCGCAGCGGTCCATGGTAGCTCGATACGGCTCGAAATGCCGTAAACTGTCACTCGCATCGCCCGATGTGCGCCGGAGCATGTCGGTTGCGATATTCAGGTTATCCGTTGTGCAAAAAAGATTGTCATGCAAGTAAACGACCACCTTTTGAACCCGATGCGTTTCGTCGGCAGGCAATGTGTAAACAGTCATCTGGACTCCATGCGCATTGCTTGACGTTCTGATGGCTTTTTGTTGGGTCAGGTTCTTGTCAACCCGGTCCATCAGTTGTTTGGCCTCGTCCGCTTTGCCCGTGACATCCGCCGTCAGCACCACGGACGCGTTCTCGCTACTCGGCTGGACCAGTGATAAGCTGACTTCCCCTGTAGCCACTCCCTCCAAGTCTCCCAGGGAGAGCCCCACCTTGTTCTGAATGTTGGCAACTTTCTTCTGTATCTGCTCGCGCAGGTCGTTGATGAAGGGTTTCATCACCTCATCCTCGGCAAGCTGGCCGAGCATCGTTTGTTGCCAGTTGGTTTTCAGCTGTTCGGTATTCGCAATCGACAGGTACCCTTTGGTCGTCGCTGGCAAAAGGGTATCGCTGGCGGGGGCAGCAAATGATGGAAGACTACATGCAAGAAGCCACGTACATGTGACCAAACGTGCAATATACTTCGGGTGAAGGAGCACGATGGATCTCCTGATCTAAGGGCCCAGATGGCAAACCATCTGGGAAAACAATGGGCGAGTAGGGCGGTGTTCTTGATCTTATCGGTTCTATCGAGCTTTCCAGCTAATGAACAATACTATAAGCGGTATAGATTATCACTTGAGGGCTCGATTCTCCATGCCCAAACCGCAAGAGTAAGACCTGGGGGAAATGGGCAATTTGGGACAACTTGTTCTTTTTGCTACACTGGGTATCTCATCGGAATGACGTAGAAGAAAACCGCAAAGAAATGCAGGATACTGCCAGCTAGAACAAAGAGATGCCAGACGGCGTGATGATATGGAAGACGCTGCCATGCATAAAATCCAATTCCCCCGGTGTATGCCAGGCCTCCGCACAGAAGGAGAAGGAGCCCGCCGAGTGCCACGGATTCGATCAAAGGTTGGATGGCAATGGTGGCAATCCAGCCCATCATCACATAGGCGATGACAAAGTGTGAGGACCATTGCCGCAATGCGGCGGTCCGCAAAAACGAAATCCCGACCACCGCAATCCCCCAGACAATGCCCAAAAGGGCCCAACCCCACGGTCCGCGCAGGTTCACCAGTGCAAATGGAGTGTAGGTTCCCGCAATCAGTAAAAAAATTGCAGCATGGTCGAGAATTTGAAATGCGGTTTTGGCACGAGGGATTTGGATTCCATGATAAAGCGATGATGCCAGATACAAGAGGACCAGGGTCACTCCGAAAACGGAGCATCCAACGATATGCCATGCGGTGCCCCACAAACTGGCATAGACGGCCAACAAAGCCAATCCAGCGATCGCAAGCCCCAGCCCGATCCCGTGCGTCACGCTGTTTGCGATTTCTTCACGGATGGTGCAATAAAATGGGCCGGGTTGCGACATCATCGACTTCTTGACTACTTTCTATTTGAGAACTCGGGAGGATCTATGCCGTCAACATGCATCAGGCCGAACGAATCTTTCTTGACTGGATGACGGGCAACTTGGTTTCAAGAGGCAAATATATCGCGGCGGATGCGCCAAATCAATGGGCGATAATGGAGATGACGCCAGAAGCAGAATCTCTGGTCAGGCACGTCGCAATCGACGAATCCAGAGAGTTGCCAGGATGCTGATCCATGCCAGCACCCAGGTGGCCGGTTCCGGAATGTTGACCGTGATCGTCACGCCATCGGCATCCTTCTTGGCAATCATCGACTGAGTTCCATTCTCGGATAGGGCGATTAATGTGTTATCCAGATTCAGCATCGCCCTGGTGGCACCATAAGTGAACGAAATGCCTCGATCGATCAGTTCTTGCGTGAAATCTACCATCAGGCTCCCATGCCAGGCAGTTTGATAAAGCGGGCCACCCCCGCCGTCAGCTCCGAGGCTGAAATCACCATTCGAAGGAGTGAAGACCAATTGCTTCTGAAGATTGATCTGATTGATTGGGATACCGTCGACTTCCAAGATATCGATAAACACTTCGCAGGTCACACTCGTCAATGTCGCAACGGTTCCCATGCCCGCAAGCGTTGTATCACCTGCTTCGGTGAATAGGATGGTGTCGATGAATTTCATGGGACTTGCCTGGATACCGAATGCCAGGTTTCCATCGGTGATGTCCACGCCGTTCGCACCAGACGCCGAGGCACTGAATCCAACCGGAGAGAAATCGAGCGAGTCCCCCGTTACCGTTGGAGCTCCAAATAATGGCGGGACGTCGCCAAAAGAATTGGCATCTTCCATTACCTGAAGGAACATCACGGTGTTGCCAGGATAATCGCCATAATTAATTGGCCCGGCGAACAGAGCAGGCGATGTATTCCATGCAGCAAGAAGGGCCAATGACAAGAAGGTCAATCGATGGCGGATGAAATAATCAAGAAAACAAACTGAATTAGACTTGGTGGATGCATTCGAATGTGTTGTCATTAGAACTGACCTCTGGAAAAAGGGTTCGTGAATTTACAAGAACGGACCCCGGTGAGTCCAGGGATGTTTCCCTTGGTTCTTTGCCCTCTTATCGAATCTTCGGAATAATCTCGGAATAATCAGAATAATGATGATATTCTACTCACCCCAAACGCATTTGTAAATATATTTCATTTAAATATATATTAATATAAATATTTATAAATTTAGGGCAAGTCATTTGTAAGTAAATGGCTCCGGAAAAACAGGCTCTCCATCAGGTGGCCCTGGCGCGAATCCTACCAGTGAAAGCGATGCTCGAGGTGGCTGCAGGCAAAGAGATGGGAAATGCCTGCACGCAGCCTTGTGGATACGTCTTGCCCCCGCGGGACGGCTACCGGCCGAGCGTCGATCCAGTGCCAGAGCTGCCTGGAAGTTTCTCCAGGAAGTCCGAGGTCGCGGGTTGTGGCTGTGGCCATGGTTGCCTTGGATGCCATGGATACGGATAGTAGTTCCTATCACAGCCTGATGGCATCGAATGGCTGAAGGTCAATCTACAGGTTATTTGTGACGGAAAAAGATGGCTGCCAATCCCAGGAGAGTCAATCCAAAAAGCACCAGGCAAGAAGGTTCTGGAATGTTGACAGTGACGCTCATTCCATCAAAGTCCTTTTTCGCAATGAACGACTGGGTGCCCGCTTCGGAGAGAGCCACGAGCGTATTGTCAAGATTGACGGCAATTTTGGTTGCCCCCCAAACAAAAGGCTCTCCCGCAGTGATTAAGGCTTGGTTCAAGTCGATGAGAACCGAACCGGACCAGTTCGTCTGGTAGACGGGGCCACCCCCACCGTCCGTCATCAGCTTGTAATCACCAGCCGATGGCGTGAATACCATCATCGTTGACAAATTGATCTGCGTGATTGGGGCGCCGTCCACTTCCAAGATATCCACGAAAATGTTGGACGTGACGCTAGTCATCGTGGCGTCGGTTCCAAAGCCGGCCAATGCCGTGTCGCCCTGTTCACTCAGGCCGATATTCCAAATGGCGTGCAAGGGCATCGCTTCGACCACGAACCGCAGGTTGCCATCGGTGATATCGGAGCCGCCGGCACCAGCCGCGTTAGCGGAAAAACCGACCGGATCGAAGTCGAGCGAATCGCCAGTAACATTAGGCGGACCATACAGAGGCACTGGATCGGTACTTGAATCTTCCGTTACGTCGAGATACTTGACCGTGCTGCCGAGAAAATCCCCATAGATGATCGAGCCCTGGACCAGGCTCGGTGTGATGGCCAGTGTGAACACAGCTTGGATGGCCAACAAGGACCACCAACGCAAGTTTCCTGAGATGGGGCCTTTTTTTGAAGGATGATGAACATGCAGGGATATCGTTCGATTCATCAGCGGATTCCTCAAGATGCTACATTGAAAAAAGACAAAAAGGATCTCTGTTTTTTGGGACGAGAAATCCGAAGCCTAACATAAGACATGCATAGCTTTTTTCTAGAATATTTACAGGGAATTAGTGAGTCAAGAAACTTTTATAAAATCCACGTATTTTTACCAATCTTCCGTGGGATTCGGTCGGGCTATGCTGAATGGTCCGGTTCGCGGGATCCAAGATCGGCCCGATTGGATCTGTCAATAATGACATCCCGATGGCCCGACGCCTCCACCGCCTCTGAACCACCGGAGATTCCTTTAAATGAAATAAGGACTCTCGTCAGCATTTGACGCAAGTCCTTATTCCGTTTCGGATTAGAGCTTAATTCCGCAGGTTCGGTGAACGTTCGAATGCGAATGAAAATACCGGACCGGCTAACGTGATATCGACATCCTCGAGATGTCGTTGTCCACGTTGCCGCTTAG
>JAFGFZ010000092.1 GCA_016930815.1 Pirellulales bacterium | reverse complement strand
TCATTAGATCATGTCCTCCATTAAAAATGACTCTTCTAATCCCGTCCTCACATGGTTGAAAGTATACGGCTATTACTCAAAAAAAGATGCCAAACTACTGTGACCGGACACAGTAATTTAGCACACCTAGCATCGCGTTTAACTTGAAGACGAACCATTGGCTGCCCCCCCCGTGACAGACCATGCAAATGAAAGTCGTCTGCCTCGGAATGGACAGCAGCCTAGCAAATTGATGGGATTTATCAATCATCTATAGGCAAGATATTCCAAGAAATTTCGAGAGGCATATTCATTGCCTGGCCCAATATGCTGGTTACATACGATGAGTTACCCTCTTTGTCTCAAAAAGGCTTCTCGACGAGTAATTGCGTTTTTGGCAATTCGAACAAAAGAAGCGGGCCATCTCGGACATGTCAAACCGAAACGGCCCTAGCCACAAGAATGACCTGAACATGGGTGCAATGTGGCTATACAACTCTTGCACATATTTTCGGGACGATGCCTTAGCCTTGCATGCGTGTGGGAAGTGAATTTGCCTATTCTCAAAAACCAGCGTCCATCGCCTTATTCGGCAGCGTGCGAGGACGATTCCGCTGATAAGAAAGTAGTAAAGTGAAAGAGATGGAGGCTCACTGGTGCAGCTGCCCAGCATCATCGCCCGCTTGAGCGATCTGATTGAGCAGCTTGGCGATCTCCTGCTTCGGTTCGTCTGGTGTCATTGAGTGTTTCTCCAAAATCTTTCGAGCTTCTAGAAGGAGTGTCTTTGCTCGATCGAGATTTGCCTTTCGTAGGATCAAGACACGCGCCAGTAAAATGCGGGTAAATGCGCGATTCGGCTGGTCCTCAGGAAGCCATTCATCACGTGCAGCAATGAGTTCGGTAAAGAACGATTCGGCCCGATCGAGTTCACCTTGTTGGATGTAGAGTTCGAGAAGCATTTCCTCGAGATAGTCACAGAGAATCGCCCCGAGCCCGATGTCGGTCCTCTTCTTGGCCGCGGTTTCACGGGCAGAAATCGCTTGCTCGTATTCTCCTGCCTGCTGCCATGCCAATCCCATGAGAATCGCAGTCGGCTTGTCCCATTCACGCGGATCCGGATTCGTGATCTCAAAGACACTCAAGATATCAGCGGGATCCACTTTCTGCCCCGACCTGAGTAACGACGCGAATAATGGAATCTTGTCATCCCCGCTCATCCATACACTCACGCCTTCACTGGCTAGGCGTTGGTATTCCGCAGCGACGTACTTGGCGAGAGCCCTACCTTCGGCCCGTTTCGCCTCATCAGACCTCCCGAGCGCCAACAGAGCTTCACTTAACTCGCTGCGGAATTGAACATCCATCTGAGGAGTCGCCATTTGGTGCTGTTGGCTCTGTTCGTAGGCGACGAATGCTTCCCGGAGGAGCGCTTCCGCCCCACGGTAGTCATGAAGATCGCTCCGGAGTCGTGCACGCAGGAGCAGACACCAGCCGACTTTGTCTGGCCGATTGGCAGTGCGGTTCTTCTCAATCGCCTTCATCAGGCATCGGTTGGCCCGTTCGAATCTCCCCAACCAACGAAATTCGTTGGATATATCCTGCAATTCGCGGTCAGTGGCATCTGGTCCCAACAAATCGAGGGCGATAAGCCCAGTGTACTCGAAGGCACGGTATCGACACGTGGCACGGTAGCTGCCCGCTCGTTCCATCCACATTGAAGCATCTGTACCATACAACTCTTTCGCAACGGAAACAGCTCGGACCTCGTACCTGTCCGCCTTTTCGGGTTGGAGACGGTCTCGTAGCAGGTTGACCATCGAAAAGAATGGAATTTCCTCCAATGGGATCGTCGGATCGGAAGGTTTGAACAACAAACAAGCTTCCGACAAGTATTTCTCGGCCTCATCTAGTTTGCCTAGTTGGTGCATGACGATCCCGAGCCACGTCAACGTCTTGGAAAGCTCCTGGTCCACTCTCAATCTCCGTTCGATCTCAGCCGCTCGTAGCAACTCAGCCGGTCCCCGCTCCAAGGCTCCCAGATAGCGGCGAGCTTGAGCAACTGCTAGGTCGTCGGGCTTGGAAGCCTCGTCCTCTAACGTGATGACTTTCTCGAAGTGTTTCTTCGCCTGTTCAGATCTCGGGCCCAGATAGAAAGCCTTACCGATCGCCAAGTGCAATTGAGCCGCTGCTTCGGGTGGCATCTGGGTGTCGTTCTCAAGGTCGAGTACTAAGTCATCGAGGGCTTCTTGGACCGTATATGGACGTCCTGTTTCCGGATTGAGCGTGGCTTTCGACAAGAGGCCAAGGACCATGTTGAGTGCCTGGCTGGCATTGCGGGCTGCCTCAACCGCGTTTCCACGTTGTCGCACGGCTTCTTGTCGCTGTACCTCCTTTTCCCGCGCCGCAGCTTCTGCCTCTCTCTGTTTCTGCTCCGCAACCGACCGCGCGTCCTCCGTAACTTGCTGTGCGGCACGTACCTGACCGATTGCGATCAGTGAAATCACTAGCCCGATCAGCAACGACATGCTCACGGCGGTGATCGACAGGCTGGCCACTCGATGTTGTTTGACCGCCTTCCACAACTGGTAGGTCCAGCTCGGCGGGCTGGCGAGGACGATGTCATCGCGCAGATAGCGATCGATGTCGTCCGCCAGACCGTTGGCCGTTTCGTAGCGGCGGTTGCGGTCTTTGTCGAGGGCTTTCATGACAATACTCCAAAATCGATGATCTTTGACACCGGCTGCCCATCGTGGAGCGTGACCAAGACATTACTTGGCTTCAGGTCACGATGAATCACACCTTTCTGGTGCGCGTGTTGGACGGCGCGGCAGATCGTGATGAAGAGCTCCAGACGATCTCGAGTCGACAGCTTGTTCGTGTCGCAGTATTCGGTGATCGTCACTCCCTTGACCAGTTCCATGACGAAGTAGGGCCGCCCGGTGTCCGTGGTTCCCGCATCCAGAATCCGCGCGATATTCGGGTAGTCCATCAGTGCGACCGCTTGGCGCTCAGCCTCAAATCGCGCGATCACTTCCTTCATATCCATGCCTGGCTTGATGATCTTCAGGGCCACTTTCCGCCGAATCGGCTCGGTTTGTTCGGCCATGTAAACCACGCCGAAACCACCTTCACCGATCTGCTGCAAGAGTTTGTACGGACCGATTTGTGTCCCCGAAGCATCGTGCGTAGTATTGGACTCTTCCGTTATATCGAGCCCGGGTGGCGGTGCTTCGAGAAACTCTGGACGCTCGTCGTGTGCGAGCAACAATGCGTTGAGTCGATCGAAGAGAGCGATATCGTCGTTGCAGACTTGGCTCAGGTATTTCGCCCGGGCGTCGGCTGAAGGAATTTCAATGGCGACCTGAAAGATTTCCTGTTCGTTGGGAGTTGTGGTGTGCATAATTGGTCTCCGTGTAATGGGGATCCGGGCGATTCATGCACATGGACCTCGGAAAATCACCCGGATATTTGATCTTTCTATATCACAGTGCGAGATTTGGACGCAAATAACCCGACGAAAAACGCCGGTTTTTTAACTGTGTGGCTCGATTAGTCCGAAGCGGTCATTGCGACACGGAGCCAACATTTTGCGTAAGTCCAATCCGCATCGGCGGTTGTAGCAGATATGCCAATCGCCATGGCTGCCTGTTGGACCGTCAATCCGGCAAAGAACCGGAGCTTAACCAGAGCCGCCTTTCTCGGCATTTCGGCTTCTAGCTTTTCTAGAGCTTCGTTCAGAGCCAAGACATCTAGATCCTGCGCTTCCGTTTCAGGATCCAGGCGACTCAATCCGATGCGGCGAAGTTCACCGCCCGCCTTGATTGTCCGTTTCTTTCGTGCTTGATCGATCAAGATGCGCCGCATGGCTTCTGCGGCAGCCGCGAAGAAATGGCCTCTACTGTTCCAGTGCGGATCTTTTTTCCCCACGAGTCGAAGATAGGCTTCGTGGACTAATGCCGTTGCTTGGAGAGTCTGCCCTGGCTTCTCGTGCGACAGTTTCTGTGCCGCTAAGCGACGTAGTTCGTTATAAACCAGCGGCAACAACTCTTCTGTAGCGTGGGGATCTCCCTCATCAATGGCTTGCAGGATTCGAGTCACCTCAGACATTGTTTAGCCACCTGGAATTGAGGTCGCCACTGCAGGAGCATTCGAACAGGCAGTAGTATACCATCCAGAGACTACGATGGGAATCAATGAGTCCAAATAGGTTTTCAACCAAATTGCCATTTCGGAATTCTTATTCAGACCTAGATTAGATCGGTGATCAGGCTACACCTGGAAGAAATTGCACTCCCAGCCATTCACGAAAGAACGAAACCAAGGCTGCGACCGGTGCGGCGGCAATCAATGGCAGGAAAATTGCCAGCGGGTAGTGCCACCACCGGAGAGACTTTGCGCCTCGATCCCGAGGCACGGTGCAGGCGGGTAAGTAAACCATCAGGCCATACACGAATACCCAGAAACCGCCGATCAAACTGGTGGGATTGATGCTCGCTTCGGCTAATGAGCCCGTGATTCCAAATAGTAATAATACCTTCAACGGTGAAAAATCCCAGCGGGACAGCATCCACGCCCAAGCTATGAACATCGGTACGAATACGACCACGCTGTGGAAGCAGACCACGATGAAATAGTTCGTTGATGCGGTGATGTGAGCCTTCTCAGGTGTTGTGCCAAAAAGCGGAGCCAGATTGGTCATCGTCGTGGTAATGGCTTCCTCGATCAGCGCCATAATCGTACAAAAGAGCACGAAGCGGACTCGCCAATCCATTGAGATTTGGCTGAGCTTAGGTACGAGCCGCCCGTGCAATATTGGTGTGAACGAACCGCCAATGATGACCCATAGCAAGATCATGCCATCAGCCATCAGGAAGATTGCCCGATCCCGCACGCTATCCGAGCTGAGGATGATCAAGTTCAAAAACATGACCAACAGAGCACTGTAAATGCCAATGGCGCTCAATATCCAGCGGGTAATGCGATCGGGATTATGGTCGGACTGGATCATGGTTATTTCAGATTTCATGGACTAATCTTTCCCTCCTGCTCCCAAATACTTTAAAATCATCATACCATTTGCCTGGAAACCGTTCTGGACCTGGATTGACTACCGATTGAAGAGTGATCGTCTGCATGATGAAGCAGGACGAGGAAAGCATTCTCGAAAGGGAGAGAGCAATGAACATTCAATACGAACCGGAACGCGCACAACCCCAACCTAGACCACAGCCACCTCTCCGGCCAGAGCCGCCAACTAGACCAGAGCCGCCAGCTAGACCAGGACCCCCAACCAGACCAGAACCACCATCGAGGCCAGAACCACCATCGAGGCCAGAACCACCATCGAGGCCAGAACCACCAACAAGGCTAGAACCGCCACCTAGGGAACCATGATTTCAATACCGGCGTCATCAGCGGCTCTGGTTGACCGCTTGGCTAGATTGCTCATTCTGTATCTTCGATACCAATCGCCACAGATCATCAAGCTGCCATTCCGCTATTAGTATGTGTGCTGTCTCATGCGAACTATCCCCCGATGGATCCAAGCAGTTAGGTCAGCCAGCGTTTGGACAAGAAGCACATGCATACGGAGAGTAAGAGAACGATGCTGCTTGGTTCCGGGACGATGATCGATGAGGAGAATGCACTGGTTGTGCCGAACTGGTTTTTCCAGAGATTTAAATCCTCGGAACTCAACGGATCGGGTGACTCGCCCCGTTGCCAAACTAGAAAATCATTCCCGTCGACATCGCCGTCATTGTCGAAATCAGCGCTATCGACCACAGGCACGAACAAATCATAGGTGGGGGGTCGAACTACGGAGGGCACCCCACCTGATAAAGCTTCGCGATACCCCACATAAAATGTGCCAAGCAGGTCAGTGACGGTGGTGAAATTGAAAACCTGATCGTCATAACGAGCGGTAACTTCTCCGGTAGCAGGGTTGTAATTGATGGCCAAACGATGCCAATCCGATGGCGCTGCTGATAGATCAATCGTTTGAATAATAGTCCAGTCCTCGGCAGAAGGCCGGCTATTCCCACCGTTATTGAAGTCAACCAGCATAAGGACCTCCAATCCATTTAATTCTTCACGCTGATACAGCCAGCCAACACCCGTGCTGCTGTTTTGCTCGATATGAGGATCCGAGTAAATCATCCCGGTAGGATCGGGAAATCCAAAAAAGGGATCGGTCGTGCCGATACCGTAAATCGATGTTTCACCTTCCCAATCGCCCACGGAGACATTCAAAGGACCGGTTTCAAGGTAGGCATAGAGATCGAAGCTGGTCACCAGGGAATTGGACGCTACCATGTTCCCGCCGCCCGTATTGTCCCATGCCACGATGGCGTTCCCACCTTGAGGAGAAGCGGGGATAGCGTTTGGATTATCGCTCGAGACAACTGTCGGATTGATGACTTTTGGAAGTACGAACGATCCACCGTAGCCGGTCACATGCGTGCCGGTGGCCATTCCATCGACATCGGGAACGACATGCGCTCCCAATTGAGGCAGATTGTTGGATGTACCAGGAGTCAAGGGAAGCATCCCGAAATCGTAACCGTTATTGTTCGAGTCTCGACCATCCAGGTAGCGACCTAGTGACTGGGGAAAGGATGTATTGCAAGAAATGATTTGCCCCCAGACTCCGCCTGCGACCTGGGAAAGTTGTTCCGTCGTTGCATTGGCCAGTTGGGGATCGTAAAACACATCAACAGCCAAAGCATCGATCAGATTTGCAGAACTATCACGAAGTTCAAATAGACTATTCAAATCGGACCACAATTCGCCTGGTCCAAGGTCGAAATCAAGATTGGGAACACTGGAGCTGCCAATAACATAGTAATCGCCAGCGGCTAACATTGTCTGAGCGGGAATCATGGTGAAGAACAGATTGGCCCCTCCCACCAGTTCGTAATTTTCCAAAGTCCAGTCACTGATATCAACCGCAGATGATCCAGCGTTGTAAAGTTCGATAAACTCACGTGTATCTGGAATTTGCCCCGAGCCAGCAGAGCGTTCGTCCTTTACCAACTCATTGATAACGACTTGAGCGTACAGAGTTGACGTGCACAGCATCATGCCAGTTGCGGCCATTCCAATAAAATTCCGTGACATGCATTTCATGAGAATGTACTCCTTGTTGCAGTATCGACTGATCGAAATGATAATTCTGTATAAACTCAAAACTCCCGCCACAGGCGCCACAATGATATTCTCAGAGGTTAGCTGCCCCCTTAAAAAAAAGGTGCCGAACCGCTGTGGCCCTGCACAGCAGATCGGCACCTTATATCGCGTTTGATTTTAGCCAAGCCATTGGCTGCCTCCGGTGACAGACCATGCAAATGCAGAAAGTTGTCTACCTCGCCATGCAAATGCAGAAAGTTGTCTACCTCGGTATGGATGGTAGCCTAGCAAATTGAGGGAATTTGTCAATTATCTGGCCGTGAGGTGAAATAGGATCTTTCATAAACCAGGCAATCCAAGGCTTTATCTCGTCATCCAACGCGTCAAGGGATGGGAAGTATGTGTGATGCGTGATGGGACCGCAACGCCCGATAGGGAACGAGCCGAACTCTACCAGCATGGCGACGCGGTATCGATCGCCAAGCAGTATGGTATTTTCTTTTCGTCGTATCGACATGGTGGACACTGTGTCGGGGATCTTGCAGAATATCCTAAAAGAAAAGGTCCTCCACGGGGGCATCGAGAGCCGTGATGAAATGCACACGGCCGAGGCCGACACGCCGCAGCCGCGAGTGGCTCGCTCGGAGAAGGGTTCTGGCATGGATAATCCCAGGAGCTGACGAATTTTTCTACGGGATCGAATACAAGGGTCCGACTACATGATTATTCCCGGTTCCCTGTGTTTAATACTATCCACGCTCGCAATTAGTCAATTGGCCGATCCATGGCATCGAGAATATACAAATGAGGAAGCCACGACTATTCCTGTGATTGCCTTGTGGCAGTTCCACGCGGGAGCGGAACTAGAAGATTCATCTGGGCACAGTCACACACTGCAACTCGCCGGAGCTCAAACATGCCCCAACGGGAAATTCGGTGGTGGGCTCCAGTCATTTCCTGGCTGGCCGATTAAGGACGAACGTCACGCGGCCGTGACACCATCACATCCTGACTTGTCCCCCACCGGAGCATTTACAATCGATTTGTGGCTCCAGCCATCATCTGAACTACCGCTAACTGGGAACTGTCACTTGCTATGTAAAAAGTATGTCTCACACAATGATTATCAACTGCTGTTGACCATTTCTGAAAACGGCATGCGTCGTTTGCAACTGGTGTTGGGC
>JAFGFZ010000508.1 GCA_016930815.1 Pirellulales bacterium | reverse complement strand
CTCGATTTCACCCCATTTCGAGTAGACTACTCGCGGAGATTTTTGTGCAATTCCGCGCGATTCAGGCACTTTGGCACGCAACCTGCATCCCGGAATTCTTGTCGTTGAGCATCGCCAATCCCTTATGGATTACGCGAAAATGCTGGCAGCCGCAAGATCGGCATTTGCAAACTGGTGAAGTGGGGTTGAAGGCCAGTAAAGCGTCACCAGATTAAGTCGGCCTTTAGGACATCGCCTCGATGACTTTGCTAGGCATTCCTTTGTCTTGTCTTCCTGAAATCAGCCTTCAGGTGTTCTTGATACTTCAGCAAATTGAAGTTGATGGCATTATCCGGCTCGAACAGCAAAGGCTGACGAGCAATGAACTGAGCGCGAAGCTCCGCTTCTTGCTCAACATTGACAGCATGGTTCGCCTGCTCGCATTTCGCGAGGAGGCGCATGTCCTCCAACCACGGAAAATCATTTGGGGCAAGTGTTACAGACTCAAGAAGCCGCAAGGCTTCTTGAGTATCTCCGGACTCCTGTGCGAGCAAAATATTGAGGCGCATCGCTTGATACCCACACGGGAAGTTAGGCGTATCGTGCTTCTGCCAGTGCGTACTGCGCTGGCACCTTGGGGAAGAGAGCTTTGTCAAAACACTCGAACATCTGGCCTGTCTCACCTCTGAATTCATGCTCCTGTCCGAGGGAGAAGATCATAAAACCAGAATCGGGACATTGGCGAACACCTTCTTGAAAACGTTTAAAGGCGAGTTGGCGATTACCCTGCTGAAAGGGCACGATACCTCGCAGGTGATACCACGATTCACGTTCCGCTTCTTCGAGCGATCGGGGATCGAACTTGTCGAGTTGAGACTCCAGTTGATCGAGTTTACCTTCTTGCTGGAGACGATTGGCAAGAGCGTCAATACGGTTTTCACCAGATTTCGTTGCTTCAGGCTTCCTCTTCCGTTTCCAGAACATCGTTTTCCTTGGCTAAGGTTACATCCCTATTGGTTTTTCCCACGTTGTTATACGTTTGCCACAGTGGCGGCATTGACGTCGGCGGATGAGTTTTTCCACCCCATCCCCGGCGCGTATAGATTACGCGAAAATGCTGACAGCCGCAATATCGGTATTGCATTCTGGTGGGCTTGAAAACCAGTGAAGTCTCATTGTTTTTGGAGAGTTCCGGCAAAATGTCCCTGATATTCAAAAAACGCTTACTGACACAATATCCCCATATAGTAATATGTGGGGATAAATTGACAGTCCGTAAATATAAACTTCAATAATCCCGAGATGGTTCCTTTTTTCATTTGCTGGTGAATTCCTCTCTCTTGTGTCGCTTGCTTTGTTACCAGAGTCTGCTTGCGAATATCCGCCGGATAAGGATAATAACTTGACCACGCGCTGGGCGTTCCGGCTTGATGCATAGGTAGAACAGCATCCTGGGAAAGGCGCAGACAATGAGCGGACATGGGTTTCAGCCGAAATTTACGATCACCAACACCATCACGGCGGCACTGACGCAGATCGAGCGCGCCCGTGGGTTCCTGGAGGCGGCGACGCTGTCCGAGGATTGGGTGCGGGCGATGGGAGATCGAGCGCTCGTGTTGGAAGCACACCACACAACGCACATTGAAGGAACGCACCTGACACTGGACCAGGCCGAACGGCTGTTGGCGGGTGAGGCGGTGCCTGAAGCCGATCCGGACGACGCAAGGGAACTGCTGAACTATCGTCGCGCGTTCGAGTTTGTTTCGGAATATCTCGACAGCGGCGCACCGATGACCGAAGGATTGGTTCGTGAGATTCACAAGCGGCTGGTCGAGGGCGTGCGGGGTGGCAAGGCGACGCCGGGGGAGTATCGCAAGGTGCAGAACTACGTGGTCAACTCCGCTACAGGGAAGACAGTCTACACTCCACCGCCAACCGCGGATGTGCCGGCATTGATGGCGGATATGGTGACGTGGCTTAATGCGCCGGACAAGGTACACCCGGTACTCCTTAGCGGCGTGGCCCAATTTCAGCTTGTGCATATTCACCCGTTCCTGGACGGCAACGGGCGAACGTCGCGGCTGCTCTCGACGTTGTGCCTGTACCGGGCCGGGTATGACTTCAAACGACTCTTTACGATCAGCGAGTACTACGACCGTGATCGGGCGGCGTTCTACAAAGCCATCCAGGCGGTACGTGATACCGGTATGGACCTGACCGGTTGGTTGGAATTCTTTGTCGGGGGATTGGCTACGCAATTGGCGGAAGTTCGTCAACGCGGCGAACGGGTCATCCAGCAGGACATCCTGGTGAAAGAGCATGGATTATCCAAGCGCCAAGCCAAGGCGCTGAACCATGTAATGGAGCACGGCAGTATGACGATTCAGGACTACGAGAACCTGTGCCCGGGCGTCAATCGCCGTTCGCTTCAACGAGACCTTAAGGCCATGCTGGATAGTCATTTGCTGGATGAAAGCGGTACCAGTCCCACCGATCCGACCAAGCGATATACCATCGGGAGAACGATCAGGCCTTGAGCTACTGTGACAAGCTGTGACAGCGAACTGTGACATGCTATGACAAGCCGCTGTGACATCGAATCGACGACGAGTGTTGATTACGCGAAAATGTTGGCCGCCGAAAGGTTGGCATTGCAGGCCGGTGGGTTCCGAACCCACGACCCCAGCTTTTGACACGCAGCATTTCAGTAGTTCATGGATGATCGGTTTTTTGTGAGAAAATCAGGTGTAGAAGCATCAGTTGGTTGGTTAAGCGGACAGTTTTTGCCAGATTTGATGAGCAAAATAAGAGACGTAACATTCTGAAAATAAAGAAGTAATGGGGTTTTGCAACAAAACTCACGATCCCAGCGTTACAAACGACCATCGCCTTTGACCAATAGGCCGAAAACACCAATAAATACGATACATCCACCGTTGCATCCATTGCAAGCAACTTATCCGATTTCACTCGATTTCACCCCATTTCGAGTAGACTACTCGCGGGGATTTTTACGCAACTTAACACAATTCAGGCTGTTTGGCACGCTACCTGCCTGCCAAATTTTTTGTCATTGAGAATCGCCAAACCCTCAGCCGTCAACGCTACGCCTTTCCTAGGGCCATGAGGCCGGTGAACCAGTCCCTGCTTGATCAACTTTTGAATCGACCTACTCGTGGCGTGTTTTCCATATCCAGCGTGCGCAATGATATCCACAAGAAGCATCGTCTCCTGAGGACATTCAGATAAGGCCTGGAGGATATCACGTTGTTCTCGCGTGAGGATAATGGGTTCTTCTGTAGTTGGTTTCGACGATGTTTGAGGGGATTCGCCGGCTTTGATTTTTTCTTCCTCAAGCTGCTCGGTTTCCGCATCCATCTTTTTGGCAACTGCACGACCGGGTCTGTAATTTTTTCGCCCATGGAATTTGCCGAGGGCTTTTTTGATAACACGGTCCAATGTGCGTCCCTGGCCGGGGAAATTCTTGTCGATGATGTCAACCACTCCTTTTCGGCCCATGGTCATCGCCAGCCGCATTGCGTCAACGGTTCCCTCGATCCCATCGGCCATGTGATCGCTCATGAGAATGATGGGCGGCGCGGGTCGATCGGGTGTCTGGGACATTTTGTCCAGCAAGTTCTCCGTGTTTTGGATGCGGGAGTCAGTTTTGCCGTCACGAGCAGGGATTCGAATATCGCAAAGGATGTAATTGTATTCGTTTTGCTTGAGACGCTTTAGTGCCTCCGACTGACTGTGAACGACGTCGCTGTTGTGTTCGAGGGAATCAAGAGCGACATTGACAGATTCGATGCTCCTGGGATCTGCTTCGATAACGAGGGCTTTACAGGTCATGGCCGGACCTCCCGTTCTGCTACACAAGGAACGGTGCTCCGGCCTGTCCTGAAGAGAGGACGGCTTGGGGAATACCGCATCCTCCGTGACTGTTTCACATCATGCAGCTTCATCCATAAAGCTGCTATGGACATCTTGCCACTACCCGAGAATCCCTGCAAGTCTCCATCTTGCGAGAATGCATTCGCGCCACTCGAATGATTTCCGCAACCGTTGACGCCGGCATTAACTTGAAGGCCACGACCGATATGAAAAATTTTTTTGCCAACATCTTTCAACAGCCAAGGGGAAACCCGGAGATCAAATCCAAGCGAATTGATATGCGCGCAACGCAAGCGCAGAACAGGATCAAAAAGATTCATGGTTCTTCTAACTCCCGGAGGCAACCGTTGGCACGCCGTTAAGAGCCGGCGAGGTGTCTCTGCCTATCAACTACAAATTTCACGGTTGTACATGAGCGATGACTTCAAAAAAATCGCCGCTTCTGAAATTGCCGAATTCAAGGCGGAGTACCGCCAGCGATTTCCCGACCGTGACGTGGAAAAACTTACCGACGAGGATCTGCTCCGCGAGGTGATGAACACCATCGGCAAGCCCGGTAAACTGGGCGAACATATCCGTTGTGTCGTCTCCGTCTCCATGCTCACCGAGGGCTGGGACGCCAACACTGTGACGCACATTCTGGGTATTCGGGCCTTCGGTACACAACTCCTGTGTGAGCAGGTGGTCGGCCGAGGGCTGCGACGGAGGAGCTACCACGCCGTCCCGCACACATTGGAATTGCCCGATGGCCGAGGAACCTGCGAATTCGACGCATTTCCCGTCGAGTATGCCGAAGTCTACGGCGTGCCGTTCTCATTCATCCCATGCAGCGGTTCCACTACCGATCCCAAACCCGGCCCTATTCCAACCCGTGTCCGTGCGTTGGAGGAACGCATCGCCTGCGAGATCACCTTCCCTCGCATCGACGGTTACCGCTATGAACTCCCAGCCGAACGCTTCACAGCCAAGTTCTCCGCCGATTCACAGATGGCATTGACCACAGCCGACGTGCCCACCAAAGTCGAGTGCGATCCTATCGTCGGTGAACGGGCGATTCACACACTGGACGACCTGAAAGCCCGACGTGAACAGGAAATTGTCTTTGTCATCGCCAGACGTGTTCTGGAGAAATACTTCCGGGATGATGACGGCAATCCGAGGGTGTGGGTTTTCCCGGATTTAGCCCGGATATTTCACACAGTTGACTGGCAACCCTTATTTGCCATTCGATTTTTTGGTGGCGGTACAATCCAGGCCAATGGTCTTTTTCGGCGCAAACGACCCCCTTTCCCCCGTGGCGAGAATCGTGTTGTCGGAGAGGTTATGGCGACGGCAAAGGGAGGGTTCGCCAGGTTTGCAGTTGGCGGAGAATGGTTTGAAACGTTCGCTGCAGCGGATAGCCAGGATTAGGGAAATACACAATAGATAGAAGATATGGCGCAGACAAGGATATAGGCAACTGCATGGCACGAAAAAAAGCGAAAACCAAAACCGTCGGGAAACGGATTGACGCCGTTCGGCACAAAGACAAACGCAAGAATATTCCTACCGAGTATCCCTTCACGGAAAAATCTTTTTTGAAATTGGAATAATAGGAATTGCGCCAGCCGCATAAAGCTGTTATAGAATGAGGAATGGATGGCAAGGACGTCATTATTGCTCAACTGCGGCAGGAAAATTCCGAGCTTCGTGCATTGGTTGCACAGCTTCGCGATAAAATTGCCAAACTCGAAAAGAACTCTTCCAATTCTTCCAAGCCGCCCTCGTCGGACATCGTCGATCCCCAGCCAAACCGCACGAAAAAGAAAAAGCGAAAGATCGGCGGACAAAAGGGACACCCCAAGCACACCCGCCGGCCGTTCTCGGAGGATGACGTTGATCGTGTCGTCATCCACACGCTCCCGGACGAAGAAGTTCGTCGTCGCAATTTGATTCCGCTGGATGAGACGGAAGTGGCGTTGCAGCAGGTCGACCTGCCGGAGCAGATGTTTAACGTCATCGAACATCACGTACAACTTTATGAGGATCCATACGGCAAGATCGTCAAAGCCAAGTTGCCCAAGGATATTCGCAAGGCCGGTTTTTTCTCGCCACGGATGACGGCCTTGACGGGATATCTCAAAGCGCGCGGCCACATGAGCTACTCGACCTTGCAGGCGTTTTTCCATGACATCATGAACCTGGAAGTCTGCCAGGCATTTTTAACCAAGGTATGCACACGCAAACTTTCACCCGCATTGCAGCCGGCCTATTCCGAGGTTGCCGAATTTATTCGCAATGCTCCGATCGTGGGCACGGATGAGACCGGCCATAAGAACCCAGCCTACAAATCCGCATGGACGTGGTGCCAGCAGACGCCGGAGGCGGTGTTTTTTCATATCAGCCCTTCGCGGGCGTCGCAGGTTCTTCTGGACATCCTTGGAGAAGACTTCGGCGGCGTTGTGGTCTGCGATTATTATTCTGCCAACAAAAAGTTCATCCGCGATTACCGGATTCTCGTGCAGTATTGCTGGGCGCATCTGGTTCGGGACATCAAGTTCCTGACGACACTGAGCCGCAAAGCCGTTGAGCGTTGGGCAGAGGCGTTATTGTCGATTTTGCGAAAACTTTGACACTGTAGCAACGTTACAGGGAACATGTTATCCAGCCCTTGCATAATGGAGCGTTTTGGTCGTTTGCCATCGGCCTTGCGTTT
>JAFGFZ010000010.1 GCA_016930815.1 Pirellulales bacterium | reverse complement strand
GTCATCCACCATCCAAGTCGACCCTCCCCGCGAGAGCTCGCCTAGGCTCGCTTCGCGACCCTCCCAAAGGGAGGGTGAATCTAACCTGCCCTCTCCCCAAAGGGGAGAGGGATTAGGATTAATAATCTCGAATACCAGGGTAATCCATTTCCCCACATTATCGAACATCCGCATCAATCAGAGTAGACCGGCCTCAAGACGATGGCATCCAATCCGGCATAATAACCGGTTGAATATCCCGATTTACCAACCGCCTCGACAGTCAGAATCTTGGTCCCCTCAGGAAGAGTCACCTGACCAGCTGGAACGGATTTCATTCCGATCGTCTGAGTGTGGCCATCGATCGGCTCGGTCCTTGGGACTCCGCCAAATGACCAGCGGCAAATTCCATAATCCCATGACGTGATCACGAATAAAGCAACTTCGTAACGGCCAGCTGGGATGGAATCGGGTAGGCCAATATCCAATCGATCACCGGGCTTCTGTAACTGGATGAACAACTGCTTTCGGTTGGAACTCGGCGCGGTGTTGTCGGTGGAGATTGGCTGCGGACTTGCCTTAATCCCTGGGCTAGCTCGCACGAAGTGCAACTCTTCTCCCTCCAGAACGATATCCTTTTCAGCAGACTCATTCAACAAGCTCAGGGGCGTCTTCCAATTGCCAATCCATCCATTGGGATGACGCTGGCAACCATGCGAGCTCCAGAGGTCAAAACCCCATGGGTGCACAATACCGGGAACTCGATAGTGATAGGGTTGCTGCCAGGGATCCAAGGGAATGCGGTCCCGGGACCAGTACGGAGTCCCGGCCAGATCCGAGAGCTGGTCAGGGTATTTTCCCTTGTCCTTGTGATACTGCTGGACGGCCCTGGAGAGTATCGTCACCGATTCAGTCGCCTCGGCCAGATAGCCAGCGAACAGGGCTTCTTCCTTTTCCAAGTATTGCTGCATCCACTGATACGGATCATCGATTGGCAGCCGCCGGAAACAGATCGCGTCCAATCCGATCGAGCGACCCTGGCCAAAGGCTCCTGTTTCCGGATGCTCCGTGAGCGGATTCGCGCCGACGCATTCGAAACGAACCCAATAATCACCCGGTTCGATCCAATGAACGCCAACTTTGGTCTCCAATGTGGTTCCATGCTCAAAGTTTTCCGGCCAATTTTCCGTCTGGGGAAGACGATAATCCCAAAAATCCAATCCAGGACTGAAGATTGTTTCCGAACGGGTCCCCTGAAGAGTCATCTTCCAAACGCCGTGGTGCTTGAACAGATTTTGGAAGACCGAAACGGCATATCGACCGGCGTTGGGGATCGTGACTGGAAATTCAACCCACGACCCAATATCGTCATTTCGCATATAGAAGTAGCGTTTGAGGTTGCAGGTGCGATTGGAAGCACGTCGAGGTTGCATGCCTTCCGAAGCCCGCGCCCGGTCTACCATTTCCGAGGGCTCGATCCAGACCTCGGGTAACCGCCTTGCCTCAGCAGGCGGAATGGACCAGAGAATTCGGGCAATCCCTCTCTGGTACCAAAACGCCACCGACGACCAGTCGTCGGGCCGGTATTTGAAGTCATAGGTGATCATTTTACCAGTCTTTGGATCCTCGACAGCAACGTAGCTGCGGCGTTCCAATTCGACTTTCAACGATCTCTTAAAGGGGATGGGATCGTCGATATGCCAGCGATAGGCCGTGATTCGCCTTTCAAGCCCCTTCGGTTCGCAAATCGTTGTCCCAACTCGGAGGTTCGAGGTCAATCGGAGATTCCAGGCGTCGTTGAAGTAATCCTCGGTACCAGTTCCGACAATCGATGGAACTTCTTCACCATCGATATAGAATCGATCGTCCGTTTCCCCGAACCAGCTAGCCAGGTTATTCTGGGATGAGAAGACGGTCCCCACATAATGCCCCTCCCCTTCCCCTTCGAAGATTGTGTACCAGGAAAATGGTTTGGCCGGATATTCCTGGCGATAGCGGGCATGGAAGTAATAAATATCGTCGGGGATCGAATCTAGCTTGAGCCAATCGCAATGGAAATAGACCGTCATGGTCTCCGGACCCTGGTTATGAACCTCGATCTGGCACCGCTTCCCAAACGGCATCCGCCAATAGGAATTCAATGCCCTTCCATAGGAGCTCACTTCGATGGGCATCGTGGATACGTTCGCTCGCATGCCATTTCCAGCGGCGAAGAAATCGCCTATGGGTGTTTCCACGGATGGAGTCTGGGAACCATCATAAAAGACCCGCAGCATAAGGTTCCGCGGATAACGCCGATCGCGGCTGGCGATCGTGAACCAGAGATGCCGGATCTCACCCGGCCCCTCCAGATCAGCCAGCAAAAAACGCTGGCCGGCTCGGACGTGATGCGCGTCACGGTTCGACTCGGGATCGAATAGCCCACTGGATGCGCGGTTTGGCCGGCCGGGAATCGGGCGTGTCAATTCAGCCAACTGGTCGGCCTCCGAAGGACCGGATATTGCGAATGTGGCAATACCAAGAACCAGGACCGCAAGCTGCCTCTGTTTTGGGAAAAAACGTACCATCCCATTTACCTCTTGAATACGAATTCCGTGTGTTGTCGTTGTTTGTCGCCGATCGCTCCGCGATCGAAACGTCGAGTCTGTCGTTGATCGCTCCGCGATCAAAACGACTGATCCGTCATCAACCGCTCCGCGATCAAAACGTCCGGTCTGCCGTCAACCGCTCCGCGATCAAAGCGTCCGGTCTGTCGTTGATCGCTCCACGATCAAAACGACTGATCCGTCATCAACCGCTCCGCGATTAAAGCGTCCGGTTCGCGGAGCGAACCACGACCATCTTTCACTACCTCTGTTTCTGCACCCAGAAGAAGTCAATTCCGATCTGTCGATCGCTGTCGCCGGGTAATTTACCCTGGTAGTGAAGTGACAGGACATGATCCCCTTCCGAAAGTTCAATTCTTTCGGATGATACTGTTCTAGCCAGGGTACGATAGGGAACTTCTAGATCGACAATGCCTTCTTCACCTCCGAATCCAACATCTTTTCCATCAAGGCGAATCGCAAGCTTACCCGAACGAGGCGTGAAAGCGGCAGTCATGTGAATGACATACTTTCCAGCCTGTTTAACCGGCAGCTTGAATGCCAGCTCATCGTTACCGCTGGCAGGATTCCAGACGAGCAACCGGTCTTTCGCCCACATTGCATTCGCCACGAATTCAGTACGATGTTGATCGACAAGGACATCTTCCGCCTGATAAAAGTCAGCATCGCTGGCCCCAAATCTGGCGGCCGGCCGCCAATCGGGTGGCAGCGACAGGTGACGGACATCTTCACTGGAGATATCGATATGATCATCCGACAAACCCGGCCTCCCATAGTGATAGCCGATTCGGGCGTAGGATAATCCGGGTGTCCGTTCGTGGCTGAATAGTTCCATATAGAAAGCGATCCGGCTCCGGAAAGGAATCGCATCCATGATATGCCAGCGATGGTTCACGACGAACCCACGGTTTGCCGGCCCATCATCTCTTGGCTGCCCGCAATACGGGAATCCGAAAATATCCGGTGCCGACCAGGAATAGTTGAAATAATCCTCCGATCCGGTCCCGAACGTCGAGGGTTGCACATCCTGATCCACGAAGATTTTTTCATCTCCCTCGCCCCACCAACTGCCCCATGGGGTTGGGATCGGATTGGGATTCAGCAGCATCACGGCGGTACCAACATAAACACCCGCTCCATTGGCAATGACAAATGGCAAGTCGCGAACTCCACTCCCGCCATCGGCGACCAGGTTATGATCGACACGCCAACGCGCTCGAAAATGCATCGACCGCGAATCGTTCCAAGCATAATCCACCGGCAGTATCGAACCGGACACATGCACCTGCTGATCACCCTTGTTTTCCAATCGAATCTTGCAGGATTTGGCAAATGGCATGATAAACCGGCAGGTCATTTCTCCGTCGGGCCGGACCGTGAATGGAACCGAATCGAATGGATTCACGCCCGGGGCCGCGCCAAAAAAATCACCAACCGGAGACTGGACCTGACCCCACGGATAATCATCACACACAATATGAAGTATGGTTCGCCTCAATGCCCGATCGAGATCTTTGGCGGCAAGATTCAAGGTGATTCGTTCGATCGCTTGGGGGCCTTCCAATGCAAGGACCTCTGCCGTTTGTTGTGGTAAGATCGTGGCTTCGATCGGCGCTGCTTCTTGAGATGATTGATATTCCCACATATCTCCCGGTTTGGCCAGGACTTTTGCAATCCTTTCGATCCGCGATCGATAGGTCGCCAAATCTTCCGATTGGAACGTGGTCACCT
This sequence comes from Pirellulales bacterium, assembly GCA_016930815.1. Lineage (GTDB taxonomy): Bacteria > Planctomycetota > Planctomycetia > Pirellulales > Lacipirellulaceae > JAFGFZ01. The sequence goes on along the minus strand of JAFGFZ010000010.1, from coordinate 1,371 downwards.
TGGTCGCTGGATCGTAACAGCGGATTTGGATCTCATAGAAATGGATACGCTGGACGTTCCCTCTCCAAACGATCCGGCAACTTTTCGCGAAAGGGATAGGAAAATAGCAGGCGTCGCGCTGCCTGAAGGTCGCTTCGAATATTTCTGGGTCCATCCCAGCGGCCTCGGCGGACCGCCGATAAGGCGATTGCAAAAATTCCCTCGCCGGGCCATCGAAGACAGGTTCTTCCGCGCCGTCGAGATAGGCGCGAATCCGACCCTCTATCGCGGCGGTCCACATCCGGACAATGGCACCTGGGGAACGGACATCGCACATGAGATACTCACCAATCCCCTGATCATCGGGTTCGGCTAGCACGGCCTCGAAATTGGGAATGGATTCACCACCGAACCCATCCGAATTGGCGAACCAGTCCGGCCCGCCCGGCAGCTTGCTGCGGCGGTCATACGACGAGAACTGGATTGTCTTGTAAGCTGGCTCCGGGAAATCGGCCAGCCGCACCATGTTCGTCATTTCTTCAATCAGAGTCCCCGTCGTGACCGGCTCCAGCGACACGGCCCGCAATGGCAGGAAAACCAACCAGAGGATCAGACTCCATAAAGCGGTTCGGCTCATGTTCAAATCCTTAGAAATTCAATTTCTTGTAAAGACATCAATCGCCGGGTTCGCCATGTAGGTTTTGAAACCGGTTCTAGTGTATCGATTGGATTACCAGTTTGCCAGTCATTCATGTTGGGATGGTATTTGGAAAAATCCGTTCACGGCGTTACCCCTTGGGGCATTGAGCCCGACGCATTTCGAACGAAGAAGCCCGGCTTTTCCAAAAAGCCGGGCTTCTTTTCTACTGGGCTTTTCATTCTTGTTGAGACATCCAGGTTTTATTCCCAGATGTGCTACCCTCGTTGTTTTACACAAGTCGAGATTCAGGATACGAGCCAGCCGTCCCAGCCCCCTCGCCCCCAAAATGATCGCTCGAAAGACTCGGAATTCACACATGCAATCAACCGCGATCATTTTGGGGGAGAGGGCCGGGGAGAGGGGGAATCTAGTGATAGGTGCCGTTGAATCGCAATGGCGACCGCTTCTACATCTTCCAGTACTTCGTCATTACTGAATCGAATCACCTGCCAACCCTCCCGTTCTAACCAGCGTTGACGATGTTGGTCCTTATGGAAAATCTGATCGTGGTATTCGCCATCCAGTTCCACAATAACTCGTTTTTCGACACACGCGAAATCAACAATGAATGGCCCAATAGAGTGCTGGCGTCGAAATTTCAATCCTTCTAGTCGATGTGCTCTGAGCAAGTACCACATGAGCGACTCGGCTTCTGTGCTACGTTTTCGAAGTTCGCGGCGATGATGGAGTAC
>JAFGFZ010000091.1 GCA_016930815.1 Pirellulales bacterium | reverse complement strand
GCCAGTTGCCTTCTTGCCGTAAGGGGCCTTTAGATGCTATTCGTATAAGAGGATTATTACCTATTTCCCCAAACAGAGCGACGGATTTCCGCAGAGAGACAGTTTTCCAGAGAACCTGCCCACGAGTCGCCGGGGCCAGCACGATCAGCCGAGGAAACTCATGCCTGATAAGAAAAAAACCACACGACGAAGAATGCTTGGCCAGATGGCGGGGGCCGCATTGGCCGTACCCGCGTTCATCTCTGGCACGTACCCGCCACGCGCTAGGGCGGCCGAGACAGGCGGCGAAAAGCCTTCGCCGGGGCAGGAGAGACTGGCTCGCAGCCCCAACGAGCAGATTGGTGTCGGGATCATCGGATGCGGGCGGCGCAACGGGCAACTGGCGATCGGCAAGGGCGGGCAGGGCGCGTTGCCTCCGCATGCACGTATTGTCGCCGTGGCCGATTTCAACTTGAAACGAGCCCAGGAGTGGGGCAGGAATTACCGCACCAAGAAGGTCTATCAGGATTATCGCGAGCTACTCGACCAGAAAGAGGTGGATGTCGTCATCTACGCCACCCCGGAACACTGGCACTACCTGCCCTGCATCCACGCCTGCCAGGCGGGGAAAGATATCTATGGGGAACAGCCGCTCAGCCATACGATCGCCGAGGGTCGGAAGATGATCGAAGCGGTCCGCCGATACAAGCGGATTTTTCAGACCGGCGAGCAGCAGCGGTCCCACCCCGCCACCCGGAAGGCCGTGGAACTGATCCGCAACGGCCGCATCGGAACGATCCGTTCGGTCATCGGCTACAACTATCCGAGCGCCTACGAGTGCGAATTCCCCGCGCGGCCGATTCCCGAGTGGCTCGACTGGGACCGCTGGTGTGGCCCGAACGAAGTGGTTGCTTACCACACGGACATTTATTTATCGCGCGTCCCGTACAACCGCGAGCCGCCCTACTACACCTATCCCGCGGAGGAGTACGCGGTGGGGCCGGGGTGGATGTCGTTCCGGCCCTATTCGGGCGGCGAGCTGCCCAACTGGGGCTGCCACGGCCTGAGCATGGTCCACTGGGCCCTCGATATGGACAGGAGCGGACCGGTCGAGGTCTGGGTGGATCCGGCCGAGAAACTGGAGACGGTCACCTACCGTGAGCCGGAGACACCGGCCCGCGGGGACGCCCTCTGCTCCAAGACGATTATCCACTACCGGTATGCCAACGGCGTTGTCCTCTCCCTGAGCGGCATCGATAACAGGCTGGGCGGCGGCGCAACATTCATCGGCGAAAAGGGCAAGATCACTATCTTCCGCGAGGGCTACGAATGCGATCCGCCCGGGCTCGACGAAGATCCTCTGCCACCCGATGCGATACGCGTCTACGAGAGCGATAACCACATGGAAAATTTCTTCGAGTGCGTGGTCACCCGCAAGGATCCGATCATGACGATCGAGAGCGGGCACAGCGTGGCCACCCTCTGTCATCTAGGCAACATCGCCCGCAAGCTAGGCCGCCACCTGAAATGGAATCCCGAAAAAGAAATTTTCCCTGACGACGAAGAGGCGAACAACTATCTCGACTGCGAGAAACGAAAAGGCTACGAACTACCCGGCGAGGTATAGGAACTGCAATCCATGAACGATGCTCAACCAAACCATCGCATGACACGGCCCATCATGACTGCCCTCGCGGCGGCTGTCTGCCTGATGATCTCACCTGCCGCCCAGGCGGGTGACGAGAAAGCCGCACCGTCGATACAATACGTGCCCCTCGACGCCCCCTCAGGCATGTCGCAGGCCGTGCTCGTTGACCGGATGCCGCTGGTGCACACGCGGCAACTCTTTCCTCTGGATACCGAAGGCAAGCTGGTAGGTCCGGATTCGGCCGACGTGCAGATCGAACAGGTCCTTTCCAACCTGGAAGCCGTGCTGAAAACGGCGGGATCCGGACTGGACAGGCTGATTCGGCTGAATGTGTACGCCCTCTCGAACGAAACGGCCGATCGTGTCCGCCAGTTGCTAGACGACAGGCTAGACGATGCGGTCCGCCCGGCGATCACCTCGGTCCTGACGCCGCTGCCCGATCGCGAAGTATTGGTGGCCGTCGACGCGGTCGCCGGGTCCGCCAGCTCCGGCCAAAAGGTTGCCCTGAAACGCTGTCCTCAGGTGGCTGGCGACGACCGATGTGCCGATGCCGCCGTGTTGCCGGCCGGCGATATCGCCTATCTCTCCGGCATGCCCCAGCCGTTCGAACTGACCGCGCTCCCCACAACCAAGTCAATGGCCCTTCTGATGGATATTCTCCAAGACCTGAAACTCACGCCCGAGCACGTGGTCCAGGTGAAGGTGTTCGTCAATCCAGTCACATCCGCCAAGGAAGTTCTCGAGGAATTGCGGGCATTCTTCCCCGGCCAACGGATGCCCCCGGTCGTTTTCGTCGAATGGCTGGCGTCGGTACCGGTGGAGATCGAGCTGATCGCCCAGTTGCCTCCATCGGGCAGGCCGGCTGCAGGCGTGCAATACTACAATCCGCCCCAGTACCGTCCATCCAACACCTTCAGCCGGGTTGCCTTGATGCGTGCCGACCGCCAGATCTACCTTTCCGGCCTGTACGCCAACAAACCGAGTCGGGGCGAGCCGCAGGCGGACCTCCTGTTCGGCCGGCTAGCGGAAGTTTTGGAGAAGACCGGCAGCGACATGCGGCACCTGGTCAAGGCCACCTATTACGTGAGCGACCACGACGCCGCCCGCTGGGTGGACCGGACACGGCCGAAAATTTTCGATCCTTTGCGGCCGCCCGCGGCATCGAAACTAATGGTCCACGGCGTCGCCCGTGCCGAACGGACCTTGACGGTCGACATGATCGCCGTCCAAGCCCAATAACAACCACCCGCGGACACGATGATCCACTGGCACCACCGCAGAGGAAGCTCTCCCGTAACGTAGAAACTGGGCGTGAATCCCATGGTTAGAATTTGGATACTTGTGATTTGGCCCGCTGCCACACTGCTGTTGGCGGGCAACGAATCTGGAATCCAAGCTCCCTCGAATGGAAGCTATTCCACGTGGGGCATGGTGGAGCGGACGGTCTGGTACGATTACCGTTTGATCAATCCCACAACCGAGCCGGCGACCGATATCGATGTCTATGTTCCTCTTCCACGCCAGTCCCCACGCCAAAAGATCCACTATCTCGACCTTCCTCAGCGTGGCCACTCGCGTGTTTTCACGGACCTATACGGCCAGCGGATCGTCCATTATCAATTCGATCGACTCGAACCGGGCGCATCAATTGATCTAGGATATGTCGTTGGAATCACTCTAAAAAATATTCACTGGGATACCACGGCGCGAATCGGTTCGGAAAACGGATCTGTCCTCACGGCCGAGGAGAGGACACGGTACCTCGCCTGCGAAGCCAACTATTCGATGGACTCGGAGATCATGCGCCGCACCGCCGCGTCGCTCGTTGAAGGCGCGGGGACCGACCTGGAAAAACTGGTCCGGATTCATGACCACATTGTTGAATCGATCCGCTATGTCAGGGACGACACCTGGGATCCGGCGGCGACCGTATTGTCTCGTGGAACGGGATCTTGCAGTGAATACAATTACGTCCTATCGGGGCTTTGCCGCCTGGCTGGCCTGCCAACACGATGCGTGGGGGGCACCACCAACGGGGATCGCCAACTGCCGACCGGGGACACGGTTTTCCATCGCTGGACCGAGGTCTATCTCGACGGTTTTGGTTGGTTTCCGGTGGATTGTTCTCGCGACGCGAATCCCATTCGTGGAAAGCGGAGCCATTTCGGCCGCGTCTATGTTGATGCCATGGTCTGGTGCCAACAAGCCGGGGGCAAGGACGAACCTCTCGGCTGGGACTATCGAGCGAAGGCCCATCTCCGGAGCCACGACCCCGGCATTCGCGAGAACCACCGCACGCGATGGTTTGCCTTCGCGCCGGAATCGGAGCTCCAGGCGGCCAAAACGTGGTTCCAGGACGGCACCGCCGAAATACCCGAACCGGATCTGCTGGAATGCGCACTGCTCCATTGGCATGAGGCAGCGGTAGACAATCAATTCCGAATGATTCGTGCGCTGGCTCAATCAGGTCGCAACGCCTGCTTGCGTTGGGTGGTGGCATTGCCTGCAAGCGATCCACGCCGTGAGACGTGCGTTCAAGAACTGTGCAACGATCCGGAACTCGCGAAAACGCTCCTCGAGAAAAGCCAGAATCCCTACACATTCCGTAATTGGTACCGGCAAAACGAATCGAACTTGGTGCCCGCGGGCGATGGCCAGTTCGAGTTAACCAAGAAGGGATCGGAAACACGAACGCGGCCCGCCACCACCGCACCGTCCGCGGAAATCTGGCTCGACCTGGTGCCGGAAGTCGTGGATCGATTCCGTGAATCGCTCGATCCCGACACGCAGACGGCGGTCGCGATCATGCCCGTCATCGATCAAACCCTGGCCGGCTTGGGCCAGATGCGGTCGGGAATTCTTGCCGCACTCAAGGGACGGGCCGCCGATACACGGGCGGTCCAACTGATTGATGAAGTTCAATTCGACCGCTGGATGGAACAGCAAGGTCCAGGCTGCGGTGAATATTGGATCTTGGCGCGTCGGGCACACAATGCGTTCCCCCCCGGCCTGGCGCCCGATCGCATTGTTGTGCCGATCTGTATCACAAGCCGGGCCAAGGAATCGGTTCGCTACCATCTCGAATTGAAAGTGCTCAATCTGCATTCATGTGAGTACACCAGCTCGATCGCCCAGATCGATCGCAAGGAACTGGAACCGGGGCCGGGCCGGGGTGTCCTCGTCGGTGGTGGAGATACCGTACTTGCTCGCTGGGAACACGACATGGTAAGCCGAAATGGATATGACTGGCCACTCGCCGGTGTCAAGGACCTTTTGACCGCGGCCGACGTCGCGTTCTGTAACCTGGAATGCTGTGTCTCCTTGCGGGGAACTCCGGCCAATAAGGGGGAACGCTGCCCGTTCTATTATCGCGCCCGGCCGGAAATGCTCCGCTGCCTCACTCAGTCCGGAATCGATCTCGTCACTGGCGCCAACAACCATAACGGCGATTATGGCCCACCAAGCGTGGCCGACACGATGGCATGGTGCACAAAAGCAGGGCTACCATGCGTGGGGATCGGGACCGACGCCGCGATGGCAGAAATACCCCATCTGATGCAGATTGGGCCCGTGCGTGTCGGTTTCGCCGGCATGGACACTACTCAACCCTGTTTCAATGCGGAACAGAACCGGCCTGGCAACAACTACGCGTCTGAAGATCAGGATCTTACCGCCTTCACCGAAAAAGTGGCACGGCTTGGTCAGTGGGCTGACGGCCGGTGCGATCTATTCATTCTCACGATCCATTGGGGCAAAAACTGGGTGCGGGAAACTCAGCCAATTCACAGAAAAATGGCCCGTATTGCATTCGAGCACGGCGTGGATGCAATTCTCGGCCACTCAGCCCACCGGTTGCAAGGGATCGAAGTGGTGGCCGGCAAACCGGTGGTCTACGACATGGGCAATCTGCTGTTCGACTGCGAACTTGCCGCCGAAGGCCGCCGAAGCGCCCTTTTCAGACTCTCGCTCTCCAACAAAGGCGTCCATGCAATCGAGGTCCTGCCAATCCAGGCCCTCAACGGCTATACAGTTCGGTCCAATCGTCCTGAGGCCAATGCAACACTCGCCGAAATGCGCGACCTATGCGCTGCCCTCGGAACCGATCTCATCATCAGCGAGGATATTGAGGGGCGGCCCATGGGAATCCTTTCTATTACGGAACCGGTTGTGACCGCACGCGCCGTACCGCACCCAACGGAATCCTGCTCCCAGTTCCCCGCCAAGCATCCGAAGATCCAGCCCCGTATCGGAGAGGATCAACGCACCACCGAAATTCCTCATGATGCCCATCTCATCCACCCGCCAGCGGAACTCGCACCCGGCGCGGAGCTGGTCGCCTACCAGCTACCGGAGACAGCCACAGAGGGTGGCATTCTGTACATATCCACCTGGTGGCGCGTGACCCGGCCGGTGGCACGGCACGTCCTGCCCGCCTTCCACCTGCGTCCAAGTGGTAAAGATACCCCACGACGGGGAACGCCATGGTATACCCGTCATGATGCCGGTGATTGGACCGTACCCCTTGCCTTGGTCCAACCCGGCACAACCCTTATTGAAGATTTCTATCCAGCCCGACTAGACGGACTACCGGCCGGCCCCTGCGATGTTGTGGCGATGCTGATCGACACCACCCAACTTGATGGCCAACAGATCCTTGGCTCCCACCAGCTCGGAAGTGTTCAAATCATCGAAGCTGGTTCCCCCTAAGCCGAACGCATGTCCAAGATTTTCGTGATCATCCGCGAGGAAACTAAATCAGAAAACTCGCATTGCATGGCCCCAAACCAGAAGGTTGCAATCCAGCAAGGACATCATGAAATCACTTGCCCTTACCGTCCTCACAGGGCTTTCCCTGTCCTTGGTCGTTAAGAATATACAGGCCGCGGATCTCTACTCATGGACGGCACCTAACATCAGTGGCATTTATCCGCACCTTGCCATGTTTAACAACGAGGGCGAATGCGGCACCGGTGCCGTCGTCCCATGGGCCGACAGGCTATGGGTCATCACTTACGGGCCACACTTTCCGAACGGTTCCTCCGACAAGCTTTACGAGATCACTCCTGACCTCCAGCAAATCATTCGTCCTGAAAGCATCGGCGGCACGCCGGCCAACCGGATGATCCATCGCGAGTCGCAGCAGCTCATTATTGGGCCATATTTCATTGATAAACAGCGCAATGTCCGCGTGATTCCTTACACACAAATGCCCGGTCGCCACACCGGCAATGCCCGCCACCTGACCGATCCTGCTCGCAAAGTCTATTTTGCTACGATGGAGGAGGGACTGTATGAAGTAGACGTGAAGACGCTGCAAGTGCGGAATTTCATCCGTGATGGGAATTTCAAGGGACCACTTTCGACGCAGGTGTCTCACGCACCGATTGACTCCAAGCTCCCCGGCTGTCACGGCAAGGGTTTGTACTCCGGCCAGGGACGCGTCGTATACTCCAACAACGGCGAACACGACTCGCGCGTTGCTGTGGATCCGACGATCCCGAGCGGGGCTTTGGCTGAATGGTGCGGTGAAGGGGACTGGAAGATGGTTCGCCGCAACCAGTTCACTGAGGTCAGCGGCCCCGGCGGCATTTACGGCAACGACTACCCGGATACCGATCCCATCTGGAGCATTGGCTGGGATGATCGTTCCTTGATTCTCATGGTGCTCGATGCTGGCCAATGGCACGCCTACCGTCTGCCCAAGTCGTCACACACATATGACGGCTCGCATGGCTGGAACACCGAATGGCCCCGCATTCGCGACATCGGCGAGCCGGATCTTTTGATGACAATGCACGGCATGTTCTGGCGGTTCCCAAAGACTTTTTCCGCTCAAAATTCCGCCGGGATTGCACCGCGCTCGACCTACTTGAAAGTCATTGGTGATTTCTGCCGTTGGAATGACCGGCTCGTCTTCGGCTGCGACGATACTGCCAAGAACGAGTTCATGAATCAACGCAAAGCAAAAGGGAACCTCGCCGCCCCAGGCCAGTCGCAGTCCAACCTTTGGTTTGTCGAGCCAGAGCGTATCAATCAACTCGGCACGCCACTCGGAACTGGCGCCATCTGGCTTGATGAAGCAGTCAAGGAAGATGAACCATCCGAACCATTCCTCTTCGCAGGATTCGAGAGGCGTGGTGTGCATCTGACCGCCAATCAACCGGTGACGTTTACGTTCGAGTTGGATGGGAAGGGGGACCGTCAGTGGACGAGACTATGCGAAATTGAGGTGGACGACTATCGCTGGATCGAATTCCCGGCGGAGGAGAAGGGAACATGGGTGCGTGTTCGCGTCAACCGCGACTGCGCAAAAGCAACTGTTTTTTTCCACTACAGTAACGAGAGAAGGTTAG
>JAFGFZ010000507.1 GCA_016930815.1 Pirellulales bacterium | reverse complement strand
TCGTTGACGGACCTGATGGCACCCAGTACGATTCACTCGTAAACTCACGTGATGGCAGAATCGAGCGGTCACAGGAAGGAATCTCTTTCCCATGGGAGATATTTTCATAACAGATTGTGTTTTTGCAGGAGGAAGTGGTTGATGGGTATCGTGAATCGAGATATCCGGCCAGTTGCCTGCTGTATCTTGATGTTCCTTCAGATTGGTTGTGCAGAGGACGATCAAATCAAACGCTACCGGGTCGCGAAACAATCTCCTTCGAACGATTCGGTGGAATCCGAGTCGCCCATTGGTTTCTTAGGCGCGATCATTCCTCATGGCAAGCAGGCATGGTTTCTCAAAGTAATTGGGCGCTCTGATATTTTGCAGACCGAGATGGATAATTTCCGCTCCTTTGTGCGGTCCATCCGTTTTCCTGGGAGCGATTCAACCAAACTGTCATGGGAACTTCCCGCTGGATGGCAAGAATTCCCAGCCACGGGGATACGTTATGCCACGTTGAAGTTCGGCCCGATTGACAATCCGCTTGAATTATCCGTCACCGCGTTGCCGGCTCCAGAGGGGAATCCAGATGACTTCGTGCTAGCGAACATCAATCGGTGGCGGCACCAGGTGGGTGTGCCTCCCATCACAATGGAGCAGCTACCGGCTTCTGTCGAATTGATTCCACTGGAATCGGCAACGGCAACGATCGTCCGCTTTCCTGGCCAAACGGTAGGAAATGAAATGGCCGTTCCACCCGTCGACAAGAAGGGCAACTTGGAGAGAAATCCAGAGACATCACCAGATATGCAATCGCTGAAATCCCAACACGCCGAAGGAGCTCCCAATGGCAAGTAATTTGGGTGATCGCTCGGCACTATTGCCGATTGGTGAAATGGATCAAGTGGAAAAGGCCAATAGATTCCATCGCTTTGTGATCGTATTCCTGAAGTATATCGGGTCCCTGAAGTTAACGATAACGCTGCTCCTGATGGCAATTTTCATCGTCCTTGCAGGGACGATGGCGCAGGTTGAGAAAGACATTTGGCAAGTCACAGGCGAATATTTCCGCACTGCAATTGCCTGGATCGATATCGATATTTTCTTTCCCCGCCACTGGTTTCCGCAATTGGAACCTATACCTGGCCGTTTCCCATTTCCTGGAGGTTGGCTGATTGGCGCCGTGATGGCAGTCAATTTGCTCGCCGCGCACGCCTACCTTTTTCGAATTCAAGCACGCTCTACTCGGTTGGCAATGGGTGCCGTTTTATCACTGCTTGGAATCCTGGTAACATGGCTTGTCATTGGAAGCGGTTCAAACATGAGCCCTGGGAACGCGGGCGCGCAAGATTGGTCGACATTCAGACTGGCTCTCAAATGGGGACTCGGCCTCCTCTGGCTTGCCGGCGTGGTTGCCCTGTTGGTGATGGATCGTTCCCGGAAAGGCGTATGGTCCTTGACCTGCATCGCATGCCTGATGGCAGCTGGTGCCTTTGTCTGGATTTCCTTTGGAGGTGAAAATGCCATATGGAATGATTCTTCTCTTCGAATCCTTTGGCAGTTGATCAAAGGAGCCGTGGCGAGCCTGATCCTGCTTGCTGGCTGCTGGTTGCTCTTCGGTCGACGCGCCGGAGTTGTGCTGATCCACGCGGGAGTTGCCTTGATCATGCTCGGTGAACTCCTGGTGGGAACGCAAGCTGTTGAAGGACTCATGCGCATTGAAGAAGGACAAACCGCGAACTATGTCGAAATAGATCGCTCCCACGAATTGGCCATTGTGGATTCATCCGATCCGCAAGAAGACGATGTGGTTGTCGTGCCTGGATCCATGCTGGTTGCGGGGCGTACGATCTCCCATGAAGAACTCCCGTTTGATATCCATGTCCTTGCGTACTTTCCACATTCGTCGAATCACCCTGCTCATGCGGCAAAAGCGAACCTGGCCAATGCAGGATTGGGGCGTTTTATCGTCGCCAAAGAGGAAAAACCCGTCAGTGGCACCAGTAACGAGATGAATCTGCCCAGCGCGTATCTCAAGTTGACCGAGAAAGGGAGTTCCACGTCCCTTGGTACGTACCTGGTTGGTTTGGCGCAGTCCTATCGGAACATCGTGGATCGGATTCCTGTCAGCGGCAAATTCTATGATGTGAGTCTCCGTTTCAAACGCATGTACAAACCCTATTCCATCCGGCTGGAAGATTTCCGGCATGACACCTATCTGGGTACCGATAAGGCGAGGTACTTTTCCTCGGATATCCATCTGGTGGATCCGAGCCGGGGTGAGGACCGGAAGGTCAGGATCTGGATGAATAATCCACTGCGCTATGGGGGGGAGACATTCTACCAGAGTGGTTATGCAACCAATTCAGAAACAGGGGCTCAGATTACGGTACTTCAGATCGTGAGCAATCAAGGTTGGATGATCCCCTACGTCGCCTGCATGATGGTCGGCACGGGAATGCTCGCGCATTTTTGGATGATGCTGATTCGTTTCCTGAATCAGAGGGCAGAAAAAACCGCCAAGGATCCCCTGGAAGGGGTTTGCCGCCTGGAAGATCGCCTGACGGCTATCGGATCGGTTCTCCTGCCGGTCATCGTCATTTTCTTCGCGAGTGGCTTTTTGATCTTGGTTGCGAGGCCCCCGGCAACCACGGATACAGAAATGGACCTGCATCAGTTCGGTAAGTTGCCACTGGTCTATGAAGGTCGTGTAAAACCTTTCGATACATTTGCGCGAAACAGTCTTAGCCTTTTATCAAAGAAACAAACATTCAAGGATGCATCGGGAAAAACCGAACCGGCCATTCGATGGCTCCTGGACGTCATCACCGAATCCAAGGACTCGATGAATCATCGCATTTTTCGAATCGAAGATCCAGATGTGCTGCACATTCTTGGACTTGAACAACGTGCCGGATTGCGATATGCCCTGCAGGAGTTTTCCAACCGAGCGGAGGAATTCGATCGGCAGGCAGAACGGGCTCAAAAAAAGAAGCAACATGACCGCACTGTTTTTCAGAAAAAAATATTGGAGCTTAGCGGTCAACTTCGTTTCTTTCGCCTGATCGAGGAATCATTCCGGGCGGTTCAGCTCCGGCAAGGGCACGAAGAGGAAGACGTTCCTGTTGCCCTGGAGCAAGTAGAGCAACTAGTTCGATTTCAGCCGCCTCTTGCAATACCAGATGAGGATCCATCATCCAGCATGCCATGGCAGCCGTTTGCCTTGGCATCGGTCATTTCCAAGCACCAGATGCTTCATGGGCAGGAGCCAAATCCCGCAATGACTGCTTTCAGTGCGATCTTGGCGGCTTACGCTGCTGGCGATGCACCGGAGTTTAACCGCGAGGTCAGAAACTACCAAGCGATTTTGAAAACATCCCCGCCGGCCGGCTATCATCCTGCGAAGATTGATTTCGAGGTTTTTTTCAATCAGAGCCAGCCGTTCGTCTGGTCGGCGTTCTTGTATGTCGTTGCGTTTATTTTGGCGGCTCTGGCCTGGCTGGGATGGAGCACGCCCCTCAATCGGTCTTCATTCTGGTTGATTGGTTTCACAGTCACGGTGCATACCGTGGCCTTGATTGCGCGGATGTATATTTCAGGGCGCCCGCCTGTAACGAACCTCTACTCATCCGCGGTCTTTATCGGTTGGGCCAGTGTCGTCCTAGGAATTATTATCGAGCGGATCCATGGAATGGGTGTGGGCAATGTGCTTGCCTCTGTTGCCGGCTTTCTTTCTCTTTTGGTTGCCTACTTCCTTTCTCGCAGCGGGGATACATTTGCGGTGTTGGAAGCGGTCTTAGATACTCAGTTCTGGCTGGCGACGCATGTCGTATGCATCACACTCGGATATTCGACTACGTTCATCGCCGGTTTACTTGGCATTCTGTACGTGCTTCGTGGCGTCTTCACTCCATCATTATCCCAGCATGTTGGCGAGGAAATGAGTCGGATGATCTATGGAACTGTCTGCTTCTCCATCTTTTTCAGCTTTCTTGGCACGGTTCTAGGAGGATTGTGGGCGGACGATTCTTGGGGGCGGTTTTGGGGTTGGGATCCCAAAGAAAACGGAGCCCTCATCATTGTATTGTGGAACGCGCTGGTGCTGCATGCGCGGTGGGATGGATTGGTGCATGATCGGGGGCTGGCCATTCTGGCCATCGGGGGAAATATCTGCACGGCCTGGTCTTGGTTTGGTACCAACGAACTAGGCGTTGGAAAACATTCGTATGGGTTTACGGAAGGTGTTCTGTTCGCGTTTGGAATCTTTTGCGCATCGCAACTGGCTGTCATCCTAATCGGATTGCTGCCGCGAAGATTGTGGTGGAGCATGCGAAATGACTCGGCGCGCCAGATGGAATATTGAGAGAACCGTGTATAACATCCATCCAATCCGATCCGCGAGTTGTTTTTCCCTGCTTGTGTTCGCGTTACAAATCGGGCTTGGATGGATATTTCCCACACGATTGGCCTTCGTTGCCGAGCCATTTAGGGGCAAGCCTTACACGGATGGCGATCTCTATTCGGATACCTGGGTGGCGACGGACGCCTTGGGAAGAATCCAACCTGGCCTCGCGGAAGCCGGACCCGTGAAAGGAGACAAGCAGGTTGGCATCTTCTACTGGACATGGCACGTTGGGCGGGGTACGGGTGGACCGAACGACAACACGAAGCTCATCGACACCGCGAAGGATGGCAAGATCAGCTGGCCAGAAAATGGATGTCCGCATCATTGGGGCGAGCCGGAACTGGGCTACTATCGGATGACCGATCCCTTCGTGATCCGGAAGCATGCGAGCATGCTGGCCGATGCAGGCATCGACGTGGTCTTTTTCGACACAACTAATCCGCCCTTCACCTGGAAAGATGAATACGAAGCGCTTTGCCGTGTCTACATGGAAATGCGCGCGGAGGGCAACAAGACGCCATCGATTGGATTCATCTGCCCATTCGGAGATCCCAAACCTGTGCTCAAGACGATTTGGAGCGATCTCTATCAGCCTGGCTTGTGGAGCCCATTGTGGTTTCGCTGGGAGGGCAAGCCTTTCATTCTTGCGAATATCGAATTCGTCGATGACCCGCGGATGCGGGCTTTTTTCACATTTCGCAGGCCCATGCCCGACTATTGGAAAGGACCGAGCGGTCCGGACCAGTGGAGTTGGCTCGAAGTGTATCCGCAACATATCTTCCGCAACAGCCAGGGTGCACCGGAACAGATGAGTGTGGGTGTTGCGCAGAATGCTCTGCCCAACACACCGGGCCCGGCCCCCATGTCCCATCGGCGCGGCGCAATGGGCCGAAGCTGGCACAATGGAGCAAAAGATCCACGGGAGGGAGCGGTCCATCTGGGCCTTAATTTTGACGAGCAATGGCGCCGGGCCATCGAAGTCGACCCCCAATTTATTTTCGTTACCGGCTGGAATGAGTGGGTCGCCGGGCGGTTTACAAAATGGCATATCTATACCGACCAAGATGCCTATTTCCCAGGGGGGCTATTTGTTGATCAGTACAATCATGAGTACAGCCGCGACTGCGAGCCGATGGCCGGCGGGCACACGGACAATTATTACTACCAGCTGGCCAGTTGGATCCGGCATTTCAAAGGTGTACGGCCAATGCCTGCGGCACATGGCCCCCATACGATAACAATCGATGGGCAATTCAGCGACTGGGACGGGATTCAGCCCGAGTTTCGCGACACCATCGGTGATATTCAACATCGCAATCACCGCGGATATGGTGATCTCGTTTACACGAACACCACGGGCCGCAATGACTTCGTAATCTCCAAGGCGGCATATGACGAGGAGAAACTTTACTTTTTCGCGCAGACCAATGGCCACATCACCCCGCACATGGATCCCATGTGGATGCTGTTGCTTCTGGACATGGATCAGGATGCTTCAACCGGCTGGCTAGGCTATGACTACCTCGTGAACTTGGAAGTGACCGATGAAACCACGACATCGATCCATCGCTGGAACGAGGGGAGTTGGCACATTGTGGGAAGGGCAACGTACCAGGTCAGCGGCAATGGTATCGAACTAGCTTTATCTCGTGGTATGATAGGCGAATCCGGCAGCGCTATAGCCTTCGATTTTCATTGGGCGGATAACATCCAGAGTTTTGGCGGCATTGCCGAGCTGGCATGCGATGGCGACAGTGCGCCGAACCGGCGGTGGAACTACCGATTCGAGGTAGCCAAATAAAGAATCGTTTTGTGCATTTTTTGGAGTCCACTTCAATGTTCATCGCGCGTTTAGGTCAAGCTGCTCTGACTTTCTTGCTGCATTCGGTGTGATTGCGGTGATGGAAGTTCAAGCGGTCCGGCCCACTGCCGAGGAGATGTCCCTTTGTCATCGCTGGTTGAATTGGTGTTTGTTGACATTGTTCTCTTGATCTCCCACAATAGTGCCTATAGCCGTACCGATTCCCATGTTTCATTCCGGGAGGATAACTATGTGTCATCGAAAAGTTCAACCAGTACTTCACCGAACTGGAGAAGAAATTCGGTGATGTTCAATTCCTGGGCGGCGACATGGTGCCGCCGGCCGATGTGGCCGCGGTCGCCGAGAAAGCCCAAGGTGCCGATGGCTTGTTCATTGTCCATTTGTCCGGCCACGGCGGCGATCCGCCGGTGATCAGCAAGCTGATCGATGTGGGCCTGCCGACTGTACTCTTCTCGCAGCCTTTCAGCGGGCATCATTGGATGTACTTCCCGCAATGGCATAAGGAAGGGAAGAAAGTCGTCCTCATGCCGACGAGCGACTGGAGAGACATTGACCGGGGTGTTGGTTTGCTGCGAGTGCCGTCCAAGATGAAGCACACGCGGATTCTTGCCATCGGTGGACCGCACGGTTCGGCGGCTGCCTGTGATCCCGCGCAGGTCAAAGAGAAATTGGGGCCTGATCTGGTGACGATCCCCAACGAGCGTGTGCTCCAGGTTTGCGAAACCATCGATCCAGAGGCTGCCGTGGCTGAAGCCGAGGAATATTGGCTGGGGCCGGCACAAGAAATCGTTGAGCCGACGCGTGAAGAGATCATTGTGTCCGCCAGGTATTATCTGGCCGTCCGGAAGATCATGATCGAGGAGCGGGCACAGGCCGTATGCAGTGTCCATTGCATGGGCGAACCCCGGGGCTGCCTGACCTTCAGCAAGCTCAATGACCTCGGGTACGTGGGGTCATGCGAGGGCGATATCGACTCAACACTGACGATGCTGATGTTTGGCTACGATTTCGGTGTGCCAGGCTTCATCACGGATCCTGTGATCGATACAGCCAAGAATGCGATGGTGCACTTTCATTGCACATCGGCCACGAAACTCGATGGGCCGGATGGCCAGAGGCGGCCGTTCATCATTCGGAACCAAACCGATACCAAAGGTGGCGTCGCGTTGCAGGTGGAGAACCGAGTCGGCCAAGTGGTGACCTGTGCCAAGCTTGCCAACCTCGACACGCTGTTGTTTACTCCCGGCAAGATCACGGAGATCAGCAGGGATCCACTCGCCTGCCGCACCCAGTTTACGCAGGTAGTCCCCGACGCCCGGCGCTTATTCCTCAACTGGGGTGCCGACGTGCTGCAGGGGGATATGATGACACTCCTCCACCGCGTCGTGTTTTACGGCGATTTCCGAAAGCCTCTCGAAGACCTTGCCATCCTCATGGGCGTCAAGCTCATCGAGGAAGGTGGTACCGTGTAGGCCCTTGGATTATCCCTGCTATTGTGTTGGACTCCCAATGCGTGTTAACGCGGGGAGCTCAATGACGAACTGGGTTCCGTGCCCAACCTCGCTTTGCACGCTAATTCGACCCCCATGACCGGCGATGATTTTTTGGGTGGTTGGCAGTCCAAGTCCCGACCCGCCAGGTTTCGTACTGTAAAAAGCCTCGAACATTCGTGCCGCGGTGCGATCGTCCATGCCGCAACCGGTATCGATCAAATAGATGGCGACCTTGTCGCTTTTCGAGACAGTTCGAACCAACAGTTCGCCGCCGTCCGGCATTGCCTGTTTGGCATTGAGGATTAGATTCAAGAGGGCGCCGCGGAACTGTTCGCGATCGAGGAGTACGCTCGGCAAGTCGGGATCAAGATAGCGGATGATCTCGATGCCGGCCTGGCGGGCTTCCGGAGCGAAAAAATCAAGAACCGAAGCAATTTCGGCATTCAGGTCGGAAGGTTCGGTACGGGCAGTCCGGACCTTGGCATAATCGAGGAAGTGGTCCAACAATTCGGTCAGGCGCTGGCATTCCCGTTGCATGACATCGATCCGTTTCCGGGCGCGGCGCTGGCGATCGGATTGCGGGTTATCGAGATCCTCCAGGAGGAGTTCCATGTTGAGCCGAATGGTTGACAGCGGATTCTTGATCTCATGCGCCAAGCCACCGGCAATCTGGGCCATCTCAGTCTCGCTGTGCGCGAGGTAGTCGAGCGGTTCGGGTTGGATATTATGATAGGCCATGCGATGGGCTGTGGATGCTAGATGTCAGCTATTGGATTCGATAGGTTCCATCAGGATACCGGCCGATACAATAAGCTACAGAAATGGCCCATGGATTCCGGTCCGTGGGCCTTTCCTTTGTACGCAATGCCCAGATGTCCGGTGAATGATTCACTTGGACTTCCCAGCAGCCTGCTCCTGCAGGGCAACTCGGCGACTCAATTTGACGCGATCCTGCTCATCGATGGCGATTACCTTGACTGGCATCGGATCCCCAACGCGGCAAATATCGCTGACATTCGTGACATATTCATCGGCCAGTTCGCTAATATGGCAGAGGCCATCCTTCCCGGGTAAAATTTCGACAAACGCGCCGAAATCCTTGATGCTCGTCACGCGTCCTTGATAAATGCGGCCGATCTGGACGGAAGCCGTGGTTGCTTCCACTCGTTCCAGAGCGGCCAATGTCGATTCCTCATCGCTACCGGCGATGGTTACCGTGCCATCATCCTCGACATCGATGATCACATTCAATTCTTCCTGAATCGAGCGAATGTTCTTCCCGCCGGGGCCGATGAGGAGGCCAATCTTATCGCTTGGGATTTGCGTGCGAACAAGCCTTGGAGCACTCGGTGCCGTGTTTTCCCGAGGACGTGGAATCGTGGTTAACATCGATCGCAGGATTTCCATACGGGCTTCACGCGACTGCGTGAACGCAGCTCGAATGATCTCCTCATGGATACCGATCGTCTTCAAATCGAGCTGAATGCCGGTGATTCCGTTCTGCGTTCCAGCAATTTTGAAGTCCATATCGCCATAGTGGTCCTCTTCGCCGGCGATGTCGGTCAGGAGGACCCAGCGGTCACCTTCCTTCACCAGGCCGATCGATATCCCGGCCACCGGATTGGAGATGGGTACACCCGATGCCATCAAGCCGAGCGTTGCGGCGCAGACACTTGCCATGGAACTCGACCCATTCGATTCGAGAATATCCGAAATGACACGAATCGTATAAGGGAATTCATCTGGATCGGGCAGGATCGGTTTGATGCTCCGTTCCGCGAGGGCACCGTGTCCGATTTCTCGCCGTCCGGGGCCTCGTATGGCCCTGCATTCACCGAC
>JAFGFZ010000506.1 GCA_016930815.1 Pirellulales bacterium | reverse complement strand
GAATGCAAAATGGCAATGCGGATCTCGGAGAGGCCCGCCTCCATTGACTTGCGGCCATCGGCCGCGTTCAGGAATTCAGTTCTATGTCTTTTGTCCTCAGGAAATCCGAAACGTTTTGGGTTCTTCTTACAATCTTGGCGATTCATCTGGCCGGGTGTGGATCTGGAAGCGATCTTGAGAAAGTCGTTGTCCGAGGCCGCGTGACGCTCGATGGTACGGCAATCCCCAACGGGGAAATCCGTTTCTATCCGGCTGGTAAAACGAAAGGCCCCCCTTCGGGCGGTCCCATCAAGGATGGCGAATATATTGCCCAGGGGCGGGGTGGTGTTCCCGCGGGAACACATCGAGTCGAAATCCGCGCGTTCCGCACCGGACGCCAATCCTACAGCAGCGCTGTTGCGGCCGAAGGTGGCCCGGCGGAACAGTATCTCCCGGCTAAGTACAACACGCAGTCCGAACTGACGGCCGATATCGATGCTACCGAGCAAGGATCCACCAAGGACTTCGATTTGAAAAGCAAATGAGAAGTGAGATCACTCATTTGCGCAAGAAGCGTCTGGAAAAATCCCGTTTTAAGAAGCCCGGCATTTCCAAAATGCCGGGCTTCTCAGTAGAAGCACCCATGGCAGTAAAGTAGTCAGCATAAGAATGGATGACGGCGGTTCCGGGATGGGGTACTCGACGATTGTCATTGACAGATCGTACGTGGTCGGGGAGCCATTTTGGAACGCGGTCCCATCTTGGTAACGTTCCCCCGGCTGCATGACAAAGGGTGTGAATCCAGCGAGCTGGGTTGCTTCGATGTAATATGTTTTGCCAGGAATCAATGGCACTTCACCCGGATTGTAGCTCACGCCAACCAGATCCGTTGTCGAGGCGAAGTAGGCCCCTTGCGTCCGTTTTGTGGGGCCGATCTGCGGACCGTCGGGGCCGTCGCGGCGGATTCGCCAGGTCAGTTCCAAATCGCTCATGCCACTGGCGGCAAAAAGATCGGCGGCCGCCAGGCTGGATCCGGCCGCCACGAAACTCTGGCTCCACCGAGTATCGAATAATTCGCCGACAAAGGCACCTGGCCCCGGTGATAGGGTGGTGTGGGTCACCTGCTCGTCATGGTCGGTGAAAACGGTAATACACAGATCGAAGTTGCTGGGATTGCCATTTTGATCGTAGGCTTGACCACCCTGATAACTGCGGGCGTCCTTGTCGCGTTTGTAGATGGCCATCCCTCCGTCGATATGGATGTTCACGGCATACCGGGTGCCAGGTGTGATTGGCACGTCCCCGGAAATCCACCGGACCCACTCGTCGGAATCGGATGCCAGGTTCCCGTCGGTCCGCTCGCCGATACGTCGCCACTGCCGCACGTCCGGATTGCCGTTGTCCTCCAAGACCCGAACCCGGGCCGTTTTGTCTTGATAAAGTCCCCAGCCGGCCATCACCCAGGAAATCCCACGAATGGCCGTCCCGGTAGCCGTGAATGTCTGATATCGATCCCATTGCCAGTCCGTCCATTGGCCGGAGTCCCTGAAATAGGTCGAGTAATCGACGTCCAGATCCACATTGACGTGGACCAGGCCGGTATCAGGGACCCGGATATCAGGCACGACCTGGGGCGATGCAAAGAAATCAGGCTGGTTGACATAGATGGAATAGTCTCCGGCCGGGATATGATCGATCCGGTAATACCCATCGCCGGTCGGGGATTGACCGGGCGGGGCACCGAGTCGCCTGGAAGGACCGAGCATTGAATCGTCGCTGGGCGACAGGAACAGATCCCATTCGTATAGCGACGTATACCCCATGCTCGGATTCCCGGCGATCCGTTCGAATCGACCCTGCCCCACGACCGTTCCAGACCATGCGGTTTCCGTGCTGATCAGCGCGATCAGCAGAAAGGATGCCCCTCGGATGCGGTATCTCACACCGATGAAGTTCGCAATCCAGCAAGACTGATGAATATCCGCGGATCGAGAGTGTGGGCTCGAAACCAACTTCCGATGAAGACCTATCATCCGGCGTCTCCTTCGCGAAAGCCATAGACGGATTCGCGGCCAATCTATTAGAAAGCCATGGGGAACCTGGTGCTTGCGGGAGAATCGTGTTCCGCACGAACCAATGGTGATGCCACCGGCCGTAATCATTCAGAGCCCATCGTTGGATCGGAGGACTCTCCTAGCGGCCCAACATAATGTGCCGAATGATTCGAGTCAAATAAAACTTTTTTCAAGAGAAACCTTCCAAGGGATGAACCAGGGCGACTCAAGCCAAAATCGGGCCTGCTCAAGCCGAAAATTTTCAAAAAAATCACTGGCACGCGACCCATTTATGGGCCGTTGTTGTTACAATAAATGAAGTTCCAGGCCTGGAGTGGTTCCAGGGATGCCTTTGGTGAAAATTCCTTCAACTCAGGGGAAATGCTATGTGCTGGAAAGCGATGTTGCCGGTGATGGTCGCCTTCATTCTGGTTCCGACCGCCAACGCCGACTATTGGGTTGAGACGTTTGACAATGGCCCCACCGGTGGCTTCGACCAGGTGTGGACCCCCCACGATTGGGCAAAGGCTAGCTTCGATGAACCGGCCCAGGTCTACTCGATCAGTCCCACTAAGGGTGGCCTCGACACGAGTTACTATGCGGTATTTGGTGAGGCCCGGACTGGATTTTGGGCTGGAGTCGATATTACAGGCTCGGAAGACACAGGTGATTTTCCAAATGCATCCGCTCTCCAGTTTGCGTCCGTGAACGCTGTCACATTCGACGACAATGGTGGTCATCTCTACGTGCAAATGCGGGTCAATCCCGCACAGGTGACTGCCCGGAATATCCCGTTTATCACGACGAATATTCAGGTGAACACCATTCCTGGAGACCTGTTCCAAGAACAGTTTTATTTCCTCGACGTGGAATCGAATCCCGATGCGGATCCGACCGATCCCAATCCATGGGAAGCGGACGTTGGCATCTTTGATCCCATTACTGGTGGCGGAATTGATAGCTACGGTTTTGCCGAAGCAGAAGAATTAAGTCCCCGGCCTGATGGGATGGGCGGCCAACCCAGAACGGGCGAGTACATTCTCGGCTTCTGGGTCATTCCGAACGCCGATCAATATACATCCCGGCCAGATATCCCGGCCGGTGCCACATTACTCTTCGGAGACATCCGTCAAACCGATGGCACGGTCATCGTTCAAAGCAACGATGACAATGAGAATGGGCTATCGAAGGACTGGGATGATACTGGCAACCAATTTTCGCCCGGTCCGGTGGGAATCGGTTTCTACAACGACGGAACTTCGACATTCCCCAGCCAGTATGAGGACATCACAATCGATGAAATCGTGGCGATGACCTATTATGATGGGGACTTTGACTGCGATGGCGACGTCGATGGCGGTGATTTTCTCCGCTGGCAGACTGGTTTCGGCACCACATCCTATGCCAGTCCCAGGATCGGTGACGCCAATTGGGACGCAGTAGTTGACGCCTCCGATCGAATCGCCTGGCAGGGGAATTTTGGAATGGATGTCACGGCACTGAGTGTGGTTGGCGTGCCCGAGCCATCGAGCCTGATCCTGCTCCTTGGTGGCGTCCTGGGGCTTTATGCCTATCAGAAACGGCGATAGCCCGAATCATTCGCATGCGGTGTTGTAGGTACTATTGCCATGGTAACTCGTAGTCAAAGAACTCACAAAGATACATGCGAAATTCCTGATATATGCAGCTGAGCTACGCGGATGGGATATCTTGTGTTTGAGTCGAGTTTTCCCTGAGAAGGCAAATTTCATTGCAGCCTGGGGGACAAGCTCTTGTTTTTATCCACGCCACGGGTGCCGAGAAGGTTTAGAAACGTACGGCCATTGATTGCCTGTTCATCCATTTCTGAGATGATGGCATCGACGGCACGGCTGCGCGGGAACGGTCGCCTTGCATCTGGTGACTGAAATTGTGGGAGGTCGAGAGAGGATTCGTTGTCGACGAGACCCGCCGCGAATCCTATGGACGAATCCCTGCCGAAGTTTCTCTGCCAAATCAAAAAATCATTGCCGTCGACATCGCCATCCCTATCGGCGTCTCCGTCGGCTAGTGTGGCGCCACCGCTTGGAAATCGGGCAAAACCGCCCGACCAGATGCCGAAATCGATATGATCGCACATGAGATCGTCGTTGAAATCACCGGCCACCGAGACGAGTTTCCCGACAACCACCACGTCATCAATATTCCAGCCGCAATAGGTCACCAGATAGTCTGTCGGCCCCATTGCCCAACGGACATAGACCGCCGGTTGATCATCGGCGATCTCGGAGATGTCAACCTCTTGATAAATCCAGCTCGTATCTGTGAAACTGCCGGTGATATGATTCCAGACGGTGGTCCAGTGGTCGCCATCGTTGGATACCTCGACACTGGCATGGTCGAAGCTTGACGATTCGATTCCCAGCCAACGGTAAAAAGACAGAGTCACATCGCCGTACCCCGAACAATCAATGACCGGCGTTGTAGCGTAGGTTGCTGGAAGATAATTTGGATAATCCCCGGTAAGGTTGTAACCAATCACAAAGTCGCCAGTATGGCCGGAATTGGGATCGCCCTCATTTCCAGCCGGGATGCCCCAAGCCCATTCGCCTTGGAGAGTCCAGTTGGGATTTATGCTCATATCGACTGCATAGAGTACGTCCATGATTCCAAACGAGCCTGTATAGCAATCGTCTGGAATCTCGCCGTTGATCGGATCCCCGTCCTGGTTCATGGCATTGCCGCTCGGGCTGGCATCGGTGATGTTCGGCCCAAGGACCATCGTATAGGTACCTAATGTCGACTGTTCGATGAATTGCACTTCGAGTGAGAAAGTGTCGATCCAATGGAATCCGGTGATTTGCGACATCAGATCTCCGGATGGTCCAGTGAAGCTGATCACATCCTCTTCCAGACTGAAGCTGTCTGTATTCATGGACTTGTTGAATTGGAATAGGATGCTGGATTGGGCATCCTTCGTCCAGTGGGGTGTATGCCCTGTGACCGATGGCCCTATCGTATCAAGACTGCGTAAAGTTCCCTCAATACGAACGTCATCGATATTCCAGCCACAATAGCGGTCCTTGAAGTCCGTCGGCCCCATTCCCCAACGGACATAGACCATCGGTTGATCATCGGCTACCGCGGAGATGTCAACCGCTTGATAAACCCAACTCGTATCCGTAAAACTATCGCCGTCGTGATACCAGACGGCAGTCCAGTCCACCCCATTGTTTGATACTTCAATACTGGCATGATCATGGGTTGACGACTCTATTCCCAGCCAACGGTAAAATGATAGTGTGATATTACTATATCCCGAACAATCAATGGCCGGAGTCGTGGCGCAGGTTGCCGGCAGGTTATTTCGATAACTACCTTTGAGGTTGTAACCGATCACAAAGTCGCCAGTATGGCCAGAATCGGGATCACCTGAATTTCCAGCTGGGATGCCCCAAGCCCAATCGCCTTGGAGAATCCAGTTGGGATCGTTGCTCATGTCGGCCGAATAGAGCACGTCCATGATACCAAACAAGGCCGTGTAGCAATCGTCTGGAATTTCGCCGTTGACCGAATCCCCGTCCTGGTCCATGGCGTTGCCACTCGGACCCGCATCGGTGATGTTCGGACCAATGACCATCGTGTAGGCACCCGCCACGGACTGTTCAATAAAATGCACCTCCAGTGTTTGAGGACCGATCCAATGGAATCCGGTAATCTGTGATATGAGATCCCCGGATGGCCCCAGGAAGCTGACCACGTCCTCCGCTACACTGAAGCTGTCCGGATCCATGGACTTATTAAACTGGAATAGGATGGATGACAGGGCATCCGTCGCCCACTTGGGCGCATGTGCGATGACCGACGGGCCAGAATTGACAGGAGTATTTTTCGTAAAAATTAGTACATCGTCAATGTTCCAACCATAACTGGTCACCTTGTTGTTGGTTGATCCCATTCCCCAACGGACAAACACCGCTGGTTGATCATCGGCCACCGCGGAGATGTCATACTCCTGGTATATCCAAATCTTATCCGTACAACTATCGCTGTTGTGACCCCAGATAGTAGTCCAGTTGGTACCATCGTTAGATACTTCGATACTAGCATGATCATTGATTGAAGACTCAATTCCCAACCAGCGGTAAAATGACAAGGTAACATCGGTGCGCCCTGAGCAATCGATGACTGGGGTTGTGGCATAGGTTGCTGCCAGGTTATTTCGATAATCACCATTGAGGTTATAGCCAATCACATAGTCCCCCGTATGGCCTGAATTGGGATCACCTCTCCAACCGGTTGGGATACCCCAATCCCATTCCCCTTCGAGAGTCCATTTGGGGTTGAGGCTCATGTCGGCTGCATAGAGCACGTCGATGATTCCAAACGAGGCCGTATAACAATCGTCCGGAATTTCGCCGTTGATCGTATCGCCGTCCTGGTCCATGGAGTTAAAGCTCGGTCCGTCATCGGTGATGTTTGGCCCAAGGACCATCGTGTAGGCACCTGCCATGGACTGTTCGATATAATGCACCTCCAGTGTGTAGGGATCGATCCATTGGAATCCGGTAATTTGCGAGACCAGATCCCCGGATGGCCCTGTGAAGCTGATCACATCCTCCGCCACACGGAAGCTGTCTGTATCCATGGACTCGTTGAATTCGAATGAGATGGAAGACAGGACATCCGTCGTCCAATTGGGTGTATGTCTGGTGACTGACGGGCCCGCCTTCTCGGGAATTTCGGTAAAGATAAGAACGTCGTCGATATTCCAACCACAATAAGTCGCCCTGTTATTCGTTGGTCCCATTCCCCAGCGGACATAGACTGTCGGTTGATTATCGGCCACCGCGGAGATGTCATATTCCTGGTAGATCCAGCTCGTATCTGTGAAACCCCCAGCGTTATGATTCCAGACGGTCGTCCAATGGTTTCCATCGTTGGATACCTCAACGCTGGCGTGATCATAGCTTGACGATTCGATTCCCAACCAACGGTGAAATGATAGGGTGACATTGTAGTATCCCAAGCAATCGATAGACGGTGTCGTGGCGTAGGTTGCTGAAAGGTTATCGGGATAATCACCATGGAGGTTGTAGCCGATAACATAGTCACCCGTATGGCCGGAACTGGGATCACCTGAATTGCCAGCCGGGATTCCCCAAGCCCAATCACCTTCAAGGGTCCAGTTGGGATTGGTCTCTAGGTCAGAGGAATAGAGTACATTGATGATTTCAAACGAAGCCGTGTAGCAATCGTCTGGAATTTCGCCGCTAATCGGATCCCCGTCCTGGTTCATGGTGTTGAAGCTCGGAACATCATCGGTGATGTTCGGTCCAACGACCATCGTATAGGTTCCTATCACGGACTGTTCGACAAAATGCACTTCAAGTAAGTTGGTATCAATCCATTGGAATCCGGTAATCTGCGAGATAAGATCCCCGGATGGGCCCACAAAGCTGATCACGTCCTCTGCCACATGGAAGCTGTCCGGATCCATGGACTCGTTGAATTCGAATAGGATAGATGACTGGGCACTGACCGGTGTTCCCGGAACATGCCTAATGACCGATGGACCTACGCTATCGGGAACGATTTCAAAGTTCGCGGTATAGCGATCGTCTGGAACTTCGCCGTTGATCGCATCCCTGTCCTGGTTCATGGCGTTGAAGCTCGGACCGTCATCTGTAATGTCTGGCCCAATGACGATCGCATAGGCGCCTATTGTCGATTGTTCGATAAATTGCACTTCGAGTGAGTGTGTATCGATCCAATGGAATCCAGTAACCTGCGAGATCAGGTCCCCGGATGGCCCAGTGAAGCTAACCAAGTCCTCTGCAAAACTGAAACTGTCTGTATCCATAGACTCGTTGAATTGGAACGTGATGGCCGATAGGACAGCTGTTGTCCTACTGGGCATATGACCAATAGCCACAGGCCCTTTTACATCGAGACCCAGTGGAGTTCCGGTGACCAGAACATCGTCGATATTCCAGCCACAACTGGCCACTGAGTCATCGGTCGGTCCCATCCCCCAACGGATAAACACCGTCATTTGATCATCGGCCACCTCGGAAATGTCATACTCCTGGTAAATCCATTCTGTATTGATGATACTTCCGGTGCCGTGATTCCAGACGGTAATCCAATCCACGCCATTCGTGGATACTTCAATGCTGGCATGGTCATAGCTGGACGACTCTATTCCCAGCCAGCGGCGGAGCGAGAGGGTGACATTATTATATCCTGAGCAATCAATGACTGGTGTCGTAACGTAGGTTGCTGGAAGGTCATTTGCATAACCACCATTGAGGTTGTAACCGATGACATAGTCATCGGTATAACCAATCGTCGGATCACCACCATTGCCGGACGGGATACCCCAAGCCCAATCACCTTCAAAAATCCAGTTGGGATGGGTGCTCATATCCTCATCGAAGATCGTAGCGTTATAGTTTACATGAGCGAGGTCCAGGCCGACATTTCGACTCTTATTATTCGTCTCAAATACCTCGACTATTTCGTTGGAAGCATCTACCACCATACCAATGTAGTATTTGTTGCTTGATTTAAATGGATCATTCACTGGGACCGAAAGCAAAATAGTATCGGAACATTGGCCGAAAGCACTAAGTTCATCGGTTCGATAAATTTCCGGATTCGCGAAGTTAAAGTTTGGATCCGATGGGTGCAGTTGTAACGGAATATCATTAGGATTATCGGGATCAATGATTTCATCATCGGATAGATAGAATTTCAAATCGGATGGCCCAGCGGTGGTATTACCGGAGTTCATGAGAATGAATGTTGCTTCGGTAACACCGTTTGCATCGAGTAAATCATCCGGGCTGATTTGTAAAGAGGCGCCTATCAGATCGATGCCATCAATATCCACTCCGATATCGATTGCTGGATCGCCAAACAGGTTCGATTCATAAATGACCCATCGGATATATTCGTTACCGATGTCCCACAGGAGATCTTCGTGGCTATCCGCATTCATAGGTCCCAGGTGTGTCATATTTTCATGGAAGTATGCGTCCCAGAACTCGCGGTTGAGCCGCTGGGACGGGCCGTCTGTGGAATAAGATAGACCCCATCCGTAGTGGCTATTGAACACACCCGCGAATGCTCCATTTCTTGTGCTGGTCGTGAAATGTTCCGCGATGGCATCATCAGGAAAATCACCTGGCCAGCAACCTTGGGAGTAAACCAAGAAATACTTTCCGTTGGCAAGTGCATCCACATCACTGTTGTACATCTTCATTGAATAATTTGTATCAGCGTGCCCAAGATGGTTATAAATACCGTACGTATCGGAATTCATCATTTCCATCAGTTGGGAAGTGGACCAAATACTATCGGCATCGTATAGAGTGCTGGTCGTAAACCGCGGATCTGAGGCAAAGCCCGAGGTTGTGTAGCCATGATTACTTGAGCCGAGGCGTATTTCCTCCATCGAGTCCTTGGCGAAATCGGAAACGCCGCCAAAACCCAGGTATTCACCGACCATTACGGCTCTCAAGCGATTTTGTGAAACTGGATCGTTGGCATAAGTCAGGTTCTTATATACCCAGTTGGCCATCTCATCGGCATTTTCGGCTGGTGCTCGACCCACGTATACTTCGGCTAGCAAATCTACATCTGCGCCGCCAATACCGTCAGTATTTTCACCCCATATTTGATCACTATCTTCGTCATAGCTTCCATCTAAGCATTGAAAATATAAATCGGAGGGAATC
Source organism: Pirellulales bacterium (assembly GCA_016930815.1). Lineage (GTDB taxonomy): Bacteria > Planctomycetota > Planctomycetia > Pirellulales > Lacipirellulaceae > JAFGFZ01. Next base: position 6,675 of record JAFGFZ010000506.1, on the reverse strand, counting down.
GATGATTCCCGAATGGAGCTATATAATTCCCGGCTGGGTATTATATTCGTGTCGCCGCCGAGAAGGACATAATCTGTCTCCCAGTTGTTGTAAGCGTCGATGATGAAATTGCGGATCTGTTCGGGATTATCAACACCTGTATAGTTTTCATAAATCGTCTGGGTGGTCACGATGATCGATGTTAATCCATGCGTTTCGTGATATTCTGCCAGATCCCGCAAAGTGTAATCCGTCGTGGCGTTGGCCAGTTCACCATTTGTGATGATCACATAGCGATATTCATCATCTGGATCACAGATTCCAAGCATTTTGGTGCTTTGACCGGATTCATCTGCTTCAGAGATGAGACTGTTTGTATAGCTGTCGAGTTGTTGAGGATTGTCCACCCACGCCATGATGGGGCGGAGATCATCGGCCCGATAAATGGGTTTCACGGAAGCTACCGAACTCGTGGCAGATTCGAGTTGAATGGAAATATCCATGGCGTCGAAATAGGATAGCCTTCCAGTATCGATGTCATATTGAACCGGCCTCAGGTTGACCATTAATACTTCAACACCCCGTTGCCGTTGGATTCCAACGATTTCGAACAGATCGTTCGCTAGTACATGGCCCGATTCGCGGGCATGGGGCGTCTCGGTAGTGGTAGAATTACGGATGGCCACCATAGCCCCACCCGTGGCCAGGGCATGCTCCCCCGGAATCATATGTTCGAGACCGACTGACACGTTGATTCTACCCGGCGTCATTTCACACGGTAATGCAAGAATCGCAGGCACGACAGGTAGCAAAACCTCGCCTGGTTCTCCCACGAGCGCAGTCCCGTCAATCGAGATGGATTCAACCAATTCACCTGTTGTCATATCAACCGTCTGATGCAACTCGGGCGACTTCCATGCGTAATGCGCCGTCATTAGCCCGGCATCGACTTCCACTTCACGGCAGAAGTCCACCTTGAGTGATCCGGGTAGGAGTTGAAGCTGATCCAATCCGGTGCTTAGACTCAGCAGCCTTCGATCCTCGAGCCGCTCGAAGTGATTCGACCTGATATTCACAGGGAATTTTATATGAGTTTTTTTACGTGACTTGTTTTTTTGCTGCCAAAATCGGGGAAAAAACCTCTCAAACATCGGTTTCATCCTTGTTGCATTCGCTGATTGCTACTAAAAATCTTCTGGCTCTTCTGGCAAGGGGGGGATATTGGATTGATGGCTAGTTCTTGATTTCCTGCATCAAGCACGAGAGAGCCAGGCAAAAGGCAAAAGATAGGCAAAGGACGGTAGAACCATTATACATGATCCAGCTCGCTCCATGGCCTAATATTCCTAGGTCGATCGTCGAGAAAATGGTACCAGCTCGATTTCCATATCTGGGGAATCGATTGCGGTTTGGTGATTGCGTACTGCCGAGTGAGATGAATCCAGGCCAGATTCCTCGGCATCGCTTGGGAAAATACGTGGAGATGAATCCGTTGACGCCAATGATAGGGAACTGGGTTCGATGGTTCGAACGGTCTATCAAACCATCAAGCGAATTGGCTGAGAACTAATCGGGATGATTCATTTTTCCCGAATTCGCCGTTGGATTCTTAGAAGATCATCGCTCGCAATGACTGCAAGACTTTAGTGAGATCGATTCTCGATAAAGGCAGATTATCCAGGCGATTTTGCCGCTGATTGCCGTGGATCGACTGACCTTATCATGGAAGTTGATATCGGAATGAATTGGGACAAAGCCCGCTTAGATGGGGAAAAGTAGAAAATCCAAGGAGGGCTTTGCGGGCTTGGTAGCTTTGGTAGAATTGCTCAGGGCGGTACCTCCGATACCAGTGTTAGGTATCGTCGGGCGCCTGCTAGCCAATCTCTGGCAAGCGTCATTTTCATTCGCATTGCATGATACGGGTGTCATCACGGGTGCTGAGCATCTTGGAGTGATTCGAAAAAACCGATATTTTGGGGAATGGTGTAACGGCAGCACTACGGACTCTGACTCCGTCAGTCTAGGTTCAAATCCTAGTTCCCCAGCTTATCCTTAGCAGACATAGGATCCCTCGTCCCGTATGATTCGGCCATCCATTCAAGCCATGTCCGGCTACGTTTCTGGCGAACAGCCCGCGCCGGGGGCGAAGGTCATCAAGCTCAATACGAACGAAAATCCCTACCCGTGTTCACCTCGGGTTCTGACGGCGATACGCGAAGCGATGGCGGGCGGTCTGCAGAAATACCCAGATCCGCTGGCAACTGCGTTCCGCATGCGGGCTGGCGATGTCTTGGGAATTGATCCGGACTGGATCCAATGCGGAAATGGCAGCGACGATATTCTAACGATTTTAATTCGGGCGTTCGTAGGCGCACAGGATGGCATCCGATATGCCTATCCCGGCTATATTCTCTATCGCACGCTTGCCCAAATCCAGGAAGCGACCGTGGACGAATGGAAATTCCGTTCCGACTGGACGCTCGACGATGCCTTTGCCACGGCCAATTCCAGACTGCGTCTGGCTTTCCTGGCCAATCCCAACAGCCCATCCGGAACCGTCATCCCGGCCAACCGCGTCTTCGAACTGGCCGATGCGCTCCCATGCCCTTTGGTCGTTGATGAAGCGTATGCCGACTTTGCCGAAACGAACTGTCTCCGTCTGGTTGCTGAAAATGAAAAAATTATCGTCACACGAACTTTGAGTAAATCCTATGCGCTGGCCGGCCTGCGTTTCGGATTTGTTATTGCTCAACCGCGGATCATCGAGCAACTGGCAAAGATCAAGGATTCCTACAATTGTGATATCTTATCGATTGCTGGAGCCACGGCTGCGATGGACGACCAAGGATGGCTCATTGAAAACCGCCAGGCCATCCTTGCAACTCGGGACCGTTTGGTCTTGAGATTCCGGGATCTCGGTTTTGAAACACCCCCCTCACAGGCAAATTTTATCTGGGCAACCCGGACCGACCGGCCGGTACGGCCGATTTACGAACAACTGAAACGAGACGGCGTGCTCGTCCGATACCTCGATTATGCCGGTTGGGGTGACGGGCTCCGCATTTCGGTTGGGACCGATTCGCAAATCGATGCCCTGTTGGCATTGGTGGAAGGTATGGTGTCCTAGCAGGGCACAACGCATCTTCGATCCTCCAGCTATTCCTTAGGAACCATGACTCGCAGTACAGCAATCACGCGAAAAACGGCAGAAACAAACATCGCGATCGAGTTGAACCTCGATGGGATTGGGGCGGCCGATATTTCGACCGGAATTGGTTTCTTTGACCATATGCTGGAATTGTTCGCCAAACACGCGGCCATTGACTTATCGATTCACGCCGATGGCGATCTCCACGTGGACCAGCACCATACCGTGGAAGATATTGGAATTTGTCTCGGGCAAGCCATTCGTTCGGCCTTGGGAGATAAAACGGGAATTCGCCGGTACGGGCATTTTACATTGCCGATGGAGGAGGTCTTGGCGACGGTCGCCGTTGATTTGTCGGGCCGAGTCGCTTTCGAATTTCATGCCCGGTTTCCAGTAGCCAAAATAGGTACGTTTGATAGCGAACTTGTTGAGGATTTCTGGCAGGCGGCAGCGGCCAACGGCCTATTCAATTTACATATTCAGGTCCATTACGGCCGCAATAGCCATCATATCAGCGAAGCGATTTTCAAGGGCGCCGCCCGGGCACTTCGCATGGCATGGGAACTGGATGCCCGTGAAAGTGGCGTGCCCAGTACCAAGGGCACATTATGACGGCAGGATTCAACGAAGGGCATTCCCCAATACCGGCATAACCGATCTAGCACCACTACCATGGAACGGGTGAATCGTGCTTGTACGAGGAATTGGCCGTGTCTCAATCGTCTGGCATCGCGATGGCAAAGACGCTGCGTTCTATCCGTTGCTATTGGGAAATAAGGACTTATGTCGATCCATTGGACGTTGAATGAGCAGGCTCACAACTTGGGTGTTTGGCCACTGAGAACCTCTTCGCTCGGACCTCGAATATAGTCTGGATATTTTGACACGCGCGAACTACATCCTATGGTTCAACAAGAGCATTGACATGTGGTTAACCGCATTGCCGAACAACCGCCAGGTCGTTCCAGCGCGAATTCTCTAGTGCTTTGACAACTTTTGGAATTGGGATGCGAGTCTCTAGAACATCTGATTGGCAGAAGGTTTCCGGCGCCTCGCATCCCAATTTTTAGCAATGACAAAGCACTAGGATGTGAGTTATAAGCCAGGACTACAGCAGGTCAGAGGAAGATGATATGTTGGCGATACCCGCTTCGCTACTAACACTGATTCTCATTAACGGATCATTTGCACTCGTTGCGCTCACTTTAGGATTCGTTGCTGGTTGGTGGATATTTTCCAAACGAGGAAATTCTCAAGATGACGTGCAACACATCCGCTTGTGCAATGAACGTTCGTTAATGGCCGCTGGTCAGATCCAGGATTTGACCGCGCGCGTCGTTCAGGATGTTGGCGCCCATTCAAGCAAGGTGGAACGCTTATCGGTTGAACTCAATGAAATGTCGCTGGAGAGTGTCCCGTCGAATACTCAAGCCGTCTCCATTGCAATTGCGAAGATCCTCGGAGCCAACCAGACCCTGCAAGGCCAATTGGCAAATGCCGAGCAAAAGCTGGAGGAACAGGCCAGGGAGATCGAGAATCACCAGACAGCCGCTCGGACGGATTCGCTCACGGGCCTCAATAATCGACGCGCGTTTGACGACGAGATGAAGAGGCGATTTTCCGAATGGCAACGCATGAACAAGGTTTTCTCGCTTGCCCTACTGGATATCGATCATTTCAAGAAATTCAACGACACGCACGGCCACCAGGCCGGCGACGAAGTACTCCGATACGTGGGTAAGGCACTGGGACATTCGACCCGGAGCATGGATATTGCTTGCCGCTACGGTGGCGAGGAATTTGCAATCATCCTGCCCAATACGGCGACGAATGATGCCAAACGAGCCGTTGAGAGGATCCGGAAGACCGTCGAAACCATGACCGTCGCATTTGAGGGGAAATTGCTGAAGGTGACCATCAGTGCCGGTCTGGCCGAAATCATGCCACCCGACACTCCAGCCCTATTGGTTCGCCGTGCCGATGACAGCCTATATGCATCCAAGAACGCGGGGCGGAATTGCGGGCATTTCCATGATGGCATGCAGTGCATCCCAATCACTCCAGGCCAGAAAGCCTTCAAGCCGGCAGAGAAGATTTCACTCCCAGAAATCAAAGTGCTCGACGATGTGACCGACCAAAAAACCTTTGAAGCGGAGGTGAATCGGCGAGTCGCAGAAAGTCACCGTTACCATGTCACGCTCTCGATCATGATTGTTGTGGTCAGGGATTATGCCACGATCCTTGAGAAGTATGGTCAACTCGCCGCGGATTTCCTTCTGGACACCGTGGCCCAGTTCCTGATACCAACGATTCGAAAAATGGATATGATAAGCCGGCGCGCGGATGACCGTTTCGCGATCATGTTACCTGGGAGTACTCTGGAAGAGGCATCGCTCATTGAGCGTCGGATTGAATCCTCCTTGTCCAAATGCTCTATCCCGATCGGCCAAGAGAAGATTCCTTGCGCGGTCTCGATCGGTTTGGCTGAGATTGAACCCCACCAGGCGACCGAAGAGCTGATCGAGGCGGCTGAGCAGAAAGCGCTGATCGACGAAGAAGCGATCGCAACCGTCTAAAGATGTCTCTTGAATCCCCTGAACCAACATCGATCCGGACACCTTCGGGCCATTTGGGCCCTGGTCCAGCCCCGAATGGTGTTGGACCGGCGCGATCCTCAATATCCGGTTCAGTCTCAAAAGGCTCCTCGGGTTTGTGACGGGTTGTGCCGTGCTCCTAGGGATCTTTGTGATCCTTCCTCCCGTGGTTTTCGGGATTCTATTCTCGGCCCTCCCGGCAGGTCTTGCCACATGCTGCATCCATGGACGCAACGATCTCTGGATTTTCCATCTCGGAGGCCTCTTTCCGGCCGGTGTGTCCTGCTTCGCATCGTCGGTGCCACAGGATCCCTTTTTTCGCCGAGAATCGGCCCCGTTGCCCTCCGTTGAAGATGCGGTATAATTAACGTCGATAATGAGAGGGTTGTACGCAGCCTCTGGGGGGAAAAAAAACGGATAGGATACCGTTTGACAAGCAACCAGGCTCCTTGTATATTCATGGATTCTCCAATCGGGGTTGGGGATTGCCGCATCGCAGGTGCTGCAGTCCCTGCCTCCGGGCGGGCATTCCACTGGAATGTGAGTGGCGGTTTTGGACCGCGGCTCGGACGATCTTTGGCAATTTGGTATTCCTGCAAGAGTGGCATCTTTTGCCGAGCATCCGCAGGTCAATCGAAGGATTGGCTAGGCGGTTGCTTGGCATCCTTTGCTAAAGACTTGATGTATCGAATCGGTAGGCACGACCTACCGAATTGGTACAGAAAAAAATTTGGATCAATCGTTACAATGCCAGCATCATGTCCCTTTATCTCCCGATGGAGGTCATGGTGTTGGGTGCGTAGCAACCCACCGATCTGCCAAGAATTGTGGATTCGGCACTAGGTACCGAATTCACGGACAAGAGGATTGGATCGATGTGGTCAAGCTACTAAGGGCGTATGGGGGATGTCTTGGCATCAGGAGGCGATGAAGGGCGTGGAAGTCTGCGAAAAG
>JAFGFZ010000505.1 GCA_016930815.1 Pirellulales bacterium | reverse complement strand
GCATCCTTGATCAGACCGTAGGGGGCCTTGGCCGTCAGGATCTCCTTCATCCGGCGCATGGCCGGTGCCGCCTTGTCGTCCTGATCCAGTTCCATACGGTTCAGGCCGAATCTATCATGGGCTTTCCGCAATTTGTCCCAGGTGGGCTTCTGGTGCTCGTAAAAATGCTCCAGGTCATGGTAGTTGTCGCAGAGGTCCAGGAGATCATTCTTACGACCGTTGAACCGCTCGATGAACTTGACACTCTCGTTGCAGGCCAGCAGGGCGTTGATGAGCGACAGTCCCTCGTCTATCTCCTCCCGACCGGGGTACGTGCCGGTTCCGGCCAATGACTTGTAGCTGGTCAGTGATGTTTGCCACGTCCGCAGTCTGCCGGTCAGGAAGTCGAACAGGGCGTCTTCGCCATCCGGCCCCATCTGCGAGAAAACATCCTTCCCCAATGCCCGAGCCGCCTGGAGGGCTTTGGGATCGGTCGTGTGCCGCTTGATGGCAGTGATCTTGCGCCACTTGGCCGAGGTCGAAATGGCGGCATACACCTTGTCGATGGGCACGACGGCGGCATCCATCATGATGCTGACTTCCCCCAGGACGATCAGGCGAGCCAGAAGGATCAGCACTTGCTCGGGTAGCCAGCCGTAGGGTCGTCGGGCAAATCGGCCTTCCAACATGTCGTAAAGCACAATCTGCTTGTTCGCCGCCGCACACAGTTCGACGTAGTTGCGGATCTCTTCGATGGCTTGGGGATTACTTTCCTCCAAGTTCAGGTCCAGGGTCAATTGTGCCACGTCGTTACTGCGGAGGATGGCCTGGATTTCCTTCAGCGGCTCCGGGTGCAGGTGCTTCAGGTAGCCCATCTTGTTGAAGGTGTTGGTCACCAAGTATTCCAGGGCTTCGTCCAGCCGTGCTCCAGGACTGCTGGCCTTGATCTTCGGTGTTTGACCGGCGACGAAGCAGGCCGCTTCGTTCAGCATGTCTGAGAGCAACGTGGTCAAGAAGCCCCGCCGTTCCCGGTTGTCGTCGGCATTATCCCGAAGGATACGTTTGGCGGATTCGGGGAGCCCTGTATCGCTCTTGGTCTTCAGGTACTTTTCAGTCTGGGCGTAGGTACGGATCTCCCGCCCCAGCTTGTCATTGTCATTCAGCCGGACCAGGACTTGGCCGTTTTCAGCGGCACTCTCCAGAATGCATTTACTGTCGGCGTACATTTCGTAATCGTCGGCCAGGGGTGAGATCACCGACACGACGAGATCACCTTCCACACGCCCACCGACCGGGTGCATGTCGCAGATCCGGGCAAAAGTGAAATCCTTCTTATTCGGCGGGTAGCGATGTTTTCGCTGGCCCTTCAGCACATCCTCGAAAATCAATTCGCCGAGCAGCCTGGCTTGTTCGGCATCGCTGAGATCGACGCTTTTGATTTCCCGGCTGACATCCCGTTCCTCGTTGGTCAAGAAGAAGTAGACATCGCCGCTGCGGTTGATGAGCGTTTGTTTTTCCAGCCGCCCGACGCTGTCTTCAATCCTGCGGCGCAGGGCCAGACGGTCGGCATCGATCTCATCCAAGCAGAGCGTGACCAGATTGTCCACCGTGCCCTTCATCTCTTCGACGTACCGGATCAGGAACAGTACCTTGAGCAGTTGGACATCGAAAGGCTCCAGGCTGGCATTCTCAGCGGCTTGATCGATGGTCCGCTTGACCACCGTATCCAGGAAACTCTCGATGGACGGATAGAACTCGTACAGCGGCACGAGGACGCCGACTTCCTGGGTGGCGACGGCCTTGCCCGCTGACTGGAACGCATCCAGGGTTGAACGTTCTCCCTGGGACAAGTGCAGGCCGGTCGCTCCCACACGCCGGATCGACTCGAAGATCCGCTGGATAAGCTGAAACTGGTAGGGAGCGAATGGGTAATTGACCACGAAATCGTCGGCATCCCGATAGGACTTGAAGGTCATGCCGCAGTCGATGAAGGTGAGTTGATTCCGAAGGACGTCTCCCTTCTCCCGGAACACTGTCCTGAGATCGTTCACCACTTCGTCGCACTTGGCCAACAATCGAGCCTGGATCACCTCGTCCGCATTGCTGCTGGACAACCGCAGTCTGGTTGGGAATCGGGCCTGAATCTTGGAAAAATCGTTTTTGGCCGCTGTCTTCAGTTCGCCGATTACCTTGTCGATTTCTTCCTGGGAGGTCACGATGACCCATGCTCGGCCATCACATGCCGAGCCCAGATCTTCGGCAATCGTCTGAAGGCTGAGCATCAAGTGGCCGTCCGTGCCGATGAACTGGCCGATCTCATCGACGAAGAAGACCAACCGCTGGTCAGGGCCTTTCGAGTCCAGGTACTCCCGGACCCAACCGCAGAAATTTTCCACACTCAAAGCAAAGTTGGTTTCCGCATTGTCGATCCACTTGGTGCAGGACTCCTGGCTCTGCCCCAGGGTCTTGGACAGGGCTTCAACCACCTGATCCTGATTGAATTCGTAGGCGTCCCTCTCGGCCAACCAGTCCCCGCCGGTCAGGTCCTTGTAGGCAGCATGGAACTCGGCCAATTTCCCCTTGCTGTCCAGGTGCCGTTCCATGTGGGCGATGTGGGGATGGTCACCGTCGTAGCCCTGCAACTCGTTCAATACCTTCAGGAAGACGCCAAGGATCGCTTCACGACCGGCTCGTGGGTCGGCTTTGGAATCGATGTTGAACAGGATCACGTCGGTGTTCGATGCCACGGCCCGCTTCACGTCGGCCAGCATCATGGCATCTTCGATCTTGTCCTCGAAGAACTCGACCGCTCGCTTCGTCTGGCCCTCGTAGGAGTGCGGTTCATTATCCAGCAGGTAGGACAGGACTTTCAGGAAGTGCGACTTACCACACCCGAACCAACCGGAGAGCCAGACGCCCATCTTGCCGGTGATGGCGGGATTCTTCTTGTTGTCGATGGTATCCAAGTAGGCCGTCAGGAACTTTCGCAGATGCTTGTCCAATTCCCTGGTGATGACGAATTCATCCAACTCCTGCCAGACGGATGACTCGTCCAGTTCTTCCGCTTTGACCACCCCGTTGATCGGGCGGAAGATGTCCTTCTTGAACAGGTTTTTTATTAACATGGTCGGCCTCGACTAGGGAACCAACTTGAATGCACGGTAGTAGTGATCGGTCTTGATGCGGCCAAAAAGCCTGAGCGACTGCCCGTCGTACCGGCCCGGATAAAACATCACCAACGGCGTGCTTTTCATGACCGGATGGAGGTTGCTGAGCAGCGAATGAGTACGGATCAACGGCCACACGCTACCGACCCCACTGACGAGCACCAAATCGTGCTCGGCAGGCTGGATAAAATCCACGAAGATCTGGGCCAGCTTCTCGGCCTTGAGAGGGCTGCGAAGTGCTTTTTCGAGTGCGTCATCGCCCTTCTGCCGCTGCATCTGGAACGAACGATCCAGCAGGTTGCGTTCCTTCAGGTGATCGATGATCAAGTCGAACAGATTGACGTGCGCCACCCGCAGGTCGGGCTTTTGCTTGGGGATATGCTCCAGTAGAAATCGGACGTGATCCCGGACCCGTAGTTCCTCTTCGGGTAGGTAATCGAATATGTAGAAAGCGATCTCGTTCCCCAAGCCCTTGCCGCTGAGGAAATCTTCGGAGATGATCTTTGGCAAGATCTCGTTCAGTCGATCTGTAAGCCGGTCGCTCATGGTGCTACCTGGATGCATCGGAGAACGTATTGCTCGTCGTGTTTCTCCAGGTAATCGATGACCTGGGAGGCAATGTGGACGGTTTGTAGCGTTCTGGATCTGGTATTGTCGATGTACCCAGCCTGGGCGAGGATTTGGAACACGGACGACCGGAGACGATTCCTGGTCAATTCGCTCCAAGCTGGCATGACGGGATCACGGCCCCGGAAATCGTCGAGGTACTGGTCCCAGAGCTTGTCGGAGAGCGTAGTGGCGAAGATCCGATATTGCTCACGGACGACTAGATCCAGGAAGTCACCCAGCAGAGCACTGTGCTTGACAGCAGCGGCCAAGACGGCGTGGGTGGTCGTGTCCCCGGTCCCGTCACGGACCAGCTGCCAGAGATCGGGCCCCATCAGAATAAGGCGGGCTCGAATCAACCTTGCCAGTCTTCTGGCTGTCTCCGGATTGCGGGTTTGGAGAACGTTCTCGTCAAGGATGGCAGAATCCCAATACTCGCCGTTGACACCACGGAGTAGAAGGTCGGCGATGACCCTGCTCTCCGCCACTTTGAGTGACCCCGCCGTGATGTCGGCCTTGTACCGCATTCCACCGCCCATATATTACGGTTAATCCGGTAACCGAAGAACGAATTCCTTGATGCCAGTTCCCGAGGCTTCCCGGAATACGAATTATTATATCGGGAGCCCTTGGAATACAGAATGCTGTCCATATGACGACTTGACTGCTATAAGTATGTGCGTCTCGTTAGTAATCCAAACGGGAATGGATCAAATTATGAAGCCGTGAGGGGCGCTGCAGGGCATCAAGGCAGTGAGAGGCCAACGTTCCTGCGAGACGCACATAGCCGGGATTAGTGGAATGCTATAACGAGGTGTGTTTCGATTTCTCCCTCAATTTGTAAGTCCACCGCCTTAATCATCGTTTCACCTCAAGCAATTCCGAAGATCACCGGTCCTCAAGTCGAGGCTCCCTCGGCATTTTCTATCCCCATATTCTTTGATTTCTCGTCCCACAGGCCTCTCCGCTGCTCTCGCTGTCGTTCTAGATGATCGCAACCAACCCTTCGTTAGGTTGTCTTTCAATCGGTGCCACCGGTCTCCGGCTTCTGTCGGTTTTGGAGCCATTCGCACGCATACGGGATAGCTTTCTCTAATGGAACAAAATGGCTCGTGTCATACGGCATGCGTTCTTTATCGGTTGAGCCTAAGTTTGCAAAAAAAGGAAGCTGCGATTCGTTGACCGGGAACACTTGATCGTACTGACCGTTAAGAACAAGTACAGGCACGTTCGTCCACGGTAAATAATTGAAAGGATCCACCTCCGGTGCGAGCAAACCTCCATGGCAGCCTGAACTTATCAGCACGAGGCTTTTGATGCGAGGCTCCAGCACAGAGATCACTGGCCCGTGGCAGCCTCCCCAACTGAAACCAACGTAACTCAGAGTACTTATATCGATTTCGTCACGTGTTTCAAGGTAATCAATAGCCCGAAAGAGATCCTTGGCCATATCGACAAAACTGTCGCGATTACGAATCGAGTTACCAAAAGGTATTCGCTCGTCTCTGCGGTCGAGGGTTCCCTTATACACGGGCCAACACATGGCGATTCCATGGTCAACAAAAGACTCGAAAACGACCCAATCACAACGTCCCTGAATGTTAGCAAGTTTATCTGGCCACAACGCCCCAGTTCCCGGGAAGTAAATGGCCGTGCGGTAAGGTGGCTTTTGACCGCTAGGAAAAAGTATGTGTAGCGGCAGTCGCTCTGTTTTGTCGGAAATGGCTGAGTTAACTTCACAAATCTCGTACCTGTGGTTGTTCGGTGAAACCTCTTCTGAGATTTTCTCTGGTTCAAGGTCCTCTTCTTTGTCATACAAATAGAGGTTCCTGAAACTGTCGATGTCAGATTGACTTGCGGCAGTCGCATGTGTGTAATCGCGTCCAAATTGTATTTGGATGGGCGCCAAATCTTCCGGCGATGGATCGGACTTATATAGCACACAACGGAAACCAACATTGGGTGGCCTATCTGTTGGGAAAGCTGCATCTTTCTGGGTAAACTGGTACGTTGGTCCATTCCAGTAACCACCCATCGTACATCGTTGCTCTTCGCCCACAGTGTTCCAACACCATTCCCTGACATTCCCAGCCATATCATAGATGCCAAAGTACCCAATACCAGGGTTTTCACCGGTCCTAGCTACTGCCTGCTGATCGAAGTTACTTAGGGGTATTATCCATGTTGCGTAGTTTAGAGTGGCTGCCCGACGCCAGTGCCTTTGCGTCGGTAAGCTCTTCTCGACAAACACAGCATACGCCATCGCCTCATACCAGCTGACGCCGCGTACCGGAAAATCGCCCTCTCCCTCTTGGTAGTTGCCATGGCTCCAGGTCGAAGGACCATACACCCCGGTCGCATCGACAAACTCCTTGCGAGTATTTTCCCAACCTGACTCGCCGAGGTCATTAATAAGAGACTGCCAAAGCTCACGATTTTCGTACCCTCCAAGCTGAATGAATTGATAGTATTCTTTGTTTGTTACCTCATACTTGTCGATGAAATAACTGTCCTCTGTGCTTTCTCTCTGATTGGGACCCTCAAGTTTAAGCACCCGAACCATTCCGTCGTGACCTTCAGTTTTATTATCCAGCTGCACTGCGATTTCAGGCTGATCTCGGAATCCCACGTTTGTATGGGCATCCTTTTCCAGATCGGTTAGTCGTTCGACTGAAACGTACCCTTCCTTACTAAATTGCCACCGCACCATTCCGCGCGGAAGACGCTCTTCTAGAAGTGGCGTGACACCGATCGCAACGTATGGATTCTGCGGAAAACGCCAATCTTTTGCTTCGACCAATACTTCGGTCGGTTGTGTGTTGATAGACGCCATTACAGCTATATGTTTCCAGAGCTTGGCCAACTGCTTATCTTTTGGAATAATCGTCTCGGTTTCTTTAGCAAGCGAGAATGCGGCAACCGTTCTGCCTTCTTTAAATAGTTCCTCAATGCGAGGCAAGTTCTCCCTTGCCTTAGCTCGTTGTCGTTCCCAATACAAGCTGTAACCAAATCCAGCAGCTATGACGATCAACAACGTAATCACTGCAGCGGTCACGAAACGAGCTTTGTGCTTACGCACAATGCGAAGTGCTCGTTTTGCAGCGCTAGGACGTTTTGCTTTGATCAGATCACCATTGACAAAACGGCGTAAATCGTTTTCCATTTCTTCGGCGGTTTGGTATCGCCGGTCAGGGTCCCTCTCCACTGCCTTCATGCAGATTGTGTCCAGGTCTACCGGAACACGTCGGTTGACCCTTCTCGGAGGTAGAATGTCCTTCTGCAGGATCTGTGCCATGATCTGTTCGCGGTTGCGACCCGCGAACGCAGGAGTAAGAGTCAACAGCTCGTAAAGAGTCACACCAAGCGAGTATATGTCAGTGCGATGGTCCACGTGAACACGACCAGCAGCGACCTGTTCCGGCGACATATACAAGGGTGTGCCGACGCATTCCCCGGTTATTGTCATTCCAGGCTTATCCAGAATTCGCGCGAGTCCAAAGTCACTGAGACTTAGTCGACCGTCGGAAGATAACAGGAGATTTGATGGTTTCACGTCACGGTGAATGATACCTCGCCTGTGCGCATGCTCGAGAGCAGCAGCCACATCGGCAGTCATACGAGCAACCGTCTCGAAATACCTCGAGTCCGCTCCAAGTCCGGTCTCGGAGGATGGCTCTTTTGAAACGTCCGTGGTAGAGCCGTCGGCGAAGGCCATCGTCTCCTGCGCCCATTTTGGAATATCCTCATAGTCTGTGGTGGCGTCGTTTGTATCGGCCTGCTTCGCCTCTTCCTTTCCGTGTTGAAGGCGGAGATAGCGGATGGCCTGTTTTAGAGACAGTCCCTCGACTAGCTCCATGGCGTAGAAATAAGTGCCTCGGCTCTCCCCAATCGTATAGATTGGAACGATGTTGGTGTGGTGCACCATTCCAGCCGCTTCGGCTTCCCGCCGAAACCGCGTTACCGACGACGACGTTAGGCCGAGTCCGCTCCAGAGAACCTTTAGTGCTACGCGTCGATTCAACGACAACTGCCGTGCCTCGTAAACGGTCCCCATGCCACCACGGCCGATCTCGTGAATTATTTCGTAGTCGCCTAGCCTCTTTTCGCCCTCCGGAATGACAGGTTCTTTCATAATGAATCACCTATAATCCGCCAAGGAACCGATCGTTGAATTAGGTAGCGCAGATAAGCTGGTCTGTTTTCGCCGCATGACGACGGATGTTGCTTCGATGCAAGTCATTAGCACGTTTAGTATGCTGCCCAGGCTAACGCCTTGTCAACAGTATGCTGTTTATTCCGTAAAAAAGTAATGAGTATAGCATTGGCCGAGTTGCACTATGGTGTCGTCGCTAATCATGCCGCGGTTGGCTACAATGCACTCCTGTTCAATTCCGAATCGAGCCTTCAGGCGATCGATTACTGGAATAAGTGTTGTGACATCTGCCGTATTACCGGGTAGTAATTCGCAACTGATCGTACGGCGTTCATGATCCGACACCACACCAATAACGATTTGTTTTCGATCGAGGCAATGATCCTTCCTGTCATCAAACACCCGTTGCCGGTAGATAGTGGACATATCATCATTATGGGGAGCGTGTCCCATGATGGCACTATTACAGCCTGATTCACATTGGCAGTTGTGGCAATCGTTTCGACCGTTCGCCGTAGTGTGTAGAAAGTGGTAACGCTTTCACGATAGACTCCACAATCCTCGGCCAGTTTTTTGAATGCCCTTGCGAGGACGTGTCGATTCCAGGTGTGCTTAAAGACCGTGGGACGGTCGTTAATCACTTGTCGGAGAGACTGGATTGTTTCCTTCCAGAGCGGGCAGCGCCTAGCAACTTCCGTTTTCGGTCGAGGGAAGGTGTGGAATCCAGCATTCAAGTCTAATGCGGACACAGGTAACAATAAACAATCCCGATTCCCGAATCCGCAGTTGATTCCCAGATAGATCATTGCTTTCAAATCAGGACAAGCATTCTTGATCAGTTTGCGTATCTCAACACACGAAAACAATCGCTCGCCTATCTCGTTTCTGGCTTTCCGTAATGCCTTGGCTGGTGGAGTCGCCAGAGCATCCTTGTAACGGATGGCTAGCCCCATACGTTCGTTCACATGTTAGAAAACCATTCTAGCGTAGGTCAAAAGCCGCTTATGGGTGTATGGACTGAATCGTTTACCCTTCTTGTCCGTGCCAAGAATGGTTCTAAGCCGATCAAGATCATCGAAAGTGAGTGATTCAGCCGGTCGATTCCTGCCAAAAGTTTCTACTATATTAGCACAGATAGCGACATACTCGTGATAAGTACGTTCCGTGATCTCTTCCGCTTCTATCGCCCGGTGTTTGCAATTCCGAAACGAGTTCAATACATCCGCAACGGTTTGTCCCTCGGAGGGCACTGTCAAACCATAGTGCAGGTAGTCGCGTTCCTCCAAATAGCGAGCAACAGCAGCCTGTGGATCATCCCAGATGCCAAAGTAGTAGGTCTGCCCGTTGACTTTCTTTGCCCATTGTCCGTTGCCATGGGCAAATAATGGGAACCCAGGGTATGGTTTATTGGGCGGGCTAGTGTTTATGCGTCTCATACTGTATCCTACGTTATCTGACAGGCAGGTGTCCCGTCAGGTGTCCCGTAGTACCAGCATATTTGCAAAACTACTAAAAACAACCTACATTATCGACCCGGTCGGGTGGCAGAGTGGTCGAATGCACCGGTCTTGAAAACCGGCGTACGCGAAAGTGTACCGGGGGTTCGAATCCCTCCCCGACCGCCTGG
>JAFGFZ010000090.1 GCA_016930815.1 Pirellulales bacterium | reverse complement strand
CCCATGCACGATTCCAGCCGGATTTGTATTCCTTGACGAGATCCCTTGACCATAATGTCCGATCCACGCATCCATCGACTTGCTGATATTCTCCTCGATCATAGCTGCCGGATCCAGAGTGGCGAAGCCATTCTGATCGAAGCATTCGATCTACCCGAGCCAGAGCTCGTATGCGCACTGATTGAAGGCGCGGCCCAGCGCGGAGCAACCCCCGTCGTATCCTGGAAATCGAATGCGGTTCTCCGGAGCCTGTTTCTTACGGCATCCGAGGAATCGATGCAACTTGCCGCGACCACGGAGAGCCACCGCATGCGGTTGGTTCAGGCTTACATTGGTATCCGAGGCTCCGAGAATAGCAGCGAATTCGTGGACGTTCCTCACGAAAAGATGGACCTTTATCAGAAACTCTGGAGCCAGCCAGTCCATTTGAAGATCCGTGTCAAAAACACCAAGTGGGTCGTTCTCCGTTATCCCAATCACGCCTTCGCTCAAATGGCCAATATGAGCACCCCGGCGTTTAAGGACTTTTACTTCGATGTATGCACGTCCGACTATGCTGCGATGGCCGAGGCCCAAAAACCGCTGGTCGCGCGGATGGAAGCGGCCGACCGGGTTCGCATCGTGGCGCCTGGAACGGATATCGAGTTTTCCATCAAAGGAATTCCAGTCGTTGGGTGTGCCGGCGAAAATAATGTTCCCGATGGCGAGGTGTTCACGGCCCCAGTCAGGGATAGTCTCAACGGAACGATCCGTTTCAATACGCCGTCCCGCTATCAGGGTGTTGTTTTCGAGCAGATTGAACTGACATTTAGAAACGGCAGAATCGTTCAAGCAACCGCGAATGAGACAAACCGGATCAATGCGATCCTGGATAGCGATGACGGTGCTCGGTTTTGCGGGGAATGGGCAATCGGATGTAATAACCGAATTCGACATGCCATCATGGACACACTTTTTGATGAAAAAATCGGTGGTTCATTTCATCTGACACCCGGCCAGGCCTATAAAGATGCGGACAATGGGAACCGGAGTTGTATTCACTGGGACCTCGTTTCGATTCAACGTCCCGACTATGGTGGTGGAGCAATTTACTTTGATGGCGAACTGATCCGGAAAGATGGGCAATTTGTGCCGGTCGATTTATGTTCCCTTAACGACGGCCTCTAGTTCTGGGATTAAGGAGATGACGCGATGACTCGATACCAGCAAACCCGCCGGTCATTTCTCGGGAATATGGCCGGCGCGATCGCAGGTTTGTCATGGGCCGGACCGGCGATCAGCCAGGCCAGATCGCCCAGTGAGCAATTGCACGTCGCGGCGATCGGCGTAGGCGGGCAAGGACGCAGCGATTTGGAAAATGTGGCACGAGCTCCAAACGTGCGTGTTGTCGCCTTATGCGATGTGGATGCAAGCGATCGGGGCCTCGGCTGGGCGGCCAAGGCGTTTCCCAATGCCAGGACCTTTCGAGATTACCGGCGCCTTTTCGACACCATGGCCAAGGATATCGATGCGGTCCTTTGTGCGACACCCGATCATATGCATGGTTCCATTGCAATAGCAGCACTGAATCTTGGCAAGCATGTTTACTGCGAGAAGCCGCTTGCCCACAACATCTACGAATGCCGGGCCATGCAAGAGGCATCGGCGAACAATCCGCAATGCGTCACCCAAATGGGCACGCAGATTCACAGCCATGCTGCCTATCGGACCGCGGTTGCGGCGATCCGCGGCCAGGCGATTGGCAAGGTCCGGGAAGCGCATCTATGGGTTGGCCGGTCATGGGCTGGCCAGACTCGACCCGATCGGAGCGATTCAATACCCGAGTGGCTGGATTGGGATTTATGGCTTGGTGTGGCGGCTTGGCGGCCTTTTGTCCAGGGGCTTTATCATCCCGGCGCATGGCGCCGGTGGATCGATTTCGGGACTGGAACACTCGGTGACATGGGCTGCCACATCTTCGATCCCGTCTTCTCGGCACTCGGCCTGAAACCGCCCGAGCGGGTTGTTTCGCACGGTCCCGAACACGGCCAGGAGACGTATTCAGCCGACCAGGATCTTTGCTATGAGTTTGCTGGTACGGAAACCACGGACGGCCCGCTTTCGCTTCGTTGGACCGATGGTTCTGGTCCAAGTCGCCCTGATGCCGGCCTAGCCCAGTTGCCACGGGGGGTCAAGCTACCGGGTGAGGGACTATTTCTGGTCGGGGAGAAGGGAGTGATGGTTTTACCGCACTACGATGCGCCTCAGTTCTATCATGACGGCGAGAAGATGGATATCACCATCGAGCCAATCCCCCCGACAAACCATTATCACGAATGGGCCGACGCCTGCCGCGGCATCGGTTCGGCATCGACACCCTTCTCGTACGCATGCCCTGTGACGGAGGCGGTTCTGATTGGCACGGTAGCTGGTCGTTTTCATAACCGGCAATTGACTTGGGATAGCCAGAGGCTGGCTTTTCATGACGAGGACGCCAACCAATGGATTCGGCGGACGTATCGAGAAGGTTGGGAAATACCATGAACCAGCCAGAGTCTCCCGCATATTTCATGAGCCGTCTGCAGCGGCCGATCGCGACGAAATTCACGCAATATGCGGGCTAGACCGACTCGATATGGAGCCCGCGGCGACGGCGTTCGGTGCGGCGGGCATCATCCATCATCCGCGAGACATCGGCTACCCGATCGATGCCAGGTAGAATGATCTCAGGATGGGTCCGGTCGCTGGATGTGATGAGGATTGTCCCAACTCCGAGAATTCGCTGGATCGGTCCCTGGGTGTAGGTGACATCGTCCATATCGATGACCTCAATCCGGTCCGTCGTGCGACTCAGGATCCCCCGTTTATGGACGAGCCGTTGGTTGGTCAACTGGTAGAAAACGCTGAATTGCCGATACAGGAGCCAGAGGTAGAGTCCAAGCCAAAGCAGGATGATTAGGCCGAGTGTCCAAAGCCACCCGGCCCCACTGGATGGGTAGGCGATCGCGGCCAGGATGATTCCTGCGATCGTGATCAAGCCGGCAACAATCCAGGCTCCGAACATGGCCTTACTCGAATAATTGCCTGTCCAGAGATCGGATTCCGTATCGTTGTCCCCTTGATCTTGCCGCGAGGCAACCGCTTGGCGAAATCGTTCGACAGCCGTTTGCGGCTCGGTGAATGCCTGGGGTGCAAACGCCTCAGGCTGGAGGATCGTTCCACATCGATGACAAAATTTTGCGTCCGCGACAACGTCGGCTTGGCATGATGGGCATAACATGGTCCAGTTCCTGGTGAGGTAGAAATACGGGCTCTTGCCCGCCATTCCCTATGATAGCACATTGTCGCTGGACGAACACCCAAGTTCACAACGATCGGGAGGGAATGATATCCGGGGGCTGACCAGGCATCGACCGCAGGGTTCCCAATGGTGTATAGTAGGGCCCATGAAGTGCCCCTACTGTGGTATGGATAATGATCGGGTGATCGACTCTAGAGCGAGTCAGGATGGTCGCGCGATACGTCGCCGGCGGCAGTGCGCCCGTTGCGATCGGCGGTTCACCAGTTACGAAATCATTGAAGAACCATCCTTGAAAGTCATTAAAAAAGGGGGGGCTCGGGTACCCTATGTCCGGGAAAAGATCAAGCAGGGCATCGAGCGGGCGTGTTGGAAGCGACCGATTAGTACCCAGCAGATCGAATCAATCGTTGAATCGATCGAGAACGCAATCTACACGACCTTTTCTGAAGTCGAAAGCCAACGGATCGGCGACATGGTGCTCGAACACCTGCGCGAACTGGACCATGTCGCATTTGTTCGTTTTGCGAGTGTTTATCGCAAATTTGATAATCTGAACGACTTCGTGGATACGCTGCGACCGATGCTGGCCGAGGCGATGAAGCGCCCCAAATAGGTCTGCCGGGATCGATGCGGATCCATGGCTGGGCGCAAAAAAAGGCGGCAAAGGCCCGGGACAGCCTTGCCGCCAACAGTTGAGTCCTTCAACTGTCCCAGCAAAGTGGGATATATCAATCCATCACATGGGTATGTTGTGATGGGAAAACTCCGCACACACGATGCCAGTGAATTGGAACTGGGACCGGGAAGTGCGTTATACGAGTTCCTTTTTCGCACCAATGAGCGTCCGAAGCCGTTCCGCAAGTAGTGCTGCATCGAAAGGCTTCTTGAATGTTTCATTGATGCTCGATCGGTCAAAACTCGTCGTGCTGCCGTCGTCGGGCAGCAATGCGATCAAGATCGTTTCGCTAAAGTCTGAATTGCGGCGGAGGTTTTGGCAAATCTGCAATGCTTCCAGCTGGCCAATTGAAAAGTCGACAATAATACAGTCGGGATGGAAACTCTCAGACTGAATGCCGGCTTCAAAACCACTGGCAGCGGTGGCGGTCCTAAAGGACCTCTCCTCAGGTAGCTCGCGGTTGAGATTCTCGATGAGTACCTGATCTTGAGCCACAATGAGGACTTTGGCCATTGCCTCATCCTCCAGGTCGCCAAGGGGCATACCATGCTCTTTGAGGAACTTAATCAAGTACTCGCGCGGGATTCGGCGATCCTGCGACCCGGGGATACGATATCCCTTGAGTCGTCCGGAATCAAACCACTTGCTGACCGTGCGGGGGGCCACTTTGCAGATCTTTGCGACCTGGCCGGTAGTGAAGACCTTCATCACGGGCTCT
>JAFGFZ010000504.1 GCA_016930815.1 Pirellulales bacterium | reverse complement strand
ATCCGGGCCCGCGGTGGATCTCGTTTGGACCATCTGCGGCCAGAAATCCCGGGGGCCATTCCTGCCAAACTCCGAACCCGATTGGCTGGAGACGATTCGAATCAACCGTGGGTTTGGCGGCGGTAGGCGAGGGGGGTGATTCCGAAGTGGGACCGGAAGGCGACTCCGAGACGGGTTGCACTGGCAAATCCGCATGCTTTGGCGATTTCCGCGATCGACATTTCCGTCGTGGCGAGGAGTCGTTTCCCTTTTTCCAGGCGAACGCGGCGAATTTCTTCTGCTGGAGAGCGGCCGAGTAGTTTGCGGAACTGGATTTCTAAACCGCGCCGAGATACAGGGACATTGCGGAGCACATCATCGACAACGATCCCCCCAGTTGCATGGGCACGGATGAAACGGAGCGCCCGCACGATGTGTTCATCATCGATTGACAAAACATCGGTGGATTGGCGGGGGATCACGAAGAGTGGTTTGATTTGGATCGGAGCCTTCGGCACGGGTTCACCCTGCATGAGGCGATCCAACAGGGCGGCCGCTTCATAGCCGATCCGGCCGCAGGCGAGCTGGACACTCGATAGCGGTGGGCTGCTCACGTTGCACATCAATTCATCCGTATCCCCGGCAAGAATGGCGACTTCGTCTGGTACTTGGATATCCAGAACATGGCAGATTTCCGCGAGTTCTCGACCGCGGTGGCCATCCACGGTGAATATGGCAATCGGTCGCGGGAGCGATCTGAGCCATTCGGAGACGTGTTTTTGTTGTTCGTTCCAACTAATGCGACGTCCAATACGGTAGTTCGGGCGGTAGACCGCGCAGTCGAAACCAATTTCTTGCACGGACCGTTGAAAAATTTCGCCGCGGACATTCGAGTAGCGGCGTTTAGGTGGCGCGAAGTAGGCAAATCGTTCAAATCCACGATCGCGGAAGTGGTGCAGTGCCAACCGGGCTCGCTCCGTATCATCGGTAATCACACGGCCGGCCCAGGTTTCGTTGAGCATGACCGTATCCGTATCAACGACCGGGACGCCGGATTGGCGGAGATGGTCGGCCATCCAGAGGCTCCCAAGTCGTGCGATAACACCATCACCCTGCCAGCCAGTCGGGAGAGCCAACCGGCGGCGTTCATCACGCGGTTCGATCAGCAGTACCCAACGGCTGTGTTTCTCGATATAGTCCGCGATCCCGTGAATCAGACTCCTACCCCAGGAATCGTCTGTTTCAACCAGAACGGCAACGTGGCGGATCAGCGGTTTCTTGGCAGAAGTTGGTTTGGAATGGGATATGAGGGGCATCGAGATGGGCAATTGAGAGCTGGGATGCGGGACTGGAACTATTGTACTCAAATTGGATTGCCCGTGTTGCGCAAAACGGATAAATAGCTGCGCTCTGAGCCGTTTCCGCTCTAGCAGTCTGAAATTAAACTGGTAGACTACGACGTTTTCAAATGATTCTTCCATGGGGATTGCTCGGATGAGCATGGCATCGCAAGGGCAGTTCCGGGTGGCGGAGGGGACGGTCACCCGATCCGAGACTGGGCAAACGATCCCAAATCCACAACGGGGACCTCAAACGGCCGCCGGAATGACCTCCCATCGGATGGTGATTCTTACCGAGGGGTGCACCTCACCAACGCGCGCGAAAACAGCGGCTTGTATCGTCCGATATCGGCCCGATGATGTTCTGGCCCTGTTGGATACCACGTGTTCTGGCCGGACGGCCGGAGAACTTCTGGGAGTGGGGGGTGCCTTGCCGATCATTGGCTCGCTGGACGAAGTCGCCGATGCGGACACACTCGTTATCGGCATCGCCCCCTCCGGCGGTAAAATCCCGCAGGCGTGGCGGCCGTTCATTCTCGAAGCCCTGCGACGGGGGATGTCCATCGTAAGTGGTTTGCATGATCAGCTCACCGACGATCATGCGTTCGTCGCAGCAGCCGAAGCCCACAGCGGACAACTCATTGATATCCGCAGAACGACCGAACGTGAGTGCTCTCAGTTTATGGGATTTCGCGAAGAGTGCCTGCGAATTCTGACGGTTGGTCAAGATTGCAGCCTCGGCAAGATGCTTGTTTCGGTCGAACTGGCTCGGGCCTTGAAACGGGCGGGACACGATACGAAGTTCGTTGCAACCGGCCAGACAGGTATCCTGATCGAGGGGGATGGCTGTCCCATCGATTGTGTTGTCTCTGATTTTGTCAGCGGCGCCGTGGAAAGGCTCATTCTAAGAAACCAAGACCACGAAATCCTAATCGTTGAAGGCCAGGGCAGCCTGGTCCATCCGAAATATTCTGGGGTTACGCTGAGCCTTTTACATGGTTGCGTGCCGCAAGGGATGATCCTTTGCTATGAAGTAGGCCGTAAGACAGTCCATGGAATGCCCCATGTTCCGCTGACTCCGTTGGCCAAGGTCCGCGACACTTTTGAGATGATGGCCAACTTGCTGGGTCCATCAAGGGTCATTGGTATTGCGATGAACAGCAGCACGGTCACTCCCGAGGAAACCGAAATGGAACGCGAGCGGATACGTGACGAGTTCGGTTTGCCCGTTTGCGATGTGATTCGTCATGGACCGGATGCATTGGTCGATGCCGTCTTGAATCTGCGTCGAGAACGCATGCCGCATCTGTATGTTTGACAGAAATCGCGGCAGAAAAGAATTTTCGAAAGAAAAGCCCGGCTTTTCACAAAAGCCGGCTTCTAGT
>JAFGFZ010000009.1 GCA_016930815.1 Pirellulales bacterium | reverse complement strand
TTAGCCGTACTCGCCCTGTCGCTCGAAAATGAGGCGGGGAAGGTATTGCAGCGGAACTTCACGACTTTTCGGGTCAGTCATGGCGTGACAGACCGCGACCAAATACTTCCGTCCGGCCAGGGCACTCTGCGGGTGGTGCGGTTCGCACCGGATACTTTCCAGGGCGCAGAATGGTCCCAGAAGCAATGGAACGTGTTGAATGGCCTGAAAGTCAACGGTGCCGGATTTGGGCACTTTGAGTATTGTTTGCCTTGGCCAACGGGACTCGACGTGAAAAACCTCGCCGGGGCATCGCTCTTCCTAGAAATATCGGCCAAGCAGCTGTTCGGCAAGGACCGTGATGATACCCGCCAGGAAGGTGGCGATTTCATGCTCGGACAAGGAACCCACGATCCCAGCAAGAATCCCAATTCCTATCCGATGACAGACACAACCACGTATCCAAGCCGAGTGCGGGTACGTGTCAATGGTATGACAGCAGGGACGTTCGATCTGGCGGACGATCCGGCCGACCATCACGGGATCCTTTCATGGCATGCACAGCCTCACGATAAGAAATTGCGTGAAGCCGGTTCGTACGGCTATCTCGTTCAAGCGGATCTGCCAGCGGAAGCATTGGCGGCCGCTTCCGAGTCGAAAGAAATCGTGATCCGTTTGGAGGTCGATCCCGCGTTTCCCGGCGGTTTGGCAGTATATGGGGAACGTTTCGGCCGCTATCCACTCGATCCCAGCCTCGTTTTCATCTCACGGCAATGAATCAGGCTGTCCAGGCGCTACAGAGAATATGGGGGGCATTGGAAAGATAGAGAGAATATGCCAAACGGTGCCGAATTCGGTCTGGTCTACAATGACGGCAGTCGGTACAATTCGCCCCGTTTCTTGATGCAAATCCTTACACCAGCGATCATTACTGACGGGCGGTAAGGACACCTTCCCGGTTGACCTTCGGTCGCCAATCCTCTATTCCTGATACCGCAATGCCCGGACATGGAAGTCCGAAGAGCGGCCTCGAATCGATGGATCCACGGCTGTTCCCAGCCAGTGGCGGTGGTGGTATATCGCGACGAAGTATTCGAAGGATTCTGCTCCTCTTGATTCTGGTTCAGTCCGGGATTTTCTTATTCCAAGAAGCGATCATTCCGAACCACGCCACTTCCGCTGAGGTCACCACGCGCATTCGCATCGCGTGGGGGGGTGGGTCACGGTTCACGTCCTGGGAGGGCCGGATTGCCGTTGACAGGGGACGGCTTTTGGATCCACAGCCTCTCGGAATGGAACCGGATGTTCCCGGATCCATGTGGCTCGATCATGGATCGCTTTCTGTCGCGCGTCGCAGCCCACGACTCTACGACGGTGTCGATATTACGGCGGCAGCGCCCGAGGATGCCAACTTAATTGTCACGCTCACTCCACTTGGCAAAGACCAGCCGATCCGTGTCGATATCCCGCTTGTTTATCTGCGAACTCGAACACATCGGGCTGTCTTGGATGATCAAAACAACTATCTTCTTGTCCAACGGGCTCCCGGTGATACGATGCGAATCGAAATCGATCGGGATCCCTTGATCTTGAATCGCAATGACTCATTTCGATTTAGCTTGGATGTCGATCTTCCGAACATCGGACCGGAAGTCACGATAGAACTGACAGCATTTCTCCGGCCCGCTCGGTCGGATCAGTCGCTTTGGTCTGGGACGTACTCGCTCTCTGGCTCGGATGTATCCCCGCCAGCTCGATCTCCATCGGATGGAACACGGCGAGTGGAAATCGAAGTACCGCTAGCCGTAGAAGAGGGTGTTTACACTATCGAGTTATCCGCATCGATTCCTAAAAGATTGGCTGGCCGATTCATCCCCCGAATCAGTGAGAAGCCTCTTGCGAAACGGCAGATTCAATTCGTGGTTCTGGATACAAACCGCATCCCAACAACCAATCCGGAGGACTGGCACTTCGTAGCGGAAATTGATCCTACCAATCCACGCTGGTGGAATCGAATTCCGAAATGGGTGCAACTGGAAAAGCTTCCTGGAATGCCCCATAGCCCGCTTACGAACGGGGCCATCCCCTTCGATTTGCCAGCTCCGATCGATCGTGGCATTGAATTGCCGGCGAAAAACTCGAATCAAGAACCAATCTGGTGGGCATATCCACTCCCCGTGGAAATTACGGGGAAACCCCATATGCTGGAGATTGATCTTCCCGGCACCGGCGAATTCGACCTGGGCGTCAGTATTCTGGAACCAGACGCTGCCGGAAGATTGATTTCGATCGGCCGCGATTGGGGCGTGCATCGAGACGCGGTCGAATGGGCACCGGAAACCTCCCCGGGCCAGACGTATCGCGCCATCTTCTGGCCCCGAACCTCGGCTCCGCTACTTGTCTTGAGTAATTTACACACGACCAAACCAGCCCTTTTTAGGCAAATCCGCGTCTTTTCACGCAACGGCGACTTGCCACGATCCAATTCGGAAACTCTGGCCGGTTTGTCGGGCCGGCAAGTGGCCGGATACTATGATAAGCCGCTCCTTGCCGAGGCGTTCGGTGCGACCACTATCCTTGATCCACAGACCGGCCTGGCAATTGATGACTGGCAGACGTTCTATGAAGTGGCAAGCCGGTTGACTCAATATTCGCACTTTGCTGGCTACAATACGGCCGTCGTCTCGGTGCTCAGTGATGGCTCGGCGCTCTTTCCAAGCCAGTCGATTCAAAGTGCCTTGCTCTACGACACGGGACTCTTATCGTCCCATGCCCAGGATCCCCGCCAGAAGGATTTCCTCGAACTATTGCTGCGGTTATTTGACAACGACGGTTTATCGTTGATTCCAGCCCTGCAGTTCAATGCACCGTTGCCGGAATTGGAGGCACTTCGGCGAACCCGACAATCGCCCGTCGATGGAATTGAATGGATTGGCATGGATGGAAGGACCTGGCTCCAAACGCATGGAATGCAATATGGCAAAGGCCCGTACTATAATCTTCTGAACGATCAAGTCCAACATGCCATCCTCAAGATTGTTCGAGAGATCACCCAGCGTTATGGCACGCATTCCTCGCTGGCCGGCATCGCCCTTCAACTCAGCAACGAAAGTTACACGCAGCTGCCCGGACCGGAATGGGGATTCGATGATGCAACGATTGCCCAATTTCAGGAAGAAACCAAGCTGCGTGTTCCCGGTGATGGAACAGGCCGATTTCAACAGCGGGCCGCGTTCCTGCTTGGGCCACAGCGCGAAGCATGGTTGGCATGGCGATCGGAACAGGTTGCCAAATTTTACAACCGGTTGCGGAAAGAGATTGGTGCGGTCAACTCCCGAAGAACTCTCTATTTGATCCCGGCCCGAACCCTTGATTCTCCTGCCGTTCGGGTCCAGCTCGGACCCGCATTGCCTGAGCGCCTGGCAGTCGAGCGATCGTATCAGGAATTGGGATTGAACCTTGCCACACTCGGCAAGGAATCCGACGCCCTTGTTTTGCGCCCGTATTACGATACTTCGAATTCAGATCCCCGGCAGCCTGTTGATCTCCGGATCAATAGCGCCATCCAAATGGACCATCTGCTGAAAGAATCCCCGCAGATTGGAATTCAGGTGTTCCAGCGGACGCAAAAAGTACAGCTTCCATCACTTTCACAGAAAAATGTCTTTGGCCCGAATGCCATTATCGCTTCCTTTGATTTTCAGACCCATGCCGTGGGCACAGAAGCGCGTCAAAACATGATCCGTGCCCTTTGCCTGCACGATGCAGTGGTTCTTGTCCACGGGGGGAACGTCTTGCCCACAGCCTTCGATTCCGATCTGCGCCAAACCATGGCAACGTTCCAGCGTCTCCCGCATCCATCTCGACTTGCCGCGACCAAATCCTGCCAACCGGTCATTCTCCGAATCTATGACGAACCAGATGCCACTGTCCTATGTGTGATCAATGATTCTCCATGGCCGATGGATCTGACGATCCCACTCCAGGCACCCGCTGGTTGCGGGATGATCGACTTGCCATATGGGAACCGTCCTTTCACCGTGCCGACTGGCGGAGATGGCATGCATTGGACAGTTCATTTAAATCCATACGACATCCGAGCAGCACGTTTCTCGGAGACAGGCGTTCGAGCGACGGATATCGAATTCCGTGTCGACCACTCCGTCCGAGAACAACTCGCCCAAGCCATTAATACAATGGAACAGCGGGCGCTAATCATGGCCCAGTCGCGATCCTTTGACGCGCTGGTCAATCCAGACTTCGAATCGCAGCGTGTTGGGACCACGATCCCCGGATGGCAGCTCGACGATGCATCCCATGGAGTCCGGTTCGATCTGGATGATCGTAATCCATTCGAAGGAACCTATGCGGCACGTCTCTCAAGCGATGGGCCCCCCGCGTCCCTGGTAAGTGATCCAATCGCCGTGCCGGAGACAAGTCGCTTGGCAATCCGTGCTCGCTTGCGGGCGCATTTGCCCCATCCGCAACCGGAATTTCGAATCATGATTGAAGAAATTGGCCGGGGAGCTTCATTCCGACAGTACACGGTCTTGGGAGGAAATGGGAGCCATGCCTTGCCACTCCAAGAGAACTGGGTCAATTACTATGAATTCCCGGTTGAAAACCTGCCGGTGATCCATCCAAACAAGCTACAGATTCGTTTTTCCCTGCTGGGTTCCGGTACGATTTGGATCGATGGCATCGAGCTATTTGACTTGAACTTAGTCGATCATCCCGGTCACAACGAACGGCTCGAACTGTTCAAAATAGTCAATCAAGCGCGGAATGATTACGTCAAGAATCGCTATAGTGACTGTGTTCATACTCTTGAGGGATACTGGCCCCAGTTTCTTCGCCGTCATATCCCATTGGAAGAGATGACAGATTTCCACCAAGTTCAACAGAACTTGCCCGCTTCAGAGCCCGATGTTGCGGATCGATTGAAGCAATTCGTACCAAAATTTCTTCGTCGGTAATTATTTAAAACTAGGGCACAAAGGCCGAGACGCCAACAACGGCACCCCCTTCGAAAAGGATCGCGCGGAGCGAGACGGGAATAGGATCGATCAGGTACGGCGCGCAGTTCCCAGGCCGGTAATGTCCGAGCGTATAGACGCACTCGTTGGGTGTTTCCAGACCCATCTTGTAGGGAAGGATAGGAATCGTCACGAAGAAATGGGCTCCGGAGACGATCGGTTGGGCATAAGGCCCCCACGAGTGGCCGTAGCGTTCCAGATGGACATCTTCGAAGTAGAGCGGGTGATGGCAGAGTGCGGCCGACTTCCACATGTAGGTGATTTGAGGCCACATGCGTGGCTGATAGGGATCGTTGCCCATCGTGCACTCAAACGGATAATCAGACCCTGCTGTACCGACGGCCCGAATATCGAGGAGATCGCGGATTTCGTCACCGCGCTGTTCCCACCCTTCTTTCTGCGTATCACGCCAGGGTCGAAGAGTATGGGATTTCAGCCGTGATAGCTGCTTTTCGCACGTTGATGCACTTTGTTCCGCGTCGTCCGCGAAACTATAATCGCCGAGGTGTTTTGGCTGCAAGTCACGGTATGGATCCGTCGCGTCCGGTTCATTTGCCGCGTTTGGTTCACTCGGACGGGAACGGTTCATATCCGTTGGCGATGGATCCGCTGCCGCCTCGGAAGCAGTTGCGTCCTCGATATCATCCAATGGCCGGGGTTCCACCGGCTCTTCTGAATCGGGTGGATTCGATGGATCGGTTCCCGTGCTTGATCCGGCCGAAGGTTCTGATATCATCTCATCCTCCTCGAATGGATCAACCATCTGTTGGGCAATCCGTGATCCGCCGTCGGTTCGCATTCGGTTGCCCTGGGAAAGTTGCCCGGTCATGCCAGGGTTCGCGGTTGCCATGGGGGCAGTTCCCGGACTGTTCTGGGACGGCCGATCCGCTGATCGCGATCCATATCGTGATGGATCCGTCGGCGTTTCTCCGAGAACCCGCCGCTCCACGACGACACTCCGCATGGGGCGCAACGCATTGTCCTTTTGCAGATTGGTGGACTCGGCAAAACGAGGTCCTTCGAGGGATATTGGTTCGTCGTGCGTGGCAGGGCGCAACTGATTGGGAACGTTGGAAGTGGGAGGGTCCGCTGCGGATGCGAATTGCACCCGCCCACCATGCCCGCGTTTCGTCCAGGTCCCAGTGCCCTGGACGACCGGTTCCTCGGGTGCCGGAGACCGCCATTGCAGTCCGCCGGCGGCGAGTGGAGAAACGGCTGGCAGACTGAAAAAGACAATCGCGGCGATGGCAAGTCGTGCCCCCCAGGATTGCTTGAAGACCTGCTGCAAGCGAATTAAGGTAGGATGGTCCGAATGGCGCCTCTGCCGATGGTCCGCCCAATTAGGGTGCGCCGTCGCCCGAGAGGAACTCGGCTGAATAGTTTGGTGCTTCCTGCGTAATGGCAATGTCATGCGGATGGCTCTCCCGTACACTTGCCGGTGAGACGCGTATGAATTGTGCGTCCTTGCGCAACTGGTCAATCGATCGGGCGCCGCAGTACCCCATGCCGGCTCGTAGCCCGCCAACTAATTGGTATAAAAACGGGCTCAATGATCCCTTATAGGGTACACGTCCTTCGACGCCTTCCGGTACCAATTTGCTACCGGTCTTTTCCATTCCCTTTTGCCGGTAACGTTCGCTCGAACCATGAATCATGGCACCGAGCGAACCCATACCGCGATAAGCCTTATAGGTCCTTCCCTGAAACAATACCTGCTCGCCGGGACTTTCGTTCAAACCGGCCAATAATCCGCCGAGCATCACCACATTTGCCCCGGCGGCAATCGCTTTGGTAATATCTCCCGAATAACGAATCCCTCCGTCGGCGACGATGGTAATCTGAGTATCGGTCAAGGCGCAAGCCGCTTCTTGAATGGCCGTGATTTGAGGTACCCCGATACCAGAAATCACCCGCGTTGTGCAGATTGAACCGGGCCCAATCCCGACCTTCACCCCATCCGCGCCAGCATCGATGAGTGCTCGGCACCCTTCGGCAGTGGCTATGTTTCCAGCGATGATGTCGATATCCCAACGCTTTTTGATTTCCTTGACCGTTTCAATCACATTGGACGAATGGCCATGGGCCGAATCGACCACCAACAAATCAACACCTTTCTCGAGCAAGCTCTCCGCCCGATCAAAGTCAAACACGCCGATCGCGGCACCCACTCTTAGCCTACCTTGCCCATCTTTGCAGGCTTGCGGAAACCGCTTCATCATGTCGATATCTTTGATCGTAATAAGGCCTGTCAGTGTGTAATCTTCGTCAACTAGCAATAACTTCTCGACCTTTTTTGCCATTAGAATCTTCTCAGCTTCCCCAAGCGATACCTGACCTGTGGCCGTGACGAGGTTTTCACGTGTCATCACTTCGGAAACGGGCAGGTCGCTCGTTTCGAGAAATCGCAGATCCCGCCGGGTAATGATCCCGACCAACTTGCCGGCGGATCCATTCTCCTTGACAGAATGGGATCTGCCACCATGGACATGGTATCGTGATCCTCCTTCCGTAATGGGGACTCCGGATACATTGTACTGGGCCATGGTCTCCCGCGCCTCGGCGATGCTAGCATCGGGCGGCAATGTCACCGGATCGAAGATAATTCCGTTCGCGCTCCGTTTAACCTTGTCGACTTCCTCCGTCTGATGCCCAATCGACATGTTCTTGTGAATCACCCCAATTCCACCCTCTTGGGCCAATGCAATCGCCATTTGATGTTCTGTTACCGTGTCCATTGGCGAACTAATAATGGGCAGATTCAATACAATCCGCCGTGTCAAATGAGTGCGCACATCCACGTCGGCTGGTACGACATCGCTATAAGCTGGACAGATGAGAACATCGTCGAAGGTAAGACCTATGGGAGGCATCATTTCGGACATGGAATTTCCTCCATTAAAGGGCAGCAATTCAAGCCGGGACATTTCATGAATCCACCGTCCAACCAAGTCGGTGAAATATCCGATTTTTCGCAAGATCGGTGGGATGAAATCCGTTGATTGGAAAGACAGCATTGTCACGCAGGATGCTGCCGGTTGGCAAGGGCTCCACGGAATCGGAGTATTTCGCCTGGATCGGCGGAATTTCTCCACGTTCGCATATTCCACTTCACATTGAGTTGGGATACCATGGACCCCATCCTGATATTGAAAAAAGAACCACAAGGCTCCAAGATGCCATCCTCACCCCGTATTGGCGCAGCGTCGCTTTGTCATCGTGGAACCCTTCCTTGGCCGGCACTGGCCGATGCCGTGCTTGCCGGGCAGGCCGTGACGCGTGGCGAGGCAATGGCTGTCCTGAATTCCCCGGATGAGGAATTGCTCGACGTCCTGGCAGCCGTATATCGAATCCGACGGCGCTATTTCGGTCGTAAAGTCCAACTTCACTTCCTCATCAACGCGAAGAGTGGCCACTGCCCGGAAGACTGCCATTATTGTTCCCAGTCCAAGAAATCAACTGCCGAAATACCAAAATACAACCTGCTAGATCGCGCGAAACTACTCGATGGGGCACGGCTCGCGGCCGAGAGGAAGGCGAAAACCTACTGTATCGTTATTTCCGCCAGGAATCCAAGTGAGCGCGAGCTCGCATTCGTTGAGAAAATCGTTCCAGAAATTAAAGCCCGCTACCCTCTGAAAATCTGTACGAGTCTTGGGCTCTTGACACCGGAACAGGCAGGCCGGCTCAAGGCGTGCGGTGTCGATCGTATCAACCATAATCTGAATACGAGTGATGCATTCTATGGAAAGATCTGCTCCACCCATACGTATCGTGACCGAATCAATACGCTCCATGTAGTCCGCGATGCCGGTCTCGAAATTTGCTCAGGTGGAATTGTCGGGATGGGCGAATCATCCGAGGATCTGGTCGATATGGCGTTCGCCTTGCGTGATCTGAATGCCAATTCGATACCAATCAATTATCTGAATCCAATCGCAGGAACACCCCTCGCCGGCCGGAATGATCTGAATCCCCGCTATTGCCTCAAGGTTCTCGCCATGTTCCGCTTTGTCAGTCCGCAACAAGAAATTCGGATCGCGGGTGGTCGGGAAATGCATCTTCGTTCCTTGCAGCCTCTTGGTCTGTATGCTGCGAATTCCATCTTCATCGGCGATTATTTAACGACCAAAGGCCAAGCACCCGAGCTGGACTACCAGATGATTCGTGATCTTGGATTCGAAATCGTTCAGCCAACCACGGCTTTTTCAGAACAAGCC
>JAFGFZ010000503.1 GCA_016930815.1 Pirellulales bacterium | reverse complement strand
TTTTGTTTGCGGAGCAAACAACGACGATCACGTCCGGCAATCTTTGTACTTATCTTTTGCAGAGGTCTGGGCATTCTGTTTTTCAACATCTGGTTGATCGTTGCCGTATCAGCCGATCCCATTTTGCTCGAGACCATTCAAGCCGACTGGGCCCTGCAGGATGGGCTATTCCAGGATGGCCACTTCCAAATCGGCGCGGTCGAGAAATCGATTGTCGAATCAGGCGATCGGGCAAATGATTTGCTCGCGGAATTCAATTTGCTTGTCGCTGAAAACGCGCCCCGCCACGATACTCGATGGATCGACCTGTATCACCGGGCCTGCAAGCTACGGCGTGCTGTCCGGCTAGAGGCATCGCTCGACAAGATACGCCACGTGGTTTTCACGAAACATGATACTTTGGGCGGTTCGCACTATGCCTACACCGAGGCTCTGTCCGACGCTCAGTCCGAACGGAATTTCTCGCCCGGTTCGGCTTTATGCCTGCTGGAAATGGATGGATTCTATGCAAAAACAATCACACTGATCGACGACCCGGCGGGCGTCATTCGAGATCCGGATGTGTCCTGGGATGGTCAGCGGATCCTCTTTGCATGGAAGCAATCCGATCGCCTGGATGATTACCACTTGTACGAGATGGACATCCAAGCCCGTTCAGTTCGCCAGCTCACCTTTGGGCTCGGATTCGCCGATTACGAACCCGCCTACTTGCCAAACGGGGACATCCTATTCAATTCGACGCGATGTGTTCAGACCGTGGACTGCTGGTGGACCGAGGTATCGAATCTATACACCTGCGACAAGGATGGAAAATACCTTCGCCGCTTGAGTCACGATCAGGTCCACACGAATTATCCGACGGTCACATCGGATGGCCGTGATCTACACCCGCTGGGATTATTCCGATGCCATTTATTGGATTGACATTGATGGCCGGCGGGAATTGCTCATCGCCGATCCGGAAATTGCATGCAGCCAGCCAATTCCGTTGAGTTCGCGGCCCCGGCCGCCCATTCTTCCGCGTACCGTCGATTACCGGGAGGAGACTGGAATCTATTACATGCAAGATATTTACGCCGGTCCGGGGCTCGCTGGGATCCCCCGCGGCACGATCAAGAAGCTCCGCGTCGTCACCATCGATTTCCGCGCGGCCGGGATTGGATCGAATGAGAGCTACGGACCAGCCGGCGATTCCTTGTCTTCAACACCCGTTTCGATAGGAAACGGGTGTTGGGATCCGAAAACGATTCTTGGCGATGCCGTTTTGCACGACGATGGCTCGGCCTGTTTCGAAGTACCGTCCAAGACACCCGTTTATTTCCAAGCCCTCGACGCATCAGGCTACGCCGTGCAAACGATGCGTTCCTGGTCGACACTTCAGCCAGGTGAAGCAGTGAGTTGCGTGGGCTGCCACGAATCCAAGAATACCGCGCCGTTGGCTGGAAATGTTCCGACGCTCGCGATGGCGCATGGCCCACAAACACTCGCTCCGTTTCATGGGTCTCCGCGCGGCTTCAGTTTCGCCCAGGAAATCCAACCCATCCTCGACACGCATTGTATCCGTTGCCATTCGAACAGCACTCCTGATCCCAGCGCGCCGGTCCGACAGGATTCAGACAAGGCCGCATTTTCGCTGCTGGGAAGAACGGTCCCCGATTTCCAGGCCAAACGCCGTTGGTCCGAAGCGTATCTGGCTCTTACCGAATCGACTCCGAAACTTGACGGAGGCGCCTATCAGGGCAATCCGAACGGCCGCTGGATTCGGTGGATTTCGGCCCAGTCGGAGCCCAACATGCTGCCACCGTACCATGCCGGCGCCTCTCGGAGTCCGCTGATGCAGTTCCTGGATGCCGGCCATGAAGGCGTGGCTTTGAATCTGGAAGAAAAGGAGAAGATCGCCGCCTGGATCGATCTATTGGTACCCTTCTGTGGCAACTACACCGAAGGCCATCTTTGGAACGAGGACGAGTTTCGCCTTTATGAACATTTCGTCAAGAAGCGGCGGCGGATGCAGATCATCGAGCAGCAGAATATCCGGGAGTTGATCGCTCAATAGTGGGCCCATGCCGCCCTTGCATCACCGATGCAGTTCGATCACATCGCGGTCGTGCAGCACATAATCCGACTTGACGACCGTGCCATCATGGACTTCCGGCCCCCAGACACGCGCGAATTTGAGTTCCCTTGCGAAATCCTGGTGGATCATCAGGGCCACTTCACCCAGTGTACCACCACGCCGGATCGTGTAAGGCCGGTCCAAGTCGGCCTCTTTCGCGGTCGGCAACTTCGTGTAGACCCGAATCACATCCAGCGCGTCGAAGACGGCTTTCCGGAGATCCTCCAGGCCAGTTCCCCGCTCGGCCGAGATCACGAACGTCTCGAAATCGAGCGGCGATTCTTCTTGAAAGATTTCCCATCGCAGCGGGGCATCTTCTAGATCGATTTTGTTTGGAACAAGAAACGTGCGGGTGAAAGATAAGCCGATATCGTTTTCATCCAGGGAGGACGATCTGGCCAGACGGGTCTTGGATTGATCGAGGCGCGCGATCAATTCCAGGCACTGGTCCATGCCGTTGTCGCTTCCGAGATCGACTAGCAACAACGCAAGATCGGCGCCTCGAATCAATCCCTGCGTGACAGGGTCGAACACATCCCGCGTGATTGGCGGCGTATCGATGAGTTGGATCAGGACATCCTCGTACGGCATCATGCCTGGCACCGGCTCGACGGTCGTGAACGGGTAGACGGCAACCTCGGGATGCGCTCGCGTCACGGAC
Organism: Pirellulales bacterium; assembly: GCA_016930815.1. GTDB lineage: Bacteria > Planctomycetota > Planctomycetia > Pirellulales > Lacipirellulaceae > JAFGFZ01. The sequence goes on along the minus strand of JAFGFZ010000503.1, from coordinate 1,652 downwards.
CGTAATAATTGGCTCTTCCCGGCATTTGGCCCCCCCAGTACTACGGCACGGCCAGCCCCCTGCCTTGGAATGCGGATCCCGTGCCCCTTCTTTTTCGCCGTCCTTTGCGCTTCGCATTCCTTCTTGAGTTTGCTGATCTTCTGCTTGACATCCGCTTGCAGTCTGTCCGTGCCTTTGTGCTTCGGCATTTCACGGAGCATCGCCTGCAAACAACGCAGTTCCTCTTCCGGAGTCGCGGCGCGCCGATATTCCTCCTCGGCTTTGTGATATTGAGGCGTTAGATTGGCAGGCATGACGGTTGATGCCCACGCGCGTAATCGCGGATGGCCATGACGTTCGCTTCGGGCGTATCGCGAGGGATTTCGCACCCGGCCGCGACGATATATTTCGCGCCGGCCTGCTGATGGCAGGTGGCGAGCCCCTTCGCAACGGAGGAAGGCGTGCCGTTGCGGACAACGCCAACAGGGTCAATATTTCCGGCGATCACCTGGTCGGGCCCGACCGCTTCTCGGACCTGGCTCAACGGAACCATGTGGTCGATATCCACGATATCACACTGCAATGACGCCAAGCCGTCTAAAATACGGCTCGTGTTGCCGCAGATATGCAACCGCACGCGCGTCCCCATGGCATGAAGGGCTTGAATCAATTTGTGTTCATACGGCAGAACAAATTCCTGGTAGATTTTCGGGCCGACGAGCGATGCCGCGGCATCTCCGACGCCGATGATATCCACTCCCGCCTCGACCTGAGCCTGGGCGAACCGCACACCCATTTCGACCGCGAATTCAAACAGGTCGCGGACGAACGCCGGATCGTCGAAGAAATCCATCATGAGCGTATTGATACCCCGCAGATCGGCTGCTTCGGCGCAGGGGCCTTCGATCCAGCCCTCGATCAGCTTGTCATCTGCCACGCGTTCCTTGAAGAGGGCCGCCGCTCGGACGCGATCGTGCATCCGCCCGCCGCCAATCGGATCAGGAATTCGCAGCGATGCCAGCGCACTCTTTTCGCGCAATCGTGCTCGATTTTCATCGACGGCCGGCGGTTGATTCTCAAAGAACTGAATCGCAGCACCACAGTCGGCCGCCTCGCGAGTTGGGTCGGATATACAGGATACGTAGTCGAAGTCGAATTTCTCGGCCGTGTCGAGCTGGGCCTCAACCAAGCATCGATAGTCGGTGGCATACCGGCCATAGGGAATGCCTGCCTGATCTCCGGCGAACATCATGGTGATCGGCATCTGCGGCAGACAATCGATGGATCCCCCTGTCAACATGGCCAGAATACGTTCTTTGCCATTCATCATGTTTTCGCTTCCCAAAGACAACAAATCCCCAACACGGAACGCCGTGTACGATTGTTTCTAGCCAAATTCGCTGGACTTTGTCAATTTGCTCCGAATCATCCATGATCCCGTCGCGTCCTATTCAATGCGGCAATATCAGGTTTCATTCTAGGCCGAAGGCCTTTTTCACCGTAGCCTGGGGTAACACTCCTTGTTGTTTTACACAAGTCCAATCCACAGCCCCAACGGGACGCTGCTATCACCACCTAGGGTGAAAAACGATCGAGCATCCCCCTCCAAAAAGCCCCAACGGGGCGGCTCTAAATTAGCCCAGGGTGGAGTGGCATGAGCTCTGCGAATGCCA
>JAFGFZ010000089.1 GCA_016930815.1 Pirellulales bacterium | reverse complement strand
TCGAAAGCGTGCTGAAAATCCACGTGTAGCACGACCGTTTGCCCACTTTCCAACCGGTCTCGTCGATGTACAAAATGGCTGCCGCCGCTACCAGTTCGGCAATCGCGTCATATTCGATCTGCCAGTCCGTGGCCAATTGCGAAAGCAACGAGTCCGCCTGGGACTTCGAAAGTTCAAGCCCGGTAAAGAAGTTGAGAATCTCACACGCCTTGTCGATCGACACGCCCATCCAGTAGACCAGATATGCCAGGGTGATCAGAATCTCAAGACCGTATTCACATTTCCCATTGCGAACACCGTCAACTGGCGGAAGATCGGTCGAGTCCGGTTCATCGAAGATCCGATAGTGGACATACTCCGCCTTGCCGTCAACCAGCCGCCACACAAACTGCTCGCGACGCAACGCACATTTCTTTCGATCAGCGCCGTACCAATAGAGATCGAAAGTCTGTGTTGCGTCATCACGCTTCATGTCTTTCGGCTTCCTGCCGGTGGATTTCTTGCGATGGCGTTTTCTTCTTTGCCTCCGCTCGTGCCGCGCGACGCTGTAGTTCGCGGCCTCTTTCGGCGGCTTGGACTCCTTCGACTTGGCTTTTTCCACGAGCAGCTTTTTCAGCTCCTCGATCTCTCTTTCAAGTTCCTTGATCCGCGCAGCTTGCTCCTTGATCTGTGCATCGCGTTGCCGAAGCTGTTCTTCTAGTTCAGGAATCGTCATGCCCGAAAGCTTAAGCGATTCCGAAATCTCCACAAAGATCAGTTCTCAAAATGAACAGATACATTAATTTGTCTGCTTGTTGCCACCAGAACAATCTAGAAAAGACATTCCGCCTGGACTGGATTGTTAAGTACCGCAAAATAAAGCAGGAATAAATCATTATCGAAGAAGGCAGTTTTCATGATCAGGAATTTGGGGAAGATATCATTTTGCCCTGCGATTCTCTGATCTTCTTGTCTTGGTCGCACCATTTTCGATCCATGATGCATCCCACGTCCACTCGTTATTGTTTTTTATTTTTACCACTGAACTACCTTCAAATATCCGGCCCTGGCTATCAACGTACTTGAAGGTGCCTATCCAAGTGTTCTTTTCTTTGTGAATATCATAGCAAAACGAGATGTTGGCTCCATCGGATACAAACCAATGCTCAACAAGCTGTTTTTTCTCTGAATCCCATCCCACGATTGCTGAACCTTGTAGCGGAATATTATTTTCCACCCATGAACTCCTTACGTTGATGCTGTGTTTTCCAGGAGTCCATTCTGTTACTTCAAAGCCGGGTGTTGATTGTTTCTCGCCATCAATGAACTCCGTCGACTGCCATTTACCCACACGGTATTCCATTTCTTTAAGTGCCTTTTGGGGGATACTACTTACAGATACTCGTTTCCAGGTTACCTTGAAATCAGGTAATTTCTTTCCATCTTCCATACGATTTGTGATATGGTAAGTATGTGTGCTGCCATTGTCAGAAATGGTCATCTCTTCGAATGCCGATCTTTGTTTCCCATCCACGCTGACACCTGAGGTGTCCCAAATCCATTTATCGCCATTTTTTGACATACGACTGACGGAGATATCTCCCTGGGAAGTGACGCCATATACTCTGATCTCCTTGTCAGCAGCATCCCACACGGCAACCCATTTTGCGGATAAATTCCCCGCACGCCAATTGCCTTCAACCGCTTTTCGGCCGAGAATCCATCTAACACTAGAATGGCCTGTGACTTTCTCTCCTTTTTTGCCTATGGATGGCATGTCATCTGGTAAAGTTGACTCTCCTACCCAATGACCTACAAAGTCTTCCCCAAATTCCTTCAAGGGTTCATTACCCGAAATAGTTTGTACTAATTGTCCCACAACAATCACGACAGTGAGCAACGCGGCAGAGAATCTGAACATAGTATTTGCTCCTTCTAGATCATTAACAATACAACAACACGCAGAAGTGATCGCTCTGGGATCCGGGCCCAGTATGATCGTAATTCTATCATAATGGCCAATAATTCCTAACAAGTGGTATTATTCTCGGTGGATATGGGGGTAGCAGACACGGTTTCTTAATCATTCAAGGTTTCAAAGACACCTTTTGGAGTCTATATATTGTCATTATTCTGTATTCTTACGCATGATGCTCATGAATCTCGTTGCACTGATCGGACGGTGCGCGATGAGCTTTCCATCGTAAATGATACTAAACACGCCGTAGGGTGTTGGAAGCTCCCTGGACGCCTTGGCACTCTCGACTCGAACCACTTTCGGCTCCAGCCCGAACGTCCTGGACGCCTCCACAATCCGCTCCACCGGTTTTGCAGCATACGGGCACTGATCGGCAGCCAGGATCGTCAGGCCCTTTCTGTACCTCTTCAAGAGTCGCTCCCTTTCGACGATGAACCGAGGATCAGGGGCCGTCTTCTTGAGTTTCTTGACGAGTAGTTCATAGGGGGCCGCGGATGCCTCACTGCTGCCGATGATGCGGTCCACCGGGATAAAACCAGCTTTGAGGAACAAATCACTTCCAGCCATGAGACTATCGGAACTGGTCACCACGGCGACACCTCGGCACTTGCTCTTCTTGGCGTCTTCGAGACAACTCTCTAACAGCAGAGATCCGAGCCCTTCCCCCTTGTGTTTGCCGTAGACCCACAAGCAATGGATGACCAGGTAACCCTCTGCCTCGACAGGTCGCCACGCCTGATTGCCGAGGGCGTACTCGATCATTCCCACATCACCGAATTTCTCTGAGCGGAGCACCTTGTATCTCAGGCCTTCCGCATAGCGCTTTCTGAGCCAATTCGTTTTCCGACGATGCCCCAGGTTTTTGGCGTTTCTGTTACCACAGTGGCCGCAATTGCCGATGTTGTCGGCATTGGTATCAATGATTTGGTAATCGCTCATGTTGTTGTTCGGATTGGTGGTTCAATGTATTATATCAAACAGTTTTCACGAACAGGAATCTTGGGAAAGAAATCATTTCATCCTGCGGTTCTCTGATCTTCTTGTTTTCGTCACATCATGCTCGATCTTTGATGCATCCCATGTCCACGCGTTATTGGTTTTGTTATACCATCCATGAACTCCATCGACTGCCATATGACACTACGGATATTGTACAATGAGCAAGATTCTTCGACGTAGCTTCGGCTTGTGGGTTGGTTTCGTTGGAATGGTCCTCGATTGTACGGTCTTGGCCGAGGAGCCTTTCGACTATTTCCAGAACAACTGGAACGTGATCGGATTGAAGGATTACGAGCGTGGCACGCGCGTGACGCCCGATAACCGGCTTGAGTTGAAAGACAAAGCCATGGTTGCGATACGCGTGGGAAAATCGCTAGCTCCGCTGACGCGGCGCCGTGGCAAGACGTTGCAGGATGGCTGGATCCCCATCATTTTGATTCGGGCCGAGGATGGACCGGTACGGTACGACATCACCCTCTGGGCCACGCCCTTGCCAACTGTGAAAGACTGTCAGAAGGCATTCGATTGGCCGACCGAGGGCGAAAACTATTTGAATTGGATCGGCGTCAAGGTGACCAACCAGGGCCCGACGCCAACCGAGGCGAAAGTCAAGATCGAATCAGCGGCTCGATCCGACGCCAACGGCGCATTCGAGTGGTCGTTGGCCCCGAATGCAAAGGTCGATGCAATCATGCGGATTCCATTCTCGCCGGTCGAGGATCCCTCGTTATTTGCCGAAGCCGATCCAATCGAGTGGCTAGGCCGAACGGTCGGCTACTGGCACGGCGTTCTGGACGGAATGTGCCATATCGAAGTGCCATGTCAAAAGGCGACGGAAGCCTTATTGGCCGCCCATGTGTGCCAACTCATCGCCAACGACCTGGGAGAAGTCCATGGTGGCGAGGGATTTTACGATCAATTCTACATCCGCGATGGTGCCTATCAGGTCCTGGAACTTGAAGAGGCCGGCCTGGCGGATGCCTCGCGCAAAGCGGTCGATCTCTACCTCCAACGCCAAAGATCCGACGGCCGTTTCGAGTCGCAACAGGGACAGTTCGACGCCAACGGCCAGGCACTTTGGGTCCTGTGGCAATACTACAAAATGTCTGCCGATCGACATTGGTTGGCGAGCGTCTATCCCCAGATGCGTCGCGCCGTCGATTGGACGATGAAGGCTCGTCGCCACGCGCCGGCCAATTCACCATTTGCCGGTGTCTTGCCCAACGCCTTGGCCGACGGCGAATATCTCTGGGACGGCAAGTACCACATCGTTGGCTACGACTTTTGGAACCTGCGAGGCATCCTCTGCACGGCCGACGCTGCGCGATTCCTCGGCAAGGAGGACGAAGCGGAAGAGCTGCGACAAGAGGCAAAGCTCTACCGCGCCGCGATCGACGCCGCCTGGAAGCGAACCGGATTGGCCTATTTCCCGCCAAGTTGGGAGAAGGCCGGCACGCACTGGGGAAATACCGAGACACTCTGGCCAACCGAGCTTTTCGATCGCGATGATCCACGCGTCGTGGCGTTGATCAACCATGTTCGCGAAGAGTTTCATGGCGGATTCATCGAGGGGACGATCCAGTGGCACGGCCATCAGGCGGCGATTCACCCGTATATGGGCGCCTATACGACGATGGCCGACTTGGTCTTGGGGAACCACGAAGCGGTCGTCCGCGATTTCTACTGGTATCTTCTGCATTCGACTGCCGCCCATGCCTTTCCAGAAGGCATTTACCCCGAAAAACACGAAGCATGGAACGATACCATACCACATGGGACCGGGGCGTGTAACTACGCCATCATGCTTCGCCACATGCTGGTTCACGAGGAGGGAAACGAGCTGCATCTGTTGAAGGCCGTGCCTGACTGGTGGCTCGGCGAAGGCAAGGAGATTCGTATCGAGCACGCTCCAACCTATTTCGGCGAGATGACGCTGGTCGTGCAGGGAACGGCCGACGGTGTCCGTGTCGATATTAAGCCGCCACAACGCAATCCGGCAAAACGGATTGTACTGCATCTACCGGAATCCCGGCACATGGTCCATTCACCCGAAAACGTCGAAGTCGCCAAGCGATCGAACCAAAAAGAGCGATGGGATTTTCCGGCTGTGTTGGCCCTTTATCAGAAACCCGACTCGCCAAGTCTCACCACGGGCAAACCAGCGACTTGTTCCACGGCGATACCCGGCTACCCATCCAGGCTCGCAAACGACGGGTATGCGAAATACACGCACAGCTATTGGGCGATGGATGTGTGCGGCGGCGATCCCGCCTGGTGGCAGGTGGATTTAGAAGAACCGACCACCGTAGGCCGCGTTGTCGTGGTCGGATTCTTCGGTGATGAGCGATCCTATGGTTTTACCGTGGAAACGTCGCTCGACGGCAAAACTTGGAAGATGGTCGCCGATCAACGGGGTAATAAGGAACTTTCGACGGCCAAGGGATACACCTGCCGGTTCAAACCCCATGCGATACGCTACCTCCGCGTCACGCAAACGGCCAACTCCGCCAACACGGGCCGGCACTTGGTCGAGGTTATGGCGTTCACTCAATGACCAGAAGCACTACCAATACTCTTGGTGTGTGTACATTGGACAGTCCTCACAAAGGCGTGCATCGAAGGCCGATCTCTCGTAATTAGTTAGAATTTGCCATCAACGGTAAGACCCTAAATCGGCTCACTCCCGATACGGCGGGCATGGTCTTTCGCGAAACGTTACCGCAGGGATAAAAACCCCTGCAACTTTTTGTGCAGGGTGACCAGCTCCGCTCGAACCACGCCTGTAACTATGGCGACGTCGACCTTGTCCGGGGCCCCGAACGCAGTCTTGTGGCTCGCTCCGCTTGCCTTGATGGAATACCTTTTCCCCGCAACAGCGGAGAATTCCAGGCATTCCCCGTTGCTCTTGTCAATCCTAACCGCCACTGGCTCGCCCTTGCCGACTTCATGAACGACGACCGGCCGGACTGGCCAGGGATTCATGATTTGGCAGATGTTGTCGCGCCGGGCCTGGACTTCGAGGAAGTAAACGCCGTCGGCATTCCTCGCCGCCGAGACCAAGAAGCCCCCGCGGGCCTGGAAGTTTCGGAAAGCAATCTCAGTCTTGGGGGCAATCGCAGGAAACAGGTACATCCGCCCACTGCGGCTGTTGAGCAGGGTCTCGGCATCGAAGCTGTCCCACATCGACTCGGCAGGGACGCCCAAGAGGATCAATGTCTGCCCCGTGGTTCCGGCCGTTGAGAGCTTCCTGGCCGTACGGAGCATCATCTCCTTCTGTTCCTTCGGAGAATCCAGGTTGATCTCGTCGGCCAGGATCGTCGGATATTCAGCCGCTTCGCCGAAATGGTCACCGGGCATGTGCTTCGGCTCCACGCCGGCTATCGCGCAGTACATCGGCCCATCCGGCCCCTCCCACGTGGGATAAGGAGCCAGACTCTCGGCAACCTCACGCCACTTACCGCGCAGGTCTGCATCCACGCCGAGAATCTCCGACGCATCCGCCGCCCGGTTCAGAGCCCATCGGAACATGCACAGCGAACTGATCACATCCTTGTTGCGGGCGAGCTCCGCATACCAGCCCCATTTCTCCGGCTCCATGGATGGAATAATGTGGTAGTAACCGTCGTCGCCCTTCTTGGCATACGCCACATAGAAGATCGCCATCTCGCGCATCAGCGGATAGCACTCCTTGCGCAGAAACTCGACATCTCCGCCATAGTCCCATTCATCCCAGACCGGCTTGATGATCTG
>JAFGFZ010000502.1 GCA_016930815.1 Pirellulales bacterium | reverse complement strand
TAACCTTCGGCTTCGGAGGCCGACACTCTATCCGATTGAGCTACGGGGACAATGATCCGATCCATCAAACGCGGTGATAGAAAAGCGTCCATGGATCGGAGACGCCATTTTAGTGGTTGAGATTCCTTGCTGCAATAAACGAGTTCATGAAATCAGACTCGAACGTGCCTGTCCAGACCGAAAACGAATTTTCTAGAAGGCAACAGTAAGTTATTTCCCATCAAAGACATACAAGAAATACTCGATTGGAAGACCATCTACTATATTGAGTCGAGCTACGGGTTGGTAGGCACAGGTTTCGAGTCATTGACGATGCGAGTTTGCTTTGGATGGAGAAGAATCCCCTGGATTCGCCAAGGATCGAACGAAATAATACATCCATTCTTGCTTGGAATTCCCGATAGGCTGAAACGATGATTACCCGAATTACAGGGACGGTGGTCTCTGTCACCGACGAGACATTAGCATTGGCGATTGGCCCATATGAGTATGAGGTACGCATCCCCGAATTCACTCGGCGGCATCTCCAGGGCTGTACGGGTGATGAGGTAAGTCTTCATACCCTTGAGTACTTGGAGGGGAATCCGATGCAGGGCCGTTTGGTCCCGCGTTTGATTGGGTTCTTATCATGTCCAGAACGGGAATTCTTTGAACTGTTCTGCCAGGTGGATGGTGTTGGTGTGAAGAAGGCACTCCGGGCGATGGTGCGGCCGGTCCAAGAGGTGGCCGCGTTGATTGAAGAACAAGATACCAAGGGATTGGCCGCTCTGCCGGGTATTGGACCGGCTATCGCCGAGCGGATTATCGCCAAGTTGCGGCGCAAGATCCCCAAGTTCGCGCTGCTGATTGGCCGTGAAGTCCCGTCCGAGGCAACGGTCGAACATGATGTCATCCGCGATGCGTTCGAGGCTTTACGCCAGTTGGGTCATCATGAGTCGGATGCGCGGCGACTGATCGATTCGGCGCTGGCAAAGAAGAAGACATACCAAGATGTGGATGGACTTCTTCGGGCCGTCTATGAACAACAGAAGCGCCCATAACCGCCCCATTCTGTTAACCACGCATGCTTCGACTCGGCCCTTGGCCACCCGGAGATGTCCATTCACGCGCGGGGGAACCATGCCCGGCATGCGGCGCGCTGCAGGGTCCCGTCAGACCTGCACCATCGATTCTGGCATCTCGCGAAGGAACATATAGACCATCAAGCCGGTACTGAGCGCGGGGCCGAGGCATGTGATGAGGGCCAGACGCAAGCCAAGAATGGCTGTCACATAAACGAGCGAGATGGATGTCAGCAGAGACACTCCGGCGAGGAAATTCGCGGTTAAACTAATCGTTTCAGGTGCCGATTTTCTATGGTGGCGGAGTTCGTGAAAGAACTGGTAGCAGAGGAGAATATAGATGATCATACTTCCCAGGCTGTACTGGACCAAAGCAGGCACCGCGAAAAAGGAATCGTACAGGCCGTGGGCAAAGACAATGATCCCGAAGATGGCAAGGAAATGGGATCCGCATTCCCGTGGCAAGCGAATAGCCCGGCAAAGCCATAAACCACCGATGCCAGTCGCGGCCATGTGAAAAAAATTGGCGGTCAAGTAGCGCGGTATCGACGACGTGGAAAAGGAGGCACCAAAATACTGGATATTCTCAAATGCTGCGAATCCGAGGCCAACACAGGCGGATGTGATCAACATTTCGAGATCATCGCGGCGGCGAACGAGCCAGGGGGCCAGTGGAATAACGAAAAGCAACTTGCAAAGTTCCTCGCGGAGACCCACCCCAAGAATGTAAAACCGAAGCCCGCTCGCTAGCGTTGTCCCTTCTTCAAGTTGCCAGACCGTATCTTGATAGATCACGGCGAACGTGGTTGGCCAGATACTTAGCACGCCGAGCCCAACACCAGAGAGATAGATCCAGAATCGGGCTTGGCGAGGTGATAAACCAAGCCCAGCTTGGAAGCTAAAGAGAATCCAGAACAGGCCGGTCAGCGCGGCGATGATGCAGGTTCCCCACGATGTCAAATCCAGTTCGGTTTGTGGAAGAATCCACCAGACGGCCCACCAGTCCCGCCGCGCGATAGCCAATTCCAGGGCAATCTGCTGGTCCAGGATCTTCGTGTAACGCGGATCGCGGTTCAAGCGTTCCAGGGCGGCCAGATCCTCATTGGCCAGATACAACTCCACGGCCTTGCGGCGAGCGGCGATGGCGTCTTCGAACCGGCCCTCGCGCTCGTAGGCCGAGGCGGCATCATCGAGGTCTTCCCGGGAATGCCAGAAGACACCAAGCGCCCAGTTCGCCCAGCGAACGGGTGGTTCTGCGGTTGCTGACTGGACCAGACCGGATACCGGAAATTCCTGGCCGAGGCTTTCCCACAGTCCCAGGGCAATTTGCCGCTGGGAAATATCAAAATGGTCGGATGAAACAAGCAGATTGCGGACTCGATCCAATGTTCCATCGTTGGCTTTTTCGGCCCCGAGCAGGTCCCAGAGGCCAGGCAGAACGTCCAAGATGCCGCTGAATTCAATCTCGGAATCGGCAAGGATCGATTCGAACATCGAGATGGAATCGATCGGATCGCCGGCCGTTGATGTCGATGGGATCAATACCAGGTCAGGGGCATTGCTTGCTCGGATGGGGAGAAACTGAATAACCACCGCGCAAGCAATCCCGAGTGCCAGGATTCCTGAAACCATTTGCCACAGGAATCGGGGATTGCGAGTTTGTGCCTTTAAAAACGATTTCCAATGGAGTTGTTGAGCCATGGAACGATTGTCGGTTACGCAGGATCTTTTGAAAAGCGTTGGGAGTCGGCTTTTCCAAGTAGGGTGGAATCTGATATAGATAGTCTATGTCCAGAGAAGCCATCCTTTCGGGAGATGATCGGGTTCGTGAACCAGCGGCCGGTGGGCCGGTATCGATCCAGCGGGACGACGAGGATCTGGCACTGCGGCCGAAACATCTGTCTGAGATGGTCGGGCAGCGGGAAGTTTACGAGCGGATCCGAATTGCCGTCGACGCGGCATCGATGCGCCGGGAACCGCTTGGACATATCTTGCTGGATGGTCCGCCGGGCCTTGGAAAGACGACCTTTGCGACATGTATCCCGCGGGATATGGGTGTTGGGCTCCAGATTGCCAGTGGTGCAACTCTTACCGCGCCGAAGGATCTCCTTCCGTATTTGACCAATGCGGAGGAAGGATCGATTCTCTTCATCGATGAAATCCATCGCATGCCGAAAGCGGTTGAGGAATTCATGTACCCGGCGATGGAAGATTTTCGAGTCGATATCACGCTGGGTGAAGGTGTCCATGCCAGGACGGTCAATATGGCCCTGCGGCCATTCACGATTATTGGCGCAACCACGCGTAGTGGGCTTCTGTCCGCACCGCTTCGCGACCGGTTCCATCTCCGCGAGCACCTCGAATTCTACAGCATTGACGAATTGAAGGAGATCGTCTGCCGGAACGCGGGGAAGCTGAACGTTCCGATCGATGGGGAGGCGGCCGAGAAAATTGCCGCGTGCAGTCGTGGCACGCCTCGAGTGGCCAACAACCGCCTGCGCTGGGTTCGCGATTATGCAACCAGCCGCGCGCGGGGGCGGATCACACTCCCCGTTGCCGAGGCTGCACTCGATATGCTGGGAATCGATCGGTTGGGCCTCGATCCGCAAGATCGGAAATATCTGGAAACGGTCCTGCGGGTTTTCCATGGCGGGCCGGTTGGTGTCGAGGCCGTTGCCCATACACTCAATGCGGCAGTCGATACTCTAACCGACGAGGTGGAACCGTTCCTCTTGCGGAGCCAATTGGTGATACGGACTCCACGAGGAAGAAAACTGACGGAGGCCGGTTATCAGCACCTTGGGGTGAAATATCCAGATCAGGACTCGCATGGCGGCAAGCGAGAAGGCGATACCCAATTGCCGCTATTTTCCTAGATTTCCTCAGTACCGGCCATGGTACTTGGATCCGCCTTGGCGTGCCGTGGCAGCGGCCGCATCGATTTGGCGAACGCCACCTTTGCTTTCGATCAGGAGCAACGCGTCCGCCCGGGGCGGAGATTTGGCGAGTGGAAACGCGTCGGTCAGAAGATTGCCTCGGACCGGTTCGGGAATCGCGACAACTCCCATGGATAGGAGGAGAACCCGATCGACGGGCCAGCGGAACCGTTCGTGCAGATCGCACATGGTCATTTGTGGAACTTCGATCTGAGCTTGCTGGTTGGGGGCCACTTGAGTGGGTACGTCGAGCTGCACTGGGACCATCTTTTCAATCTGGTTGAGCCGTAGCTTGATGATCGCATCCACTGTTTTCCCATCGAGTGAGACGAGCGGGCTGAATTCGAGTGAAAATCCTTCATCAAGAACTCCCATTTCGGGCTGATACCCTGGCCACGCCGTATTCGTCGGTATGATATTTTTGGTATAGGTTCGTTGGCGCATGGTCGAAATGACCGTTGACTGGCCATTGTGGACCAAAAGGTCCGGTGCGTTATGTTCGCGGTAGTCGGTCCGGAGACGGAGTTCCGAAATCAAAAGGGCCGCATCTTCTTTCGCCAGGAGCCATCCTTGGACGCCCGATGATTGAACGGGGACCGGTGTCGTAAGACGCATTGCCTTCGACCGCCAGTTGGGATTGCGGATCGATGCGATACGCAGTCCGAAAGCACGGGCCTTCGCCTGGCTACTGACGAAGCGATCGACAATGTCTGCCGCAACGGACTGCATCTCCGGTGTATGGTAAACACGGAGCGTATTGCGATCCGCGCTGAGAATTCCGAGTGGTTCGCTGTGCCAAGCCTCGTATCCAGTCTCGCGCAGAATCCAATCGATCACTGCCTGTTCAGGGCGGGTACTGGTCGTGACGCTTTGGGTGTAGGGTGAGATATCATACTCACGCCATATCTGGCCGTGGTTGTTTGGCAGTGTCCCGGATCCTTTCGTGACCCGTGCGCGAGAAGGTGGCGTGGTTTCTTCGACTGTCGCGAGCGATGCGCGGGACGCTGGATTTGCCGGTTGCAATTCGGAATAGAGGGCGGTTGTCGCCGGTCCCGCATTTGGAATCTGCTGGATTGTCGGGGTGATTGGATCTCTCGGTTGGATCTCGGTTTCAGCGGGATTGTGGTTACCGCCCCTCGGAGATCGCCAACCATGGATGGTTCCAGGGCCGGCGCTCTGTGCTGGCAGAGTGTTTGCCAGGAATACAATGGCGAAACAAGCCTCGAGGGCTGTCGTTGCGGCCGAGCGAAGAGCCATCCGTCAGCCTCCTTGCTGATCGCGGATTGAGATAGGCGGAGTCCTGATAAGAAACGGTATGCCAAGAGGCGCAGGATCATAAGCAGATCGCCGAAAAGCAGCAAGAGCGATCATGATCAACCGTCATATTGGCCAACGATGATGGATGCATTATGGCCACCGAATCCGAAGCTGTTGCTCATGATGGCGACCACGGGACGTTGCTGTGGTTCGTTGGGGGTGTAGTTCAGATCACAATCGGGATCCGGTGTTTCAAGATTAATCGTCGGGGGGCAGACCTGGTCACGGAGTGCTAGCAGGCTGAGGATGAGCTCGACACCACCGCTGGCCCCCAAGAGGTGGCCGAGCTGACTCTTCGTGCTGGAAATATTCAGCTTCCAGGCATGCTCACCAAAAATCGTTTTGACAGCGACGGTTTCCGCGAGATCTCCCAACTGGGTGCCGGTCCCATGGGCATTGATGTAATGAATACGATCGGGGCTCAGATTCCCATCATGCAGGGCATTGGCCATGGCTTTGGCCGCCCCGACCCCATTCGCGTCTGGCTGAGTAATATGGCCGGCATCGGCGCTGGTGCCGAATCCGAGGACTTCTCCGTAGATTTTCGCCCCCCGTTTTCGGGCATGCTCGAGTTCCTCGAAGATCAGGATACCAGCACCTTCCGCCATGACGAAGCCATCCCGATCGGCATCGAAGGGCCGGCTGGCACGTTGAGGATCTCCATTCCGTTCGGAGAGGGCTCGCATGTTGGAAAAACCACTGACACCCATCGGTGTAATTGCCGCCTCGGAACCGCCGGAGACCATCACATCCGCATCGTCGTACTGGATGGACTTGAATGCATCGCCCATCGCATTGGTGGCACTTGCACAGGCGGTGGCAACGGCAAAGTTCGGGCCGCGGATCCCGAACCGGATGGAAACCTGCCCGCTGGCCGCGTTGACCATGAGTTTAGGAATTGTGAAGGCGGAGACTTTATCGGGACCCTTCATGACAAGCCGTTCATGCTGGGTCTCAATCTCATTCAAGCCACCGATCCCGGAACCAAGGATGGCGCCGCAACGGAATGGATCCTCGCGGGCGAAATCGATTCCAGAGTCGGTGACGGCATCCACGGCCGAGACCAAGGCAAACTGCGTGAATCGGTCGATCCGCCGCGCCTCTTTGCGATCGATGTACCCCTCGGTGGACCAGTCGTAAATATCGCCGGCAATATGGACTTTATAGTCCGTTGTGTCGAATTGGCGGTTCTCATGAACGCCGCTCTCGCCGGCCAGGATGCGTTGCCATAGATCCTCTACCTTCAAGCTCAACGCCGTGACGGCGCCCATCCCTGTGATAACAACGCGACGTTTCATGAAATATGCAGGCTAGATGCCTGGGATTGGGTGGGATAAAACAAACATCACTAGCGGGTGACAAACCATGACGCAGCGAGTGTCTCTCGATTTCATAGGTAATTGGCGCATACGTCAAACGCCATCCACGGGATGGCGTTCTATCGTCCACCCGCCGAAGTAGCATGTCGTGTTGTGATCAACTGCCACCGTTGGCTTCGATGTACTCGACGATCTCGCCGACGGTTTGAATTTTTTCGGCGGCATCATCGGGGATATTGAGGTCGAACTCTTCTTCAAGCTCCATGACCAGCTCGACGACATCGAGTGAATCGGCACCGAGATCGTTCACCAACGACGTCTCTATCGCCACTTTCTCTTTATCTACTCCAAGCTGCTCAGCAACGATATCCTTCACACGCTCAAATGTTGAGGCCACTATCAACGTCCTCCTGTGGTTCGCTTGGGATAATCTCTCGTTTGACTTAGTATAGAGAATCTCCGCAAAGTGGAACAAGATATAGCCGGAATTGGTATTTTTGTCCAGTCGAAGCCGACCTCCGATGGGAAAAAGGGGGCTGGTATCTTCCAAGGGATATTGGAAAGGTCCCATCCACGTTTCGAGATGGTAGGAAATCGAGTGAAAAACTCCCGATCCTGATGTAGGGTCGTGCTGGAATCGATCATGCTTCGGTGGACTCACATGGTATTTTTCGAGCGATCCGCTTCAGCAAACCGCGTAAAACCCGTCCGGGACCAACCTCATAAAATCGCTCGATCCCGTGCGAATCGATCAACCATCGCATGGAATCTTCCCAGCGTACGGGGCTGACCAACTGTTGCAGGAGAAGTGATCGAATCTCCTCCGGATCGGTGTGCGGCTGGGCATCCACATTGAAAACAACGGGGATACGGGGCGGGTGGATCTTGACGCCGGCCAGCGCGTCTCGGAGCCGCTCGACCGCCGGCTGCATGAGGGAAGTGTGGAAGGCCCCCGCGACGGCCAGTGGAATCACCTTGATGGCACCTGCTTGATTGGCCAATCCGGTGAGCCGTTCGCACGCCTCCCAATGGCCGGAAACCACAATATTGCCCGGGCACAATAGATTGGCAACCTGGAGGACCTGATTTTCCCGGGCGATGCCGGTAATGCGCTGGACGGTTTCGAGGTCGAGGCCAAGCAGGCTGACCATGCCACTGGGAACGATCTGGGCCGCCTCCTGCATCGCCTGACCCCGTTGGGCGACCAGTCGCAGCCCGTCATCGAAATCGATCGCTTCGGCACATACCAGCGCTGTATATTCGCCCAGGCTCAACCCCGCCACCGCCGCGGGATTCCATTCAGGATTTCCCGATGTCTGGTGCTGGAATTGGTCGAGGGCCGCCAAGCTCGTAACGAACAGCGCAGGCTGGCTGATCCTTGTGGAATCCAGTTCCGCCTTCGGCCCGTGAAAACAGATCGTGGACAAATCGTAGCCAAGGATTTCCGAGGCCTGTTGAAAACGCTGGCGGGCGGGCGGGAACGTGGCATAAAGGTCCCTTCCCATGCCAATCGCTTGGGCGCCTTGTCCCGGAAACAGGAGTGCCGTTTGAGTCATGTTACTCGATACCAATTCCAACCACAGCCAAACAAAGGATGCCGGATCCGTGAGAATGAATCTCCCAAGATATCGCCTCAAGGGGACCGGTCCGTTGAACTCCGCTAGGCC
This sequence comes from Pirellulales bacterium, assembly GCA_016930815.1. Taxonomy (GTDB): domain Bacteria; phylum Planctomycetota; class Planctomycetia; order Pirellulales; family Lacipirellulaceae; genus JAFGFZ01. The sequence continues at coordinate 11,299 of JAFGFZ010000502.1, read as the reverse complement.
CGATGCCAAGAAATCGGCCTTCCAGAGAATTCTCAGATGGATCCAGTTCGTGGAACCGCGGATTTCCTGGAAAGCCAACAGTCTGTTCTATTCCTCCATCTCGACCATGAGCCGTCCCATGTAATGGCCGCAGTTCGGGCAAACCGAATGGGAAGGTGCCACGGATCCGCATTTTTTACAGCGATGGATCTGTCGGATTTTAATGGCGTCGTGGGACCGACGTTTGCCAGTGCGGGAATTCGAGTGTTTACGCTTTGGAACGGCCATGGAAGGAAATCGAGATCGCGGTGGAAACCGGATAGGTTAATAATCGAATCCTAAATAATAGACCGACGCTATCTGGACTGTCAATGGCTCTTGCTGGTAGATTCTCCATAGCTCATGTGGAAAACAAAAAACGTCAGGATACGGATTGAGCGAATTGCCATGAATCGCGCCCTATCGAGTCACCGTCGCGTTGTGATTACTGGCATGGGATTGATCAGCCCCCTCGGGAATTCCCTGCCGGATTTCTGGGATGCCCTTTCGGAGGGCCGGAGTGGCGTGCGGGAGTTGCGGTCATTGCCACCAGCGGCACTCCCCTGCCCTTTTGCCGCGGAAGCCATTGAATTTACCGGTGCCATCGACGATTATGGCCCGTTGGATCCAGCCAAGAAAAAAGCCATTCGTAAAAGCATTAAAATGATGAGCCGGGAAAGCCAGATGGGAGTCGCCGCGGCCCAGCGGGCCCTTGCCGATTCCGGGCTCTCCCCGGAAATCGTCGATCCCGACCGGACGGGCGTCCTCTTTGGCAGCGATCTCATGCTGACACGACCGGAAGATTTTACCGCGGGAGTGGCCAAATGCGGGCGGATTCAGGACCGGTTCCATTTTGCCCGTTGGGGCACGGATGGCCTCGGCGAAATGTCACCGCTGTGGCTGCTAAAATACCTTCCCAACATGCCTGCCTGCCATTTCGCGATTTTTAACGATTTCCGCGGTCCCAATAATTCGGTTACCCAGCGCGAAGCTGCCGGACTTTTGGCCATTGGAGAGGCGTTCCATACCATTCGACGTGGCCATGCCGACCGGATCGTTTCCGGAGCAACCGGGACCCGGGTCCATCCGATGAAAACGATTCACGCAGTCGGGCAGGCAGAGATCGCTCGAGGTGATTCCCGGCCGGCGGAAGCCAGCCGGCCCTTTGACAGGCATCGGTCGGGTATGGTCCTCGGCGAAGGAGCCGCTGCCGTCGTGCTGGAGGAATTGGGTGCCGCCGAGGCACGGAAAGCGACGATCTATGCGGAAGTCCGCGGAATCGGGAGCGCTTTCGCCGCCGATCACGCGTGCCGAGGGAAATGGCAACAGGCCTTGACGCAGGCCATGAAGAACGCCCTGGATGATGCCCATGCAGCCCCGGCGGATGTCGGGCATGTCAATGCGCATGGATTGAGCGATATTGCATTGGACGCCGAAGAAGCGCGGGCCATCTCTTCCATGTTCGACTCGGATACCAAACGTATCCCAGTCGTGGCGGCGAAAAGCTTCTTTGGGAACCTCGGCGCCGGAAGTGGTGTTGTCGAGCTAATCGCCAGTCTGCTGGCACTCCGAAAACGGCGCCTTTTCCGTACGCTCAACTATGAAACCCCGGATCCCGAATGTCCGGTTTTTGTCGTCACCGATCCCGAAATGGATCCGGGCGAGAGCGTCCTTGCCCTGAATGTAACCCCCCAGGGTCAAGCCGCCGCCCTGTTCGTCGCGGACTGGCGTTAATGGACCGAAGGGACGGGGCCCCCGTTATGGCGTGGTCTCCTGACCACGCCATTGTTGGGGAGGCTTGGCTCGGAGGGTGACGCGGTCGGGAGACCGCGTCGGAACAGTGGGGTCGGGAGACCGCGTCAGAACAGTGGGGTCGGGAGACACCTGTTATGGCGTGGTCTCCTGACCACGCCATGACATTGTTAGAATCCCTCGAAGCCCAGCCCATCGATCACAATGGCTACCACTCCAGAGCTGAGAGCAGAACCTCACTTTCCACTCGGCCATCAGAAAGCCAATAAGCGGCAGACGAGTATCGCCAGTCGGATGCATGCCGCACGAATCCTTTTCGACATGGATTCATGTGGATGTAATCGAATTTTTGTTCCCAGAATCGCTCCGTTTCGATTTGTTCGGGATGGCGTGTTTTCTGCCAGAATGTAAATTTTCGATCGTTACTCGCAGCGTTTAAAAATGCGTTCCTGAAACAGGACGGCATATGCTTCTTGCAATATTCTACCAGCTGTCTTCCAGTAAACTTGCGAAAAGCAGTAAGTGCACCGAGTAAAGGTTCTGCTTTAAAATCCGCGTGGAAAAAAATCGCATGAAAATGCGTAGGCATGATCACAAAAGCATTCGTGCGCAGACCTTGGTGTCGATGGCAATAATTAAGGCTCTTCGTAACGATTTGGAAGGCGTTATCGGAGACGAATACGGGCAGCCAGTCCACGATAGAAAACGTTATGAAATAAACTGCTCCGTCCGAGAAAAATTTATATCGTTCCATATGGCCATGATATCTGATGGGCTTGGTAATTCAACGGATAGATAATGGTGATGGGTTGCTTGGAGCGGAGGGTGACGCGGTCGGGAGACCGCGTCGGAACGGAGGCTTGGAGCGGAGGGTGACGCGGTCGGGAGACCGCGTCGGAACGGAGGACGGAGGGTGACGCGGTCGGGAGACCGCGTCGGAACGGAGGACGGAGGGTGACGCGGTCGGGAGACCGCGTCAGAACAGTGGGGTCGGGAGACCGCGTCAGAACGGAGCCCTGTTCGTTGTTGACTGGCGTTAATGGACCGAAGGGACGGGGCCGGCCAGCATACCGAATTCATCCAAAGGCGATGTGTCACCAGAAAGAATCTGCTCGCACTTCATTCGCAGGACCGGCATCTGGCATTGAATGAACCGCTTCGCCACGCTCCGCTTTCTGTCATTTCGAGTCGCCTGTCGAAGGAGCAAATGGCCGACAATGACTGCAATGGCTGCATCGACAAGTCTCCGGGCGCAGAGGTCCTGATACCGGGCCGACTGGCTCTTGGCGAATTGGATCGCCTCCATAATCTTCGCTTTTCCTTGCAAGAGTTCTTGTTTCAATGCAGCTAATGCCGGATCGTCCCATTCCGCCTTTTCAAAATCCGCGGCATACGATTCGAAGGATCCAGCCATCACGCCACGGATGGCCGCGACGATTTGCAGTTGGCTGGTCCCTTCGTAAATGGTTGTGATCCGAGCGTCCCGGAGATGTCGTTCGGCGGCGTAGTCCTTCATGTAGCCTGATCCACCGAGTACCTGAATGGCCTGGTCGGCCACGGTACAACACATTTCGGAAGCGTAGTATTTGCTCATCGGTGTCAGCATCGCGTTGAGCCGCTTGTACGATCGGGCGGCCTGTTTCCGCTCTTTCTGCTCGGCCGAGTCGAGGCGATCCGCGCTCCATTCCAGGATCCGCTGATTGTTGTTTTCCAAATCACAGAGGCGGCTTGTTTCATAGGTAAGCGCGCGGGCCGCTTCGATGGCGATGCGCATGTCGGTGACCATTTCCGCAACGGCTGGCATCCATTCGATGGGCATCCCGAACTGATGCCGCGTGTGGGCATAGATTCTGGCCAATCGGTAGGCCGCTTCGGCAATTCCCAAGGATTGGGCGGCAATTCCAACACGTGCTCCATTCATCAGGGCAAGAACATAGGTGATCAATCCGCGTTGCCGTTCCCCGATCAGTTGGGCCGGCGTGTTGTCGAAAACCAGCTCGCAGGTCGGCGAACCGTGAATACCGAGCTTCTCTTCGAGTCGGCGGACCTTGACCCGATCCGAACGTTCTGAAATGAAGAGGCTCAATCCTCGTCCATCCGAGATCGCGTGTTCACTGCGAGCCAATGTCAGGAGGATCTCACCGCAGCCATTCGTGATAAAGCGTTTGACACCGTTGAGGTGCCAATGGCCGGTGTCATCCTGATCGGCTCGAACCCGGACGGCTTGGAGGTCGCTCCCTGCGTCGGGTTCTGTGAGGACCATCGCGCCGGTCACTTCGCCTTTCGCAAAACGTGGCAGGACATTGTCTTTAATGTCTTGGCTGGCGAACGCGTTGACCGTTTCCGCGATCCCTTGGAGACCGAACAGGTTCATGAACGAAGCGTCCGCCCGGGCAACGATTTCCGTCGCCATGGTGTAGATCAAATTTGGGCAATTCAGGCCACCATACTTTCGGGGCAGCGTGAATCCCATCATGTCCGCCATGGTCATCCGCCGCAAATTTTCGCGGACTTTGGGATGGAGTGTCACCGTCCCATCCGCGTTCAACGTATTTCCCTCCCGATCGATGATTTCCGCATTGGGCGCGATCGTTTCGCCAGCCACCTCCCCCACGATCGTGAGAATGTGGCGGTAATTATCGACCATGTCTTCCGCGTCGAGGGGCACATAATCGGCAGAGCCGTTTTTGGCATCCAGTTCTTGAATTCGAGCGATTTCGACGACGTCCATCGAATCAAGGAGAAACTGGATATCTTCGTTGTCAAGAAAGAAGTTGGCCACGGCGGACTCCTCTGGGCGCGAGTTCTCTTTTATCTGCGATCCTTGAGTGCTTTGATCAGCATCGGAACCACCTTCTTTAGATCGCCCACGATTCCATAGTGGGCAACGGAAAAAATCGGCGCATCGGGGTCTTGATTGATCGCGATGATCTTGGCCGATTCTTCCATGCCGGCCCGGTGCTGCACCGCGCCGCTGATTCCAACGGCGATGTAGAGGGCTGGGCGGACGGTCGTCCCGGTTTGTCCAATCTGATGATCCTTGCCGATGTATCCGTTATCGACGGCTGCCCGGCTGGCACCGACGGCCCCACCCAAGGCGCCGGCAAGTTCGTAGATCAGTTGAAAATTCTGTTTGCCCCCCACCCCGCCTCCACCGGCGACGATCACCCGGGACCCTTTCAGGTTCACTGATCGCAGCTCGATATGCTGCTCGATCAATCGGATGGGAAACAGGGTGTCGGCAAGTCCCACCGGTTCCCGGAGAATGCGGCCTTGACGGGTAGGATTGGATCCCAAAAGAGGCATGACCCCTTCGCGGACGGTGGCCATCTGGGGCCACCAATCGTAGTTGACAATCGTTGCGATGATATTCCCGCCAAAGGCGGGCCGAATCTGAAGGAGCAGTTTTTCATGAACCTTTTGAGTTCGCGGATCGGTCACATCCTTCACTTCCAGATCCGTGCAGTCGGCGGTCATGCCGGCACGCATCTCGGACGCCACGCGCGGCGCCAGATCCCGGCCGACAGAGGTGGCTCCGTAGAGAACAATCTGCGGCTTGTGCTTTGCAATCAGTGCACAGACCACTCTGGCAAAGGGCATGGTCTGGTAATGGGTCAGCCGGGAATCTTCGACCGTGTAGACGTGATCGATTCCATGGGCAATCAATTGTTCGGGAAATCCCTGGATATTCGCGCCAGCGAGGATGGCTCCGGTGGCCACACCCAGTTGATCTGCCAGAGCACGTGCCTTGCCACTGAGTTCAAGCACGACCTCTTGCAACGATCCGCCTTGATGCTCGGCAAAAACCCAGACTTCGCCTGCGGGATTTGGTTCAATCATAACTAGCCTAATGTCCGGTCGATGACCAACTCGTGGATTAATTGACGGGCACCCTCTTCGGTGGGTGGGATTTCGGTGTAGCCTTCCTTGGTCAGAATAATCGACTGGACCTTGAAGACTTTCGTGGGAGATCCGGCCAGGCCACAGCGGGACAGGTCGGCTCCGATATCCTGCAAACTCCATTGCTCGATGGATAATCCCTGCGAATGGAGTCCCTGGGTGCGCCGTTGAACTTCGGCCGCTCGCTCGTCGTCGGTCGCATCGGGAAGCGCGGACTTCACCTCGGCCGCCACTTCGGTTTCCACCCGCGCCCGTTTGAATCGCATCAGCCGCCGAGCCGCGGGCGGGCGTGGCTTGTTCGCATTCCCCATCACAGTCACCAGCACGGGCAACTCCGCCTCGACGATCTCCCAACCTTGACCCGTGTTGCGGCGAATCCGTATCCTCCGGTCCACCATGGAAATCAACTCTTCCAGGTACGTGATCTGTGGCAGATTGAGTTTCTCGGCGCATTGGGGGCCGACCTGCGCGGTATCGCCATCGATCGCCTGGCGGCCGGTGAATACGATATCGAACCGGCCAATGGTTCGTACTGCCTGGGCCAGGATATAGCTGGTCGCTAAGGTGTCACTCGCGGCTGCCCGGCGGTCGGTCAACAGGATCGCCCGATCCACGCCCCGGTACAGACAGGATCGCAGAATATCCGCCGCTTTCGGTGGCCCCATCGAAAGGGCCGTAATCGTACCGCCATAGCGGTCGCGTGTTTCCAGGGCCGTTTCGAGGGCATTGAGGTCATCCGGGTTAAAAATGGCCGGCAAGGCAGTCCGATTGACGGTTCCATCCTCCCGCATCGCCTCGGCCGTGATGTTGGCCGTGTCGGGCACCTGCTTGACCAACAAGATGCTATCGTAAGGCAAAATTCAAGACTCCCAAGGATTTTGTATTTTTGGTTCCAGGGCGACCGTAAGGGGACAGGCACATTTTTCGGCCTTCACGCACGAACTGGCGGAAAGGCCAAAACGGGCCGAAAAATGAGCCAGTCCCCGGCGGCCTGTGAACGGTTCCCTTAATTGTTTCCAAAGAATAGTCAGCGTTGTGTCCGTGGGTCAAGGCCTAGGTATATCATGCGTAGACTGGTCGGGACTGGTTGTGTCGTGGTCTCCTGACCACGACACCCATGCAAGACCTGGTCCGATGTGTGGACTGGTCGGGAGACCAGTCCACAACAAGTAAAAGGACCATTCACGCCGATCGGGGGCGTTGGCGAATACCGAGCCATGCGGCCAATGCCATGGCCGCTAAGAGGATGGACGCTGGTTCCGGAACAGCTCCGCCCAGCGCGGTGGCAACCGCGGCGCCCAGGGCCGGATTGGCGGCGTTTAGGATGGCGTAGTCGTACAGGTTCACAATCCCGTTGAAATCCAAATCGCCATTCTCGCGGCTTATTAGGTCGCCAACGCGAACATCGTTTACAAGCCGCTCGCTAAGCCAGCCATCCACGAAAGCGGTCACGTCATCGGTGGCGGCGGGGCCGGTCCCGTTCCCGGAGACGATCCCATCCAAGTTCACATCGGCCGGATCGGTGCCACTCAAGGCGGCGGCGATGGTCGGATTATCCGTGCTAGCGTTGAATGTGCCATAATCGAAACCGGCGCCGTTGACTCCCATGATAAACATCTCCAACTCGTCGAGCGTCCCAGTGAAGAAGTGCTCCGTCCCTGTATCCGGCAGATTCGGGTCACTTCCATCGTCGCCGGAATTCGCGCCCAGAACGAGTGGATTCTGGTTCGTGGAGTAACCGCCTGGGGCCGCTGCGATTACTTCGCCATCGAGGTACATCCAGGACCCACCCGTAGGACCGTACGGCCGGACAACCATGATATGATGCCATGCGGTGGTTGCGGCAACTCCACTATCGATATCGACGTTGTAGCGCATGGTCCACGTTCCGGTCGCGCTGATCCCCACCCCCAGGTATTCCGTGTCCATGACGATATCCTGGACACCGGCGTCCGGAGCGGTCGGGTAAATCCATAACTGGAATCCGCGGTCGACAATGTTGCTGTAATCGAGTGGCCCGGCATCCCCCTCTCCGTCAAAGCCGGTCGAGGCCTTCGACGTATTGGGGGAACTCAACCGAGGACCTTTGATGAAATTGGTCGATCCGTCGAACCGAACCCCATAATAGTTGGCAGCCGTGGCTCCCGGGCGACCCCCTCCGATCGTTCGGACGTCTACATAGGTGGGCCCGGTACCGTAAATATCCTCCAGATCTTGCTGATCACCTGGAGAGGCTGTGGAATAACTGTCGATTCCATAGATCATCGAACTGCCCAAGCTGGCCCCTTCGAACGGATCGTCGCCCATGTGATAGAGGCGATCGAGCGTATAATCGGCCGAGGCGATCGGTGCGAATGCCAATCCGGCGAGCACGATCCCCAGCCAGCGGAATTTCAACATGTTCATGATGCGTTCTCCTTTCCTGCCATGGGAACCGGCAATCAAGCCAGCGAGTGCAAGACCGAGTAGGCCAAGGGCAGCCGGTTCCGGGACCGCCATGCCGGCCAGGTTGGCGGAAGCCCCGCCCGTACCGAACTGATTTTTCCAGATTGCGAGGTCGGCCGCGTCGTAAATCGTGCCGAATCCACGTTGCCAGACGAGGAAATCGGCGCCATCGACGTCCCCATCGTTGTCGAAGTCACCGTCGTCGATACTTGGGCCAACGACATTGCCATACTCGACAAAACCGGCATAAAGGGCGCCCCCCACGGTGCTGTATCGGAACATGATGTCCTGGACACCTTGATCGGGGTCAAATCCGGCACCGAGATAGGTCTGAGATCCGGCATTGAAATCCGTATCTCCGAGCAGAAAGGCTTCGACCAACTGTTTTTCGGACGCCCCAACCGTCTCCCACGCCTGGCCGACGCCGGATCCATCGGCGTCGAAGTTCTGCGCGTCGAGGTTCCCCAGTTGCCATGTGGTTGGATTGAGTGACCCAGATTCGCTCGATATCTCATAAGCCGTGAGGGCACGCGTCGAGCCGCCGACGATTTCCATATCTCCATCGACCGGATCGATCCGGAGCGTTTGAGGGGTAATCACCTCAACATTATCAATGGCCCACCACCAGTCGTTGTGGGCGTCGTACATCGTCCATGTAAAGACCGCGGTCGTTTCGGTGCCCGTGTTGTTCAGTGGGATCGTGATATGTTCATTCGGGGCGTCGTCGTGGAAATCGGGGTCGTTGGGATCCCATGTCCAATGGAGGAGTTCGATCGGCGCCTTGCCATCATAGGACACCTCCAGAAAGACTTGTTGAGAATCCTCATAACGCCAACTGGAATCAAAACTGATGAAAGCCTTGTTCGGCGCGACGCCGGCCATCGAGACGGTGGCCGATAAGAGTTTGGACGTGTAAGTTCCGAGACTTTCAGGATCTCCAAGATCGTCCCATTCATCGGGATCCGCCACGGCGAAGACGCCACTGGAGTTCGTGAACTCCTCGCGGCGCTGGCCATCCGCGCTGGTCCAGAACTGGAGCGTGGTAAAAGACCAGCCTTCCCATTCTTCAACACCTTGGGTTGGATCGCCGATTCCGGGGACACTGACATTATTGATCGACCACCCCGTTGGCGGCGTATGGGTCCACCCAAGAATTTCGGGCGCTATCGCTTCATCGGCGGCCGGCTGCAGTAATGGGGTCAAACCATCGAAATTTTCAAAGAGGAGTGGATCTGCGTGGGTGATGGAAGAAAAGGCCAAACCAATCGCCAACGCAATTCCGAGAAGAGTCGATCCTTGCAGGGAAATCATGGTTCGTGCGATACGTTGGGTCCAGCGGCGCCAATGGATCCCCGCACAGACAAGGCAGGCCAGCCCAAACAGGATACCGGTAGACGGCTCAGGGACCGATCCGAGCATCGCGGCGAAGGCCCCGGGCCCGTTCACTGTGTCGTAAGTCTGACGGAAAACAAGGACATCCAAAATGTCGTGCGTCCCGTCCTGGTTCAAATCGGAAGCCAGATACGCCGCCGCTCGTGAGAGGCCTGCCAGATCCGTGCCGTAGTTCGTCTTAAAAAGAGTCCAATCATCGGGATCCATGTCGTTGTCAAAATCCAAATCGCCAAACTCGAATGGAACACCCCCGTTCCCAGTGAAGACAATTTGACCGGCGGTTACCTGGCCATCGCCTTTGATGTATTCGAACGTGATATCGCCCTCGTCTTCAAAGTATGGCATCCACGCATTGCCCAAACTGACCGCCAGCCCATTCGCAAAGGTGTCGGTTGTCAGATGGCCTTCACTGATATCGCTGGTCGCTCCCGGTGCCGTGAATTGGATCCAGTCGGGATCGGAGTCGGCAAGAAATGTCGCGTTCGTCTCGTTGAGCGTCCCCGCCGCGGACAGGATGGAGTACCCCTTGATATCCATTGGGAATCCGGCGTTGTTCTGCAATTGAATTTCACCCGTGTCGCGGTTGATGGCAACCGTCAGGACGGGAAGAACGACTTCTGCCGGAATCCCGGAAGCCGTGGCACCGCCCCGCGCTGCCATTTCCAGCGCACTGAATGGTTCATCCGCGAATAGAACACTACTGAGTCTTCCGGCATTCGTTTCATAACCTTCATCGGTCAGCAGCAAGAAATAGGGATCCAGCGTGAACCGGTTATCCACTCCGTCGGCGCTGGCCTGGACGCCGACTTCGACGCCATCAAGGTACTTGCGATAGCTCGATCCGGTGCTGGCCGTATCGATCACCAAACCAATGCGGTGCCAAGTGCCCGCCACGATGGTGCCATCATAGTCCCCGCCAATACCGATCCCGTTACCCGGATTGACGAACCAGTCGCCGTCGTTCGCGTTCCCCATATTCGTCTGGAGCAGACCGGCCCAGGTACCTACAGAGGGGAACATGATGTCCATGATCAAGGTGTATTTGTTCACATAGGCACCACCGCCATTGGGTGGCGTGTTGTGTGTTACTTGGAGACCCTGGGTTGGGCTGGCGGCAACGAACTCGATCACGCTGGTCGCACTGCCGCCAATCGTGTCGGTGGTAAACGTTCCAAAACTGCTATCGTCATTGTAGAAACTCATCACGCCAACGCCGCCCGGCTCGGGCGTGAAACTTCCCCCTGTGAAATTCCAGACCGTCGTCGCGGCGAAAACGGGCATCGGGCCGGCAACGAGAACACCCAGAATCAGGGCGGAGAATACCAAGACGAGGCTGCCAAATAATCTTCTGTGTTGAGTCATACTTGTTTCCATTGGTTCCAGACCTCTTTTCAGGAATTCGGGGCAATCGAAAGCGGGTATCGGAAGGGAACTCTCCCCTGGCAGATTCCTTCCATCCTACAATGACCTCCTATTATAATAATCTCTGTATGGATTCTGCTACAATTTTTCGATAATAAATATTTAAATGATGTTACGATTTTGGGATCCATCCCAGGCCGAATGCCTTTTTCACCGTAGCCTGGGGTAGCACCCCTCGTTGTTACACACAAGTTCGATCCAAAGCCCCAAGGGGGCGTCGCTATAACAGCCCAGGGTGAAGCCAATGCGAGCTATGCGAGCATTGGCGCAACCCTGGGTTCCCGTTCCAACCCCAATGAAAACCCTGAAAGGGTGGCCCTAAAATAATGGCCATTGAGAGCCACCCCGTTGGGCAACGCCGTGAAGGATT
>JAFGFZ010000088.1 GCA_016930815.1 Pirellulales bacterium | reverse complement strand
TCAGGCTTAAAATACTTAACGGCGTTGGGCGGGGGGGCCTGTTTTGGCTAAGTTTTTATCAGCCCACCACAGCCCCCTCTCCGGGAAGGTCATGCAGTTTATAACGTGTTATTAGTATTTGAATTATCGATATCACTTCCCCGCTTACGGGGAGGTCGAACGCGGTAGCGGCCGGGTGGGGTGCTTTGATCCAATGGTCTCGCGACGTTGTGAATGATGGTAAAAGACCCTCTCCGGGCCACAAGGCCCGACTCTCCCGCAAGCGGGAGAGTCATTTCATCCGTAAAAACCTATTGAGACAAAACTTATAAACGGCACGATCTCCAAGGGGAGGGGACGAAAGAATCCGTTTTTTTCGGCCACTGGCAAGTATCGCACAAGCAACCATTCGCCGGAATGGCAATTTGCGTCGCTTTCTTTATTGGGCCCGCAGCAATTCCAGATAACTTCGCCGCTCACTCCGGGTAAGATGCAATTCTTTGGCCAGTGATGCGAGCCGTTCTTTTGCTGCGGCGAGTTGGTCTTCGTCCGCTTCGATCTCCAATTCGATGAAAGAACCGAGATCATTGACATGGTCGGCTGCGATAGAAATCGCATGGCCCTGCCAGTCGAGTGTCCAGCGTGTCCGGCGTTTTCGGACATCGGCAACCGGCGTAAAACCGAGTGCCACGAGAAGTTCGGCGAACTGTGCCGCCCCAGGCTCACCGTCCGCAAGCGGCAACTCGATCTCGCGACGCGTCTTGGTCGTCTGATCGATTTTCGGGCCCTTGTAGGTCACATAGTTCCGCTCCCCAATCCGGCGGATTCGAAGGGCTTCATCCGTCTTGGCGAACCGATGGGCCGGATGGTCGTAATAGGTGTCGATTTGGACAATCGTGGGACTGCGTACCGCGCCGAGTAATTCTAGCTGCCGCTGGACGTTGGTCGGATTGGAAACAGGGTACTTCTGTTCGACTTCGTACAAGATTTTTCCCCCTCTCTTATTCGAGTTCTGATGCGAATCGCCTCAGGAATGCCCTCGCTGCCGTCGCGGATTCGATTGGATCCTTCTGGACAACTGCCGCACCAATGGCGCAGCGGGTAGCTCCAGCCGCCAGGACATCACCGAGATTGTCGAGCGTAATTCCGCCGATGGCGAACCATGGTAAGCGGGTCAACGCCGCGATATCCCGGACCAGGGCCAAGCCCGGGAATGCGTCAAATTCTTTCGTGCGTGATGCAAACACGGGCCCGACACCGAGATAACTCGCGCCATCCAGAACCGCGGTTTCGGCTTGCGGCACCGAATGGATCGATACGCCGATTAGTGCGTCTGGTCCGACCACGGACCGGGCATCTTGAACCGTCAGTTCATCTTGCCCGACATGCACGCCGTCGGCATGCGTGACCGCGGCGATGTCGGGCCGGTCATTCACAATGGCCACGGTATCCGTTCCTCTGGTGATTGCCACGAGCCGGCGTGCCCTGTCGGCAAGATGCCGGTCGGTGAGGCGTTTGTCGCGAAGTTGAATCATCGAGACACCTGCTTCGACAAGCGCCTCGGCCAGGCGGGAAAAGTCATCTCCCGATGACTGGCCATCCACGAGGACATAGAGCCGGTGATGCTCCAGACATTGGCGACTGATTTGGTGGATTCGGGTACATTTTTGCAGCGTATAAACTCGATATCGAAGTTGCTCAATCGCCCCGGCCAGCTCCCCATCAAGCAGCTTGCCATACTCCTCAAGACTTCGTAGCGCCTCACAAATTCGATGGAAATTCGCCTCGCAGACGGCAGCCAGGTCGGCGCGTGAGCCCTCGGCCAGTGTTCCGATCCGCGTCCCAACGTCTCCGATCGTTTCGCGGCTTGTAGAACGTCGATTCGTTGGTATCCGGGCCAAAACGCTCGCCAGATCATGCCGCAACTGCTTGATCTGACCGGTGAGCCAGGAATCATCAAGAATAAACCGGTCAAAATCTTCAATCACCCGCAAACCTTCGCTAGCACGATTGGCCGCCGCATCCAGGACACGGAATGCCGCAGCTTGGTGGGCCGAATCGGGGGAACTGCTATCGTCGGTTAAAGAGAAAATTCCCATGGTGATACTGGAGCTGAACACCCCGGCTGCTGGATGTCAAGTTCAAAACCGATACCTATTAGAGGTCGCTGAGGGACTGAAACCGCTTTTTAGCTGGGGCCCGGATGCCGAAAGGGAGGGGATTTCTTTATTTCCCAGGTCCATTGCTAGCCTGGGACGAATGCAATCCATTTTCCCCAAGTTCTTGACCAAGGTTAGGTTGCGTCCCAAGTGATTCCTCGATTGCAGGTATTCCAGGGAGCAGGGAGACCCCTCGTGCATTATTGTGATCGAAAGCTTCTTTTGGTATGGCCAGGTCTTGCGCATCTTTGGATTCGGGGATCCTGGGCGGGCCTTGTGTTGGCAGTTGGCTTCTCGCTCCTGGTATCTGTTTTGTTTGCTAGCACATGTGTCTGGACGGCCTGGTTATCATCGACTGTCCAATCCGCCGGAATGGTTCTGGCGATTGCCATCTGGATTGGATCCTCGGTGGTTGCCTACCGGGCAGGTCTGTTCTCGGAACTAGAAGCGGCTTCAGGCGATCCAACCAGGCCAGCAACTGGCGATCCGTCTTTATCCGCAGACCACTGGAAAACGATCCCAACCGGCGATGACTTGTTTCTTCGCGCCCAGGCGCAATACTTGAGAGGAGACTGGCTCGCGGCCATGCAGACGCTGCACAAGCAGCTGATTGGGAATCGCCGCGACGTGGAGGCACGCCTGCTGTTGGCGACCCTCTACCGGCATTTGCATCGGTTTGAGGAGGCGAACGCCCAGTTGGCCATCCTCGAGCGTTTGGAACCGGCCGATCGCTGGGCCTATGAAATCGCCTGCGAACGCGATCGCCTGCGTGGTTCGGATCCGGCCAGCAATGTCTCGGAAACCGAATCGAAGACCGGAATGGTCCCTGCCACCACTCCAATTCTCGGAGTAGAAACAACAGAGAACTCCGAAACAACTGACAGAACCGACGCAGCCTGAAATGGCCAGAGTCCAAGGGGAATCCTGGAAACCGGACAATCGGCCCTTCTGCAAATCGCCTACCACAACGTATAATTCGAGAGCCCGCCTTATTATCACCGATCCTTTCATGTTCCCGGCCAAGCATGGGAATCCATGGATACGATTGGACGCACCCTAGGAACTCAAGGAACCAGAGAAGACCGAGCGATCTGGGAGAACAGCGATGTATGAACGATTCACCGACCGTGCCCGCAAAGTCATGCAACTGGCCAATCAAGAGGCTCAGCGATTCAATCACGAGTATATCGGCACGGAGCACGTCCTCCTGGGTCTGATCAAGGAGGGGAGTGGCGTTGCAGCGAACGTGTTGAAGAACCTGGACGTCGACCTCCGGAAGATCCGTTTGGAAGTCGAAAAGCTCGTCCAAAGCGGCCCGGACATGGTCACCATGGGGAAGCTTCCGCAAACCCCGCGGGCCAAGAAGGTGATCGAGTATTCCATGGAAGAGGCCCGTAGCCTCAACCACAACTATGTCGGCACGGAACATATCCTTTTGGGACTTTTAAGGGAACAAGAGGGGGTTGCCGCCCAGGTCCTGATGAACCTCGGGCTCCGCCTTGAAGATGTCCGGGAGGAAGTGCTTAACCTCTTGGGCCATGGGCTGGAAGACATGGAAGCCAGCCGGGGCGGGCAAAGCGAGGAGGGCGAAGAACAGGAGGCTCGCAAGGGCAAGTCCAAAACGCCCGCCCTCGACAGTTTCGGGCGGGATCTGACCGAACTGGCCAAAAAAAATAAACTCGATCCGGTCATCGGTCGTCAGCGGGAGATTGAACGAGCCATTCAAATCCTCTGCCGGCGTACCAAGAACAATCCAGTTCTCCTCGGAGAGGCCGGCGTGGGAAAAACGGCCATCGTCGAAGGTTTCGCGCAACGGGTGGTTACGGGGAACGTCCCGGAACTCCTTCTGGACCGTCGCATCGTCGTCTTGGATCTGGCAATGATGGTTGCGGGGACGAAATACCGAGGCCAATTTGAAGAGCGGATCAAGGCCGTCATGAACGAAGTCCGCCGCGCCAAAAATACCATTTTATTTATCGATGAATTGCATACCCTCGTCGGCGCGGGTGGGGCCGAAGGCGCCATCGACGCATCGAACGTCCTGAAACCGGCTTTGGCACGGGGCGAAATTCAGTGCATCGGTGCAACGACCCTCGACGAATACCGCAAGTATATCGAAAAAGATACAGCGCTTGCCCGCCGATTCCAGGAAATTATTGTCGATCCCACATCGAAGGAAGATACCCTCGCCATCTTGGAAGGCCTGCGAGAACGTTACGCGCAGCATCATCGAGTCCAGTACACGGACGAAGCCCTGAAAACGGCCGTGGAGCTCTCCGATCGCTATATCACGGGCCGGTGTCTCCCCGATAAGGCAATCGACGTGATCGATGAAACCGGCGCTCGTGTCCGGCTGAAGTCGATGAAAAGACCACCCGACCTGAAGGAAATTGACCAGGAGGTCGACGAGCTCAACCGGCAGAAAGAAGAGGCGGTCGCAAAACAGGATTTCGAGAAAGCGGCCGCACTCCGCGATCAAGCAGACAAGCTGAAAAAGAAAAAGTTGAAAATCACTCGCCAGTGGCGGGAAAAAACCGAGCAGACCGAAGGGATCGTCGACGAGGAAGTCATTGCTGAGGTCGTCAGCAAAATGACCGGGATTCCACTCACCCGGATGTCGACCGAGGATAGCATTCGGTTGATGCACATGGAAGACGAACTCCACAAACGCGTGGTCAGCCAGGACGAAGCCATTCGAGCCATTAGCAAGGCGGTCCGTCGCAGCCGGAGCGGGCTCCAGGATCCCAAACGCCCAACCGGAGCGTTCATCTTCGCCGGCCCGACCGGTGTCGGCAAGACATTGCTCGCCAAAGCCCTCGCCGAATTCATGTTCGGGGACGAGGACGCGCTCGTCCAGATCGACATGAGCGAATACATGGAGAAACACAATATCAGCCGGCTGATCGGCGCCCCGCCAGGCTATGTCGGTTTTGAAGAAGGTGGCCAACTCACCGAACAAATCCGCCGCCGCCCCTATGCCGTCGTCCTCCTGGATGAAATTGAGAAGGCCCACCCTGAGGTCTTCAATATGCTCCTGCAAATCATGGAAGAAGGACGACTCACGGATAGCTTTGGCCGCAATATCGATTTCCGGAACACCATTCTGATCATGACAACGAATGCCGGGGCGGATGCCATTAAAAACGAAGCCTCCTTCGGTTTCCAACGGCCCGATGATGACGCCAGCTACGAGAGCATGAAAGAAAGGGTTCAAGACGAAATCGAAAAGGTCTTTCGCCCTGAATTCCTCGGCCGCTGCAATGAAATCATTGTCTTCCGACACCTGACGGCCGAAGACCTGAAGGCAG
The DNA here is from genome assembly GCA_016930815.1 of Pirellulales bacterium. Classification (GTDB taxonomy): domain Bacteria; phylum Planctomycetota; class Planctomycetia; order Pirellulales; family Lacipirellulaceae; genus JAFGFZ01. The sequence goes on along the minus strand of JAFGFZ010000088.1, from coordinate 733 downwards.
TCGTTGACATGGAATTGGCAAAAATTCGTAACCGGCTGAAAGAGCGCGGTCTGGAGCTGGCCCTCTCCGATTCCGCCAAGGAATTCCTCATCAAGAAAGGTTCCAATACCGACTTCGGTGCCAGGCCTCTGCGCCGATCCATCGAAACATTCATCGAGGACCCGCTTGCCGAAGAGCTTCTCAAAGGCGAGTTCGCGGGCATGGAGACGATCCATGTCAATGCAAAGAAAGTCGGCGACAAGCGTCAACTCACCTTCGAGGGACAACCCCGCCAAACCAGTGGTGATAGCGAAAATCCGGAACCCGTCGGAGCCGGGGCAGCGACCGACGGGAATGACGAACCCTCCGAAGGGACGCCCGGCGAGCCCTGACCGGCTGATGATTTGGTCCATGTGGAACGAGGACCTGTTGTAGCCGGTTTCCTGACCTGTTGTAGCCGATCTTCATACCTGTTGTAGCCGATCTCCCGACCGAGCGTTGTGGCCGGTCTCCTGACCAAGCTATAGCCACCGATCAAAGATCGTCGTTGTACATAAGCCATTCGAAGTATCAGCCCCAAAGGGGCAACCCTATACGAGCCCAGGGTGGAGAGACGGGTGGGTACCGACCGTCTCGCAACCCTGGGATAGGTAACGCAATATTCCATAAACCCCAACGGGGTGGCCCTAAAATAATGTCCGTTTAGGGCCACCCCGTTGGGGTTTTTAAATGGGAATGGAATGGCGACCCAGGG
>JAFGFZ010000087.1 GCA_016930815.1 Pirellulales bacterium | reverse complement strand
TCTCTCCACCCTGGGCTTGTATAAGGTCGCCCCGTTGGGGCTGAGGCTTTGATTGACTTGTGTAAAACAACGAGGGCAACGCCCTAGGAATTTGGAGTCCAATACAATTCATTTGGCCGTAGTCCAAAATGACCATAGTCTGCGTTTTGGTTGCGGTTCTGCCGCGTTGGGATAGGCTCTAAGAAACGCCCTTACCCCAGACTTCGGCAGCGCCGCTGATATTCGCAAGCCAACAAATCTTCCAAGAATCGGAGCCGCTCCGATTCTGGAGGCGGCTCCGCACATAGACGCTTGGCAAGTGGCATCACGAGTCGCGATAGCAGGGACTCTTTTTGGGCTGCATCCAAATCGTGATGCCTTTCAAGAAATTTCTCCACGGCCAGGAAGTCGTCTTCGCGAATTCGCTTCAATGCGCTGTCACTAAACCGATACCTCATCTCCGCCGGATTTCGCTCCAACATTTGCTCGCGTAAATGACTCATATTCTCCATGGTGTCGATAACCACCACCGTTCCGGCGACCATGTCGCCAAGTCGCTGTGACTTTTCGGAAACCAGCGGAACGATCCATAAGGCGGGTATATTGTCAGCGATCCGGAAGAGATTGCGGACCAATATGGAACTCGCAGCCAGAGAAAAGCCATTGCTGCAAACCACGCGTATCCCAAGCTGGCGTTTTCCGAGAGTCTGGCCATGCATGAAAAGTTCAAAGAGACCAAAATAAAAAAAGCTTCCCAATCCAAAAATCAGAAGAAAAAAACCCAGGAAGTAGGGTGTCAATCCATCGCCCGATTCCAGACCATCCAGAGATTCAACCAATTCGTCCAGGACTGTCTCGCTGGCTCGACTCACCAACATGAGCAGAAAAAACATGACAATGCAGCACAAGATGACTATAATCTGGTCGATCATCCAGGCGGTAAACCGTGTGCCAAGCCCGGCAGCATGATAAACAACACGAACGTTCTCTGGTGTTTCAAACCGTATATCGCCTGTCATGACTGCTTGATTCCCCTGCTTCCCTGAGGCAGCTGGTCCGAATGAGAGGGATTCAATCCACAGAAGTCCAATCCATCAAGAGAAGCGAGTATGACTAATTTTCTCAGTCGCAACAAGCCAGACTGGCAGGAGCTGGAATTGCTGATAAAGCGGGCCAATCGATCTACCCGTAAGCTCTCGCCCGAGGAATTGGCCAGGCTGGATGTCCTGTACCGGCGGACTACAATTCACCTGGCTCAGTTATCCACTCGAACCACGGATCGGCAACTAGTGAAATATGTTAACGACCTAACAGCTGCGGCGCATAGCTTAATCTACCTGCCACCCAAAGAATCGACGTTCCGCGGTATCCTCCACTTTTTCATGGAAGGCTTTGCCCGTGTGGTCGCGCGCACCTGGCAATACCATGCCATTTCCGGAGCATTGGTTCTCGCTGGAGGCCTATTGGCTTTCCATGTTTCCAGAATGGATCCTTTAACCGCGTATAACTTGTTGCCCGCGCATGATGAACGGATGCCCGGAGCAACACCCGAGCAATTGGAAAACGTGTTGCGTGGCGGGCGTGACCAGTCGAGTGGCACCAAGTTCCTGTTTGCCTCCTTCCTCTTTACAAACAATCTGAAAGTCGGTTTGCTAGCAATGGCGGTGGGTGTCTTGGCCGCGATTCCTACCGTCTTATTGCTTGTCTACAACGGGATGATGCTCGGAGCCTTTGCAGCGATCCACCATGACGCCAGTCTAGCGATCCCGTTTTGGGCATGGATTCTTCCCCATGGAATTACGGAAGTTGCCGCGATCGTTCTTTGCGGGGGCGTCGGACTTCTGTTGGGTTCGGCCGTGGTTCAGCCGGGCTTGGAACGCCGAAGTGAACGGTTGCGTGCTGCCGGCCTCGAAGTCGTCCGGATCTGCGGTGGAATTGCCATCATGCTGCTCATCGCAGCAGCCATCGAAAGCTATTTGCGACAAAGCCATCTTTCCGATCCGGCGCGCTTGATATTCGCAGCCATCACAGCCGTCTTGTGGTTCGGCTATTTTCTTCATGGAGCCCTGCGGGAACATTGGGCGCATCGGCCTGACGAAGTGGCTGATGCGATCTAGAGCACATTCTCGCGGCGCAGGGCAATAAATTGGTTGATTAAGGGAACCGTTAGCTTCGACGGTTCCACATCCAGGACGTGCACACCACTTCGCCGTACCATATGGACGGCCTGCTCCCGTTCTCGGAGAATCCGGAAGGCAATCATTTTGCGATGTCCATCAAGGAGTGTCTCAACCGGATCATGAAGTAGCTCGGCCAGGAGGGGTGATCGTAGTGCGGCAAAGACAACCACGTGACGACGTGCCAGGGAAGCCAGCGAAGCGCGGAACCGGTGCGTGGTCTGCGTGTCGACGATATCGGACAAGATCACCACCAATGCCCGCTTTTGTTGCCGCGACTGGAGTGCCGCAAACATCAAACTAAAATCGGATTCTTGGTAACGTGATTGGACATGGTAGATGGATCGCGTGATTGCCTGCATGGCATGCCGACCCGCGACGGGTGGCAAATATCCCAACACCTCTTTATCAAAGACGCCAACTCCGCAACGGTCGCCATTTTGGAGTGCGAGGCGCCCCAGCATCAAGGCCGCATCGACCGCCGAATCAAGCTTGGTCGCATCCCCCAGAGTCGTTCCCATGAGTCGCCCGCAATCGAGGATCAGCATCAGATCCCGGTGCTGCTCCACTTGGAAACGCCGAACAATCGGTCGCCCGTAGCGCGCCGTGGCCCGCCAGTCCATCCGGCGCGGATCGTCTCCCTGCCGATATTCGGTGAGCGACTGGAATTCCGTCCCCACTCCCTGTTGACGGCTTCTTGTCAATAGATCCAGCAAACGAACTTCGGCCGTATCATCTTTCGAGAACTTTCCACTTGCATGATACTGTTCAGGATACACGTCAATCGGAGCCGTGCAGCTGAAAGAACGCTGCCCTTCGAGCATCCCCCATCGTCCCTCCAAACGAATCCATACCGGCCCCAATTCATAGAGGCCGCGGACTGCGATGCGGTAACTTGAATTCAGCCGCAAGGTCTGGCGCGGGGCCACTCGGTTCAATGGATGGATTGCTATTTGCGGCTGCATGTTCCTGGGCACCACATCGCGTACTTCTCCCGTCCATGGATTCGTGCCCTGATTGGTCAACCATAGTTCCATCGAAAATGGTCTATTCCTCCCTACCGTGGAAGGCATCCGGCGCTCGAGAACAATTGCATCCAGGTCCCGCCGCAAAGCGCGATAGTCGTTCGCCGCCAAAATGGCAACCAGCAGGATGATAGGCGGTACCAGCCAGGCAACCGGCGGCCAGAAAAACGCGAGCAGCGAGAAAGCCACCAGGACGCCAGCAATATAAATCAGCCTCGGGCTGGGTCGAATCGATAGGGGGAAGGACATGTTCTAAAAAACAATCAATCAGCTTCTAACAAAGCGTAACAAAACGCCTGAAGAGGATCCATTGGCCAGTTCTCATCGCGGTACTTCAGTCATTGCAAGGATATTTTCTAGCACGGTGTCGATTCGGATACCCTCTAATTCCGCAGCGGGACTTAGGACCACGCGGTGCCGGATCGCTGGCAGGAACGAGGCTTTAATGTCATCTGGAATCACAAAATCGCGGCCGGCGAATCGAGCAAGGCTCTTCGCACCCACTAGCAGCATCAGACCGGCACGAGGGCTGGCTCCCACGAAGAATTGATCCTCGTCCCGTGTCGCCCGGACCAGCCGCCCAATGTACTGAAAAACCTCATCACGCACATGCGTTTGCTGAATCGTCCGCTGAGCTTCCAAGATCTCTTCCGGATGAAAAAGAGCTCGAACGCCCAACTCCGATAAACTCGGCAAAGGTCCAGTGGCGTGGTGCGTGCGCAAAATCTGTTCTTCATCGCATGGCTGAGGATAAGAAACAACCAGTTTGAACATGAACCGATCAAGCTGAGCAAGGGGTAACGGGTAGGTCCCTTCTTGCTCAATGGGATTTTGGGTGGCGAAAGTAATGAATGGGCGCGGGAGTGGATAACGCCTGCCATTATAGGTAACACCATGCTCCTGCATCGATTCGAGCATCGCCGACTGGGTTCTTGCCGATGCGCGGTTGATCTCGTCCGCTAGAAGAAAGTTGGCAAAGATGGGACCCGGCAGGAACTCGAACTCCTTCGTCGCCTCTCGGTAGATCATGGAACCGGTGATATCGCCGGGTAGCAGGTCGGGTGTCATCTGGATGCGGCGATATTCCATCGCCATCGTCGCAGCAATGGTGCGAACCAACAATGTCTTCGCCGTACCCGGAGGGCCTTCCAGCAGAACATGCCCACCACTCAGCAAGGCAGCCAGGGAAAAGTTGATGGTCGTATCAAGGCCATGAACGACTTTCTTGATCTCTGCACGAATATCACCGATGCGCTGTTCCAAAGACAAAATGAAGCTCCCTATGAATTGGTGCTGTGGCTAGAGATGATCCGGTCTTGCAGTTCCCTTCAAAAATCCATCTTCTGACAGATCGCCTGCAACGACTGGACGATCTTTTTGTCGCTGCCAATATTCTTCTGCTCCAACTGGCGGTCGACTGTCTGGACCGCTAGACGTAATTCATTTGCAGCCTGGGGCTGCTTGCGTGCCAGTGCCAAGGCCACTTCCTCAAGCCCCTCCTGCCCCGGTCGCAAATTCAGTTCCCTACGCAAATACCATAGAACACCATCTCGCACTTGTTTTAACATAAAAGGTTTACTAGTCCGAGAACGTGACATAAATCGAGCCATTGCCTCCATATACTCCCCCCAAGACCGGCGCACGACGGTGGCCGGAGGAAGTGTCGGCCCCAAACGGACCGCGTTTCTCCATGCCCAGAGACCCAATGCCATGAGAATCATCATCGTGAGCAATTGAAAATGAGGGCGCTGCAATAGCCACAAAGGATTCCCCCGATGGAATAATCCGTGGTAGAACTCGTCTAGTACGATTTCGTATCCAGGCATTGCCAACAAATGGCAAGCCAGTACGGAGTTGTCTTTCGAAGCTAAGAGTCGATTTTCAACCAGTGCTGGATCTCCCAAGACGACAATTTCCCCCTTGCCATATCGGTAGCTTGCTGCCAGAGTCAAGCAAGTACCATCGCTTGTTTCCGTATACAGCCGTCCTGTAGTTATTGGATGGTTCCGTCGTGGTTGCGTCTCTTCTCGTTCCTGCCGGCCTAGTGATTTCTCTTGGAAGCCACGTTGCCCCGAATACTCCTGGTGGTGTTTTTCTCCAAAGTCCCTCCTTTCAACAAGGACGTTCATGCGGTTTTGAAAAACACATAGAAATGAAACCTTATTCCTTAAATACTCGAAGTTACCCGTCACGGAAACGGGAAGATTCACGGTCGCGGATGATTCCCTTGGGGTGACAGCATCATAGGCCAACGCGGGTAAATCATCCGGCATTTCAGGTGGAGGCCCGCACGGATTGGCCGTGATGGCTTTCTCGTGGTTCCCATCTGGCCCTCCTCCACCCTGGCTGGATATTGAAATTTCGAACGCGCGCGTCTCGATAGAATCCAATCCAATTTCTTGCAATACGGTCCGATATCCGTTTCCCGTCTCACCGCGGCGCATGCCGGTATCGCAGGGGGAATCGGTGTGCTTGGGCGCGATGACCATTCGGCCCCCTGCATGAACCCAGGAAGCAACTTGGTGTAAGTAGACTGGTTCCGCTCGAACCATCTCGGCATTCGGAGCCAAAAAAGCAAGAGTAATCGATTCGCCAACTGCAGCACTCGGCGGTTGCAGGGAACGGCGTATTGGAATGTTCAGATCCAGGAGTAGGTCCACGAGTGCCCGGTAGCCATGAGGACGTGTCCCATAGGAATCGCTGCCTAATATTCCAGGATCGGGTGTGATTAGGTAGGAAAAGGTCACACTCAATATGGATAGGCAAGCGATTGTCAGTGCAGCAATTATTACATGGCGCGCGTTGAGCATTCCGCTGGTTCCTGGATATGCTGAACCATTTGACGATGAGCATTTTGGCAGTCGCGATAGTCTTCCATCCCGCATAAGGATGTGCCATACCATTTGGTATCGACTGCATCAACAAGGACCAAAAGGGGTTGAAACAGATTCGTTTCCCGATAGTGGCACAAGTATTCCCGGTTCGTCATGCCGGGCGCAAATCGCTTGCCATCCCTCGCTGCCAGGCGGAGAAGCACAGCGCGCAGAAGCAGGCGGATTGCAAGGATGAAATCTCCCGATGCGGCTTCCTTTGTAGCGCTGCGTTCCAAGGTTTCCGGATCGACTTCCTCCATAGTCCTCTCGGACTGGTAACTCCGATCTCGACCAGGCCGTGAAAAAGCCCCGCGAAAAGATTTCACAAAATATACGATTAGCAAGATGGGGATCAGTAGCAATCCACCAGTGACAATCCATGCCAAGACGGGGGAAATATTATCGAGAAAATCGAAAAGGATCTGGAATGGTGTCAATATCCACTCCAAAATTTTCATCAGTATATCCCGCAACGTTGCACGATTCTCTCCGACTGGTTGCAGCTGATAATCGGATCGCTGCAGGATCTCGGCGGCTCTCTCGCGAATGACCTCGGGTTGGGGTAATGGCATATCGATAAACTGCTTTCCGGTTGACCAGCTTCTGCCGTCGGTCTATTCCAGCGGGGATTCGGGCGGTTCCTGCTCGATTGCCTCGGCCAATCGAACGAGATCAAAATGTTCCGCAGTACACCGGCATGAGAAATAGAAGACGACAATTGCTGTCGTTCCAAACAAAACTGTGCACCCTTGAATCAGCGAGACGATAATTGCCCTGAGATGCTCCTGCGGTATGATGACGCCAGCGCTGACCACTGCCCACTGGATGATTCCAAGAAGCAGAAATAGCAAGAAGGCGGTATTGTAGTGGCGTGTGCGATTGCTGAGCATCAACTCCTTGCTCCGTCTCAAGGCCGCCATGCCACTGATTCGTTCGATCACCACGATGCAATTCGTTAAGGAATAACGGAATAATAAATAGATGCCAGGGATGACGCAGGCGAGGAATCCCAGGTAAATAAATAAGTTCACCAACAGCGATGTACCCAGCAACGGCAACAATATTCTGAAGGCAGTGCGAATCGATTCACCAATCGTAATGGGGCGTTCTAGATATTCACTAGCTACCGCGTGCATCACGGCGGCATTGGTTAGCGGAATGATCAAAATCATCTGCAACATGACTAGCGGTATCGTGATCAACAGATTTCCCACCATGGCCTGCTGGTAAGCAATGTAATCCGCTTGCGTGGGCTGGGACGGTACTTCGGGTGTGATCGCCAGGTTCACAAGATTCGTGAGGACGATAAAAGGCACATACAAGCAGAGAGTGATGCCGAAGAGGAGTTTGAAATGGTTTTTGACTAAAGTGATCGCCTGGTCAAGGATGCCACCGACCCCTAGTGCTTTGATTTCGTATCGCATTGATTCTCCTAATTGGGGTATACACGATTCATGGCCTCACGATACGGTGGTATAATATCCCATCGGAGGATAAAATATCAACCATCAAAAACAGATTTCCATCATGATTGGCCGTGATCATAGACCATGACTCCTCCCAAGACATCCCCAAATCGAGATAAGTCCTTCGACGGTGCTCTTCTGGTGATAAGTCTATCGATCCTGCTGCTGGGATTGTTCCTGCAGGTCCATGATGATGGGCAAATTACGTTCCCATTTCTGCCAGATGTGCCTCTCCCAACAATCTGTCTATTCCGCCGACTTTTTTCCACGGATTGCCTGACGTGCGGGTTGACTCGTAGTATCATTCACCTAATGCACGGAGACATGGATCAGGCGTGGGCCGCGCATCGACTCGGTTGGCTATTCTGGATACTCATCGCGGGACAAATTCCCTACCGTGCATGGCGTCTAACGGCCACGTCCAGTACTATGACATGGATAAGGTTCCTAGGGTGTCCCAAGAGGTTCACTTACCAGAAAGTCGATTTTTACTCCGCGACAAGACGCCCTTTCGCGAAGCGAATCTCGACATGCGTTGTCTTACGGATCCTGAAACAGGCTTTCTGGCCAGCTATGGTATTCTTGTTAGTCCTGAATCGTTTTTTGAAGTGATCCTGATCCGTCCTTTCCATTTGGCT
>JAFGFZ010000086.1 GCA_016930815.1 Pirellulales bacterium | reverse complement strand
GGGTGTCTGATTCAATGCAGCGGCCGCGAGCTTGATCTGGTTCACGTTGGACGATGATCCGGTAGAAGGGGAGTGCAACAAGGCTGAATAGAAACGGAGTTGGCTTTCATTTCATCCACTCTAGCCCGGGGCTGCATACGTGTACACACAAACCACGTTCTCTCCGTCAAGATCCTGTCACGAACAATCGCTCCCGCTTTGGTTGATATTGCGTGCACCGATTGGACCGGGCTCAACCGGATTCGGTCCAGGAAAGACCAAACCCTTGCAAAAGGCGATCCATCACGGTAACGTATACTCTGGCTTGGTAGCCCCATGCGCCGCCAATGTTCCTGGGGCGGGTATGTGGGATCCAAGCAATATCCAGGGCCAATACGCCCTAAAAAAAGGATCCGTACGCGGCCATCTGTTGCAATTTCACATCCTTATCCATCAGGAACCAGCCAGCAGTCTCGCAGGAAGTCATTTCCCGTGTTGGTACTCACAAGAAAAATAGGCGAACGGATTTGGATTGGCGACGACATCTGTATCACGGTCGTCAAGTTGGCACCGGGTGGTGTACGGCTTGGGATTGAAGCCCCCCCGCACCTGTCTGTTATTCGCGAGGAATTGCGCAACCAGCTGCACAATACTCCAGATACCGCCACGGAAAATCCCGGCTTGGTCCCCTCAAACAAGCCACAAGACGGCCGGTAATCCAAGGGCTTTGGGCAAGAAATAGAGACTAGCGGGGAGATGCATTTTGATCCGCTTCTTGATGGTGATGGGCGGTCCGGGGGATCGTTTTCGGGATTGGCCCTTCGCGGAGATCGATGACCGCCGGGCTATTCACACTCGTCAGCGGACCATGTTTGTCGATGAATTGTTGGAGCCGGGCCAGTTTGGCGTCTGGTGAAGATTCGCCGGGCGGTCCCGCATTCGGCGCTGCGCCCCAAATGATTCGCGTGCCACCTCGAGTGACCAGCTCGTACGTACAGAACTGCTTCTTGCGATAGGTTTCCTCATTCAACGGGACGATGTCGACTAGATTGAGACGGGCCCACATGGGAGCTAAATAGACTGCCAAACGACATCCTTCAAGTACTGGCTTCTCGCGCCATGCCTGGCCGATCGGTGGCTGGCTCGTAGCCCCCAGAATCCGCGGGAGGATTCGCAGTGCATCGGATTGGAGCCCATTATTGGGAAGACGCACTCCATCGGCGTCGATTGGCAATAGAAGGGTCCCATCCTTTCCGTTCACGACGACGGCTGCCACGGGTTGGCGGTAGGTAATCGCAACCTCGACGCCCACCGGCACGGTTTTTTTAATCACACGATCGACAGAGCGAATCCAAGGATGCATCTCGAACGCGTCTTTCAACCGTTTTGCCAAATCCCCATCCAGGACGGAGATCTCTTGATCAAGACTCCCATCCCGTAGCACCTGAACCTTGACATCCGCCGCGATCCATTCGGGGGGTGGCGTGATATGGATTCGATCGGCATCGAGGCGATATTGGTCCATCGATGCAATCCATGGTGCGATCCGATGCCGTCCCAAGTAGAGTCCCGTTCCAATCAAGGCAAGCAGGAGAATCACCACGAGTGGAAGACGCCCGCGGCCGGTAAGTTCAGATGCCACGCGCTTGAGCCAATGCAAAGGGCCGTTCCCCTCACGGATCCGAGTTTGCTTCCTGGAAGCCATCGGTTGGACTCCATTCCAATAGCGACGCCATGGAAGATCTTGCGAATATCTTAATCTACCATATTTCCAATTGCATTTCGAGTTCAACGCCGAGGCGTTCGGCAACATGGCTGCGGAGAACGTCGATGAGCTTGAGCACATCCTGGCTCGATGTTCCTTCGTGGGCAATAATGAAATTGGAATTCTGCTGGCATACCTCGGCGCCCCCGACATGTGTCCCTTTCAAACCGGCCTGATCGATCAACATGGACGCGCTCATGTCCCGCGGATTCTTGAAGATGTATCCTGTCGCCAAGTGGGACATGGGCTGATTGGCCTTTTTGACGATCCATAGTTTCTGCATTCGCTTCGTTAACTGTTCTGGATCTTCCTGTTCCAACTCAAACTGACCGTTCAGAATGGCCAGTTCATCGAGGCTACTCTGGCGGTATCCGAAGACAAGTTCGGATCGTTCTCGTTGCAGGATTTCGCCGTTCCGCATCATCACGGTCGCGGCAGAAGCCCATTGACCGATATCACCACCCCGGCTGCTGGTATTCCCATGGAGGGCTCCACCAAGGGAACCGGGAATTCCGACGAGCGGTTCCAAGCCCGCCAGGCCGGCTCGAACCGCCGCGGAGACAACGTGGCCGAGGTGTGCTCCGCCACCAGCCACGACCTGATTTCCCTGGATATGGATCTGGCGAAAGGCTGCCGCCGCCAGGGTGATGACCATGCCATGAACGCCCTCGTCGCGAATCAAGAGATTCGATCCCCCGCCGAGGATGCGGATTGGGACATCTTGTTCGTGGCAACGCCGCACCAATGCTGCCAGTTGATCGACGGTTTCTGGCTCGGCAAAATATTCCGCGGCACCACCCAGACGGAACGAAGTTCGCGCCGCGAGAGGTTCGCAGGTCCGGACAATTTTCTCAAAACCACTGAGAATGGGCATGATCGATTGGACTCAGACAATGAAACGGCCAACTGAATGGAAGCGTAGCAGGCTTGCCGCATCCCGCCAAGGCCATGAGCGCAATGAATCAGGGAATTCAGGTAGTGTGGGGAATATTCCATTGCCGTTGGACCTCGTACACCGCCACGGCCACGCAATTGGACAAGTTCAAGCTCCGCACATCCTGCTGGACTGGAATTCGAAGACAACGCGATGGATCCGGCCATAGCAGCGTATCAGGAAGGCCCTGGGATTCGCTGCCGAAGACCAAAACATCCCCAGGTTCATACGACGTTGTCCAATACGACCGGGTGGCTTTTTTCGTGAAATACCAATGTTTCTTCTGAGGGAGTTTCCGCACCAGAGATGGCCAATCGTCGACTACTTCCCAGGCCAATTGTTGCCAATAGTCCATGCCAGCACGGCGGAGATGGTAATCATCGACGCGAAAACCGAGGGGGCGAACAAGCCAGAGTTTCGCTCCCACCGCCACGCAGGTTCGGCCAACACTTCCCGTGTTGGATGGGATTTCGGGCTGATAGAGCACCACGTGCAATGTTGGGTCGTCATCCATGGCTGTTTACGGTATGATCGGGGGGATGGATAGTCCACCAAATACGCAAGGTGGCCGCCCTGGAGGCAGAATTCCCGCGAATCCAATCCTGGTCGCCAGCCCCCGAAACCAAGCCCTTGGGCATGCCTCCGTGGAACATATCACAAATTGCACCGATCGGAGAGACAGAACATGCCTATTGGATTCGGTATCATCGGCTGCGGAATGATTGCAGATTTCCATGCCAGGGCACTGGCCGATGTCCGTGGCGCAACATTGATCGGTTGTTATGATCAGATTCCCACCGCCGCGGAACGGTTCGCGAAATCGCATGGTTGTCGAGCCTATGCCTCACTCAAGAAATTATTGGCCGATCCGGCCATTGCGGCCGTCTCGATCGCGACTCCAAGCGGCGCCCACATGGAACCGGCGGTCGCTGCCGCTGGGGCCGGTAAACATGTTGTCGTGGAGAAACCGCTCGAAATCACCCTCAAACGGTGCGATCGCATTATCAAGGCGTGCGACGAGGCCGGCGTCAAACTGGCGACCATTTTCCCATCAAGGTTCCACAACGCACCGATCCTTTTAAAACGGGCAATCGAGGCTGGCCGCTTTGGTGACCTGACAATGGGGGATGCCTATGTCAAGTGGTGGCGTACGCAGGCGTATTATGATAGCGGGGCATGGCGTGGTACCTGGGCTCTGGATGGCGGCGGGGCTCTGATGAATCAGGCAATTCATAGCGTCGATTTGCTGACCTGGCTCATGGGACCCGTCCAAGAAATCCGGGCGATTGCCGCGACACTTGCCCATGAGCGAATCGAGGTGGAAGACACCGCGATGGCATCACTCCGGTTTAAAAACGGTGCCTTGGGTTGCATCGAAGCGACGACAGCCGCGTATCCTGGCTATCTGAAGCGGATCGAAATCCACGGGACGGAGGGGAGCGCGGTCATCGAGGAAGAAGATATCAAAGTCTGGGATTTTGCCCGGAAGACCAAGTCGGACCGCGCAATCCTCGAGGGAATGAAATGCCGGCAGAGTCGTGGCGGGGGTGCCAGCGATCCAGCCGCCATAGGATACCACGGCCACACGGCCCTTTTCAAAAACTTTGTCGCCTCCATCCAAACGAATCGATCGCCCGCCGTGGACGGCCTGGAGGGTCGCCGATCCGTTGAAATCATCTTGGCGATCTACCGGGCAGCCGAGTCGGGCCGTACGGTCACACTGCCCCTTGCCCATGATCCAAAACTCGCGGTTCGGAAATCAGGCCAATGGTCTTAATCGGGCTATCCCAAACCGCGTCAATCGGCCAGAATTCCCAGAAAATCAGGCCCTCACCAACAGCCGGGTGTCTATAAAAATGCAGATCAAGCGCCTTTCCGATGGATTGGTCTATGGGATTGTCCGATCGGCTATCGCTCTCGTTCAAGCACTCTCGCTGGAAACATGCCAGCGCCTTGCGGTTTACCTGGCGTATCTGGCATATCGGTTCCTTCGAATTCGGCGGGCGGTCATTGATGAGAATCTCAAGCAAGCCTTCCCAAATCTATCGGATAACCGGCGGGCCGATATCGGCCAAAAGATGTGGGAGCATCTTTTTCTGATGGTCTGCGAGTTGGCCCATGCACCTCGGAAAATCCATGTGACGAACTGGCGGGACCATTCCCTGATCCATCCGGACCAGATCGTCCGCATCCTCTTATCCGAACGGCCAGTGGTGATGCTCTCCGGCCATTTTGGTAATTTTGAGTTGGGCGGGTACTTGCTCGGTATGTTCGGCTTCCCAACGCATTCGATTGCTCGCCCACTGGATAATCCCTACTTGGATCGATTCGTGAATTCCTTCCGTGGAACGACGGGGCAGCGGATGCTCGTCAAGGAAGGGAGCCGGGACCAGATTGCAGAACTTTTGCGTCAAGGCGCAACCTTAGCCCTCCTTGGAGACCAAGCCGCTGGAAATAAGGCGTGTTGGGTGGACTTCTTCGGACGTCCCGCGTCAACGCACAAGGCGGTTGCCATCCTCTCACTGGCTGCCGAAGCCCCGATGATGGTCATGTACGCGCAGCGGCTCGCTCAACCGCTTTGCTATCGATTGGCGCTGGAGGACGCCGTCGATCCCAAGTCGCCCCAATTTGCCTTCCACTCCGTGCCGGAAATGGCCCAGTGGTACACCGACTGCCTGGAACGTATCATCGTACGCGCACCGGAACAGTACTGGTGGTTGCATCGCCGCTGGAAAGGGCAGCCCTCCAACTCCGCTCTGAAGCGATTGGCGAAACGGCGAATCACGCAAGCCGCCTAAGAGGTGCAAGTCACATCTCCGTACGAAGATTAGTCTCAAGGGAACGGCTCGTGTACCAGTTCCGCACATTTCGCAATACAGATCCCCCATGGATTGTGAATATTTGGCAAAGCCAACCTCCCCAGCGGAGTCTGGTCCAACCGGTCACATCGGCGCTTTTCGAGCAATGCATTTTCTCCAAGCCATATTTCGATCCGGCTGGATTGATCATCGTCACCAAAGATACGAAACCGATCGGATTCGCCCACGCCGGCTTCGGGTCCGATGAGACAGGAAGCTGGCTCGACACGCAAGAGGGGACAACCTACCGCGTGATGATGCACGCGGATCATCGGGATAGCGCTGTCGAAGAGGAGCTCTTACACCGCTCAGAAGCCTTCCTGCATTCGCATGGCGCAGCCGTCCTTTATGGTGGAGGAATTCGCCCGCTTGATGGTTTTTATCTTGGCCTTTATGGCGGTTCCGAGCTGCCCGGTATTCTCAGTTCGGATCCCAGTCAACAGAATCTCTTCGCGCGTTGCGGATATCGCCCGATCAGTCGCGTGGTCGTGCTGCATTGCGACCTCGTTTATTTCCGACCTTCTATCTCCTGGCAGGTCCGCGAATGCAGCCGGCGATGCAAAGTGCAAGCGATCCTCGACCCGGCTCCATCAACATGGTGGGAAGCCTGCACAACAGGTTCCTTCGATTGCATTGCCTTCGGCTTGTATGAACGTGGGATCGATTCACCGAGCGGCCAAGCCCGATTCTGGTTCATGGAACCACTGGCAACTGCATGGGGTATCAAAATAGCGGGATTGTATGACCTGCATATCGATCCGGACCGCCGACAACTCGGCATGGCGACCCACCTCCTCAACAAAGCACTCACCGGCTTGCGAGATCAAGGATTCGCGCTCGTCGAAGTCCAAACAATGCAGGAGAACGAGCCGGCGCTGGCCCTGTACCGAAAACTAGGGTTTTCCATTGTCGACCACGGATCCGTGTATCGCAAGGAAAGTTGCTAACTTGGATCCGAGTTTGCGATTAGTAAATCCAACTCTTGTTTTAATCGCGAAAGGATTGAATCGTACGAGAACCGGCCAATGGATTGCGGTCCGCGTTTGAGGTGGACATCTTGGGGACCGCACCAGAGGCCCAAATCGGCATCGTCGGTCTCACCAGGTCCGTTCACACGGCAGCCCATGACTGCGATCGTGAAAGGATACTCCATGGCATATGCCGTCACCTGCTTGACTTTTTGAGCCAATTCGACAAACGCGGCGTTCTCCACCCGCGAGCAACTTGGGCAGCTAATAATGTTCAGCATGCGGCGCCCGGTGTCGACCACGGAACCAATCCGGCCTTCTGCGATATCCGTCAGAATTTGCCGGCCGGCGATGACTTCTTCTACCTTGAGGTTGTTTGGAACGGTCAAGGAAACGCGGATGGTATCCCCAATCCCTTGGCTGATCAACTGTTCGAGCGCGATTCGTGTCTTGTGGATGCCATCAGGAGGCAAACCGGCCTCGGTGACTCCAAGATGCAGGGGGACGTCAGGTCGGGCCTTCGCGAACCGCCGATTGGCATCGATCACCTTGAATGGATCCGAGTCTTTCAATGAAACGCAATACCGGGTGAAGCCAACCGAGTCGAGGAGTTCACAATGTTCCAAGGCGCTTGCGAGCATCGGACCAATGGAGTCGTCCGAATCAAACAGGTCCTTCATCGCGGGATCGATACTGCCACAGTTGATCCCCACCCGGATCGCGCAGTTGAATTCCTCAGCGACCCCTGCCAGAAAACGGACTTTCTCCTGCCAGGATTTGCTGCGCTGGTGATGATAAAGGTGGCCGGGATTATAGCGAATCTTGTCAACAAACGGGGCAAGGACCTCGGCAAGACGGTAGTTCTCTTGAAGATCAACTGCCAAGGCCGCCCCGGTTCGATCGCGGATGGCAGCGACGGCCTCGGCATCGCGCCGAGAATCGGCGGCGATCCGGACGATGTCCGCTCCGGCCTCCCATAGGGCGTTGGTTTGAGCCGCCGTCGCCGCGACATCCATTGTCGCTGTCGCGGTCATGCTCTGGATGGCAATCGGCCACCCAGAACCAATGGTCACATTGCCGATACGAACAGATCGGGTTGGATTTCGCTGAACAGACACTCAATTCGTGTTGCCTAGGCCGAATTCATTCGAGAGGTTGATTGTACGAAACATTGTTCAGAAGTTTTTCCGCTGCGACTTGATAGCTGCAATAGACGGTATAGGAATGGAAACCGCCTCTCCATCGGTAATCCTCATAATATTCCTTTTTCCCCGATGGATTCTGGCTTGTTTTGGCCGGTTTGCGGCCCGCAAGCTTTTGCACATCGAGGTCATTCAAAAACTGGCTGTCGACGATAGCCTTGTCCAAGGCATCGTAGAAGGATTTAGAATCCGAGCGGGCTTTGCGGTCCAGGATCAGCAGGATCACTGCGACTATTAAAATGCCAAATAGGATACAACGTCGAATGAGGGAGGATTTACCGGATGGATGCGATGATGCGGCAACAGATGGTTCAGACGGTTCAGACAGTTCAGTCGGCTCCGACAATTCACTCAGTTCAGATGCTTCGGGGCTGTCGTCGGATGGGATCGTAGTCATGAGATGATTCCTTTGGTCGAATGAATATTACAGGAAACCGGTTGTCCCGTGGATTAAAAAGAGTGAGGCCGTATTATATCCGATGAATATTCCGATGTCATGTAGGCTGGATATGACGCGATTGCTTTGCCTATCGGTTCCGCAGGGCTAGACATCCTCCATGGTTCCATCAGTACGATTCTTGGTCTGGGCAATGGCGGCGAGACTTTTTGAGGGCGCGGTAACGCTTGTCAGCCAGACGCCGCTCAGTCACAGACCGAGGCGGTTTGGTCGGCCTCCGTTGCCGCGGCTCCTCGGCAACTGCTAGAATCAGCCTCCGGAGTTTGTCACTGCAATCTTCGGCATTGAGTGCCTGATCTCGATACCGCTGGCTCGACAAGACTAGTTCCCCTTCCCGGTTGATGCGGTTGCGATAATGGAAAAGGAAGCGGTGCCGTATCGTGTCGGTTAAACACTGGGTTTTTTTCACGGACCAGCGCAGGACGGCTTTGGAATTCACTTTATTGACATTTTGGCCCCCTGGACCACCGCTGCGAACAAAAGTCCACTGGAGTTCGTCTTCCGGGATCGTCACCATGTCGGAGACGACGATTCTGCGGTTCATGATACAATCCAGGGCCCGTTGATGAAATGTTCAGCCGGTTGGTAGAACCGGCTCAATGGTTTCTCCCCGGCCGGCAACACAGTTGGTTGGCAGCCCGGCATCGGAAGAAATGAGTTGACTGGCCACAGCCCGCGAATGGTCCAGCAATTCAAGATAGCAGCTCCCTTCAATTTCTTCACCTAAAAGTTCAATATCAAAATCACCGCGATACCCTGCCTGGATGAGGGAAGTTGCGATTTGACGCAGTGGAACATTTCCTTCGCCCAAACGGCACCTGTTCTGTTCTTCCGTGGGCACGGCTCGGCTGTCGGCCAGATGGACAATTGCCACGCGATCGGCCAGATAGGGAAGGGCTGCCATTGCGTTGGCATCATGTCCGATATGGTAGGTATCGATCGCCAATTTGAGGAATGGCGAGTCCACCACGTCAATCGTTTCTGCGGCTTGCTCAAGACTCGTCAGAACCGTCCATTCCTCGGCATAGCTAACATGCATTGGTTCGAGGGCAAGGGTCACGCCGAGCATCTCAGCGAAAGGGAGGAGGGCATCGATCGCGCCGAATAGCAGACGCTGGACCTGCGGGGCAATGTGATGATTCCGCCCACCCGTCCAGACAACGAGGCAACCCGCCTGCATCGCCGAGGCTAGCCGAATGGCCTGTTTGGCATCCGCTACGCTCTCGTCAAATCCTCGGCCATCACTCCCTGTAAAACCTCCAGCCCAGAAAAGATTTGAGACCGGCAGCCCACATTCACAAAGTAATTCGATCCCTTTTTCTTCACCAAAATCTGCAAGCTTGCGCCGCCACACACCAATTGCCTGGTACCCGGCTTTTTCATACTCAAAGATATCTTCTTCGAACGACCAGCGGTAAGTCGTTACTTCGTTCATTGAAAGACGAAGCATGCGAGCCACCTAGTGTGAGTAATAAGTAGGAATGCTTCCAAGGAACTTTACCGGCAGCCACTTTCCTTACGTATCTGAGAAAGCAAGAGAAGAGTATTGTGGAAATATCCTTCCGTGTAAAGCGGACTCTTTAAGCGCGTGGATGTTTGATTGAAATCACGGGGCGTAATTCATGGAACTTCCTAGCTAGCGCAGCGGATGGCTTGCTGCGCTAGCCGCCCGAACGAAGATCCCATGCATCCATCCAGAGAACCTCGACCGGCGTCATGTGGAATTCGTTGATCAGCCGTTCGTGCATGTCTGGCAGATGGCCGGCACCGTAGAAGATGCCCAAATGATAGCGGCCCTTGCTGATTTGCTCTGATAGCACTTCGAGTGCCAGCTTATTCCGTTCTGTAATGAGCGTGGAACCGTCCGGCCCATCGAGACCTGCCATTAAAGATTCCATGTTTGTGAATTGTTCGGCCAGTGCAATTTTCAGCCGCCGGGTTCGGTCGGGTGCAAAAAGGGCAGTTAAAAAATCAAATTCTGCGAATTTCCCCTGCGATTGCTGCTGGCTCTGGCGTGCCATCTCGGCACCCACCAATCGAAAGTACATCTGCAAGAAACTCTCGTTCCGCTGTTGCATCGACTTCGCCAGTTCGCTCGGGGACATGTCGGCATGGATAAAATTCTTGCGAGTATAATCCACTCGCTCCAATTGGTGTTCCAGATCGAGGACCCCTTTTAAACCGTTCTGCATCGCGCCAATGGGATGCATATTGGAAGTTCCTCGTCCTTTTGGAACTGCCATCCCTTCAGGTGCAACCAGCTCGTACAATAATGCTTCGTATTGTTTGAATCGCCGGTTAAGCCGATTGTAATAGGCCCGATCTCCCACGTGGATCGCACCGATCAAATCAACCGTGATTTTTTTCTCCGATGGGCCTTCTTGCGGTTGCGTTTCGGCCTGTTGCCTCTGGTAGCGTACAATCGCCGTTTGGAGTGCCAGCGGCTCGCCTTTCGAATTACGATGAATGCGAATCCATACCGACCCCGGATCATCCTGGCGAACCTCTCTTGAGCGGGCTTCTCCCGTTTTCCCCAGGACCTCTGTCCCGGAATCCGAAGCCCTTTTATCCTCGACGACTGCCTGTTTGGCGGAATTATTGGGGCCAGAGGTTGGATGGCCGGAAATGGCGGCAGAGGGTTTCTCGACAACCGTATTGGGGGTATCCCATGCCAGACCAATCCCGGAACTCGTCCATGCAAAGAGGATGAAAACGCTGGCAGTGAACCACCGCGCGCTCCAGGAAATTGGAATGATGGAAATCGTTTTCCCCAAGTTCAATGGATGTGAGTTCATCGGAGAATTTACCAGCGAAGAAGATGATCGGAGGGATTGGCCCCCGGATGATGACGCCATGACGATTCTTGTGCTATCCACTTGGAATAGCAGGCTCCACGGCCTAATCCTGGTAAGACAAGGCATGGAAGAAATCCTGCCAATTCTATCAGGCAACGCAATATGAGATCCATGGGCAAGGAGGAACGTGTGAAGTATACATCGGGATGTTTTTCCAGACCAACCGGTCCCAGGACGGGCAGATCTTTAGTGATCGTAAGACTTTACCAATAAATGAGTTGCATTTCAATGATCAGCTGGAAAAATCACTCTTGAATTCCCATTGGACGCTCTAACAGAGTCACTTCAGGTCATGGCATGGCATTGTCTATGGGTCCTTCAGATCGCGAAATACTCTCTTTTTATTACATCCACCTCTTGCCAAGCCAATGATTGCAATCATACTACGAGGAT
The DNA here is from genome assembly GCA_016930815.1 of Pirellulales bacterium. Classification (GTDB taxonomy): domain Bacteria; phylum Planctomycetota; class Planctomycetia; order Pirellulales; family Lacipirellulaceae; genus JAFGFZ01. Next base: position 1,375 of record JAFGFZ010000086.1, on the reverse strand, counting down.
GTCAGACGAACATCTGACAATCGTGCCTTCGCAGGTTCCTGCCCCACCTGCGAGGGCCTTTTTTTTATTTTTTTCTAGAATGGACCGTCGATCAACAGGATCCCTGGGGGGCAGAATCCCGGTTCGGATGTGTCAAACTGGGTTATTCTCTCTCGATTTTCGATACAGTTTGCCAGTCTTACTCAACTGATACGATCGCCACATCCGATATTACCCGCACAGGCAGAACCATAAACCGTATTCTCCGCGCCGTCGGGGAGGGTCTGTCTGTATTAACCATGCCATCGAGAATGGATCCTAGCCATGTCTCTAAGCAGTCGAGTGTGTTATTTCCTCACGGCCTTGCTGGCAATGGCAGCGGGTGGAACCGCCGGCGCCCAGGTCTGGCAACCCTTTGGAACGATCGATTACACCCACGATCTCCAGCCGTTCGCGCCGTTTGAGATCCGAAACTTCTCAGATCAACCTGGCCAGCGCAACGGATATTTTTTCTCGTGGGACGCCATGTACTGGGCCATGACTGGCGAACGGAATTTGATCGGGAGTCCGAATGCACAGGCCTACGCGATGAATCTATGGCCGGGAACGCCATTTGAACGGCCCCAAGTCTTCAATGGCCTGGAGGATTCAGCCCCGAATGCGAAGTTTGCCAACGGGCTTCGCTATGAATTCGGATACAACGTCGACCATCACGGCTGGTTGGTCAGTATTCTCGACGGGCCCAAGGCGTCCGAGATCGAAGAGTATGGTTTCGCGGATGAAATTTTCGAGCATGAATGGATCGATTACGATGGTAATGAAGATGAAGAAGATCCTGAAATCGTGACATTCCATCCGCATCCGAATTCGGGCCGAGTCACGATCCTCTTCGAGATGCCTCCCGGCTACCTCGATGGATTCTTCTTTATCGACTCGGATGGCGATGGTTCCGTGGATACGCCAGTCGATATCAATGGCGATGGGCTATTGACGTACGACGACCTCGTCTCGTACCTCACAACGTACGATATGGTCAAAGTGAGTAATTGGACCGAGATGGATGGTGTTGAGTTAATGAAAACCTACCGGTTTAAACCGACGCATCGTGGTTCCATGGTTGAGTTCTACTATGGTGCCCGTTATCTTCGTTTCCGGGATGATTTCCGAGTCGATGCATCCGGCGGCATCCTGACCGATCTGAACCTGCCATTGGCAACGGCGGACTATGACGACCGGACCGACTATTGGAACACGATCATTGACAACCATATCGTGGGTCCTCAGGTTGGACTGAAATGGTACCACCAGAAAGGTCGCTGGACCATCAACACGCAGGGTAGATTCACATTCGGTTATAACATTCAAGACCATGACCAGACCGGGCGGCTCGGGACGG
>JAFGFZ010000501.1 GCA_016930815.1 Pirellulales bacterium | reverse complement strand
TGATGAGGATATACATTGACAAATAGTCACGTGGCTGGAGTAATACCCATACCGGCAAGGTCGCCGCAACGAAGCAGTAGAGAAGTGCGAAAAGAAGCCAGAATTCATACGTGGCAGGAATCGGGAACCTTTCACCAAGGATGATCAGCTCGACTAGAAGCGCAAGGGCAATGACCGTCGCAACCCAGACGTTTGCACCTTGGCGGTTCACCGCGATGCCAAATCCAACTGCCAGGACCATCAAACCGAGTGTCGGAATCACGATCTCGGGCTGTTGGGAAAGTGTTTGGGCAGTGAATACGGCAAACACGGCAATCACAAGAACCAGGGCAAGCCAGAGGAATGCGGAAAATATCCACCTCGCGGCACTCGAGACATGTTTTTCGGCAATTTCGGCAATGGACACCCCTTGGTGTCTGACGGAAGTCATCAGGGACGTGTAGTCGTGCACAGCACCGATAAAGACCGATCCTAGGAGCACCCAGATTAAAACGGGGAACCAACCAAACAACGGGTAGGCCAATATCGGGCCAACGATCGGCCCAGCTCCCGCAATGGAAGAAAAGTGATGTCCAAAAAGAATCGTTGGCCTGGTTGGGACATAATCGATGTTATCCTTGAGCGTGTGGGCGGGTGTGGCCTGTTGATTTGAGGGTTGGATAACATGGCGGTCGATGACATTGCCATACCAGCGATACATGATGACAAACCAGAGAGCGCTCAAGATGCCAACCAGGGCAGCGTTCAACATGAGAAAACTCCATGAAAGAGATATTTCAAGATTCTCATCCAGCGACCAATAGTCGCGCCAAGGTTCGAGCGAGGGACTCGAGTTCCCGATCGTCCGCCAGGGTAATTGATAGCCGCGGGCGGCCGCTGGGATCGCGCTGAATGCATTCATCTAATCCGCGACGGATGCGGCTTATGGTGGCGGAATCCGGCTCCGGGCGCTCGTCGTCCACAACCAGCTCGCCCAAGAGTTGGAAGGCAGCCCCCAGAAGCTGGCCGCCCGCCGCGGCCACACGCTCGCGGCGGCGATGTTGCTCGATCGTCTCCTGCTCGACACGTTGTTGCAAGGACAGATCCACCGGCGCCGCCGGTTGCTGCCCGAGCAACCGCTCCAGGCGGCGTTTCAGCTCCTCGATACCAGTTTCCAATTCCACTCGATTGATTTTCGATTCGACATCCAGTGCCGCAATCGCCAAGTCCTGTTTGGCAGCAAGCGTGCCTAACAACTTCTCCTCGATCATTCCTTCGGTAACAAGCAGATAGACTTGCACAGGCCGTTTTTGCCCCATCCGATGAGCCCGCCCGATACGTTGTTCCAGCACCGCTGGATTCCATGGCAGGTCGACGTTGACCACGGTATTCGCCGCTTGAAGATTCAATCCGGTCGCGCCCGCATTGCTCATGATGATCATCCGGTAATCAGGATGCGTCTGGAAATCATGCACAATCGCTGCCCGTTTTTTCTGAGGCACATTCCCGTCCAAGCGCACGTATCTGAAATGGAGTGGCTCGATGCGTTTCTCAATCCGATTCAACATCGTTGTCCATTCGGAAAACAACACAATCTTGCGGTCTGATTCCTCGATAAGCTGTTCCAAAAGCTCGTAAAGGCGGTCCAGTTTCGTGCTATATTCGGGTTCTTCTTTGTTCACTAAGAAAGAGCTATCCGCTGACATCCGGGCAATCAACAGTAATTGCCTGAGACGGATCAGATCCATCTCGGTGAAGTACTTCTTCTGCAAAAGGAGCGCGACATTCTTAAGAGCTGCATCGTGGATTTCCTGCTGTTCAGCCGTGGGGCGGATCCGCACAATCTCAGTCGTACGCTCGGGCAGCTCATGCATCACGCCACCGCGAGTGCGGCGCAAAAGGATGGGACGCAGGTTCGTACGTAGTTGATCAAGGTTTTTGAATCCGATAATTTTCCCGTCGTCGCCGACGATACGATGCTGGTGAAAGAAGCGATAAGCCGGACCTAGCCTCCGGTTGTCGATAAAACTGACGACCGAATAGAGTTCGCCCAGGTGGTTCTCAAGAGGTGTCCCACTAAGGACCAGTGCAAATCGAGACCTGAGCCCCTTCACGGTACGCGTCGTCTTCGCTTCCCAGTTTTTGATCCGCTGCCCTTCATCCAAAATGATCAAATCCCAAGGAATCGTCTCGATCGTGTCGATGTCTCGCAGAACCTGTTCGTAGTTGCAGACTGTGAAAAACGTGTCACTTCTGTATTGGTCAATCCGCTCGATTGCATTGCCAGCGACAAGTTGGCACGATCGTTCGCAGAAGCGGTGGATTTCACTACGCCATTGGCTCTTAAGGGACGCGGGACAAACAACAAGCACCCGGCGAATTCCTACCAACTGGGCCAGGAGTTCGGCCATGCCGACGCCCTGGATCGTCTTCCCCAATCCCATGTCATCAGCCAAGACCGCACGCGCAGCGCCGACAGCAAAAGCTATACCGTCGAGTTGATATGGCAAAAGTTCCACTTTTAGCAATTCACGCCGCAACGGGTGCTTCGCGGGATTGGCACGTATTTCCGCTGTGTACCGCTCGAGCCGTTTTTGCAGCAATTGCTGGTCAATATAATTCTCGGCGTCGGGATAGATATGCACGTCGTGGCCAAGCTGCTGTAACCGGTGGATGCAATCCACAACCTGCTGGGCATCGCAGAGAGGACCTTCGCCAAGCGGGCCGATGTTTTTTTGCACCTGGTCCGGTAGCGGTTTGGACGGCAGGTTAAACCTCAAGCCCATGATTGGACCATAATCTAAACGGAGCGAAAGATTTTTGCGCTTGTAAGGTTTCGCTAAACGTTGTTTCGAGAAACGCCCGGATAACTTGTCGATCGCGTGAAGGATATGTTTGCATGTGCCCAGATGATTGATGCGAAAATCAGGGCATGAACAATAGGACTCCCCCAATTGGGTGCCGCGGAGCGCGACGCGATACGTTTTACCGGAAAGCTCACTGGTGATGGTGTAGTCCGTCCAGGGCTCCTTGGGATCGACGCTACGGAGGCTCATCCTCTCTTCTCTGGCACGCCGCTGGCGCTCGGCTAGTGCCCGTTCAATGAGCTCTTGATCCGTGAGATGTTCGAGTGCCACGTTTTCGTCCGGAACAACGGCTAAACCGAGTAGCTGCCTCTCTTCCAAGATAAAAGATAGCGCCGCTCCCATGTGCTCGCACGGCACGTCGCATTGATCGCAATTGATTTGTATCCCACCCTTGGCGGATGACATCCCGGTCAGCGTGACCTGAGCAGCCTGGCCATCGCGGGAATTCGGATCCTTGATGCTCACTCGCAATAAATCACTACTCAAATAGACATCTTCCGATGGATGGATGTTGTCAAACCGGGTGCCTCCACGGCGTATGAGCGTTTCCCCCTCTTCGCCCAGGAGTTTGCACGCCGTGTGGAATGTTAAACGGCTTATCCGATCGAGGAAGGAAAGCTTGCCACACCGCTGTGGTTTGGGCCTGGTCACATACTTCATCTGCTGGCGGGAAGCGGTCTTCGCCGATTTTGTTGGTTTTACTGGCTCCGTTGCCTTGGGTGCTCGCTTTTTCTTCTTCTTGGCAATGCGAGTGGAACTTCTGGATGGAATCCGGCTGGAAACGAGTTTTCTTGCCATCACTTCATGTTCTCCCTGGAAGAGGACCGCCGTATGGGGTTTAGCCCGCTTTTAGAGTATCCTGTCATCTCCTGACACAGGCATTAGATACCAAGCCAACTCCCCAAGCAAGCCGAAACAACTGAAAGCCCATCCTGGAATGACTCCAGCACTCCTCAAGATGGCAAATCATGATGGAGTACCTAGCGATTGTGGTAAGGGTGGCAATTGGCCCGTTTGCAGGTAAGTCGTGATGGCTTGAGTCATGGTCCGAATCGGATCGTGACCACGTTGCTTTCGCGTTTGAATTGTTCGAATAACCCCTTGGAACGGCAAATGCGGTTGCTAAAGACGGCTAAAGTGTTACCAACAGAAAAGACACGTGAGATCGCATCAGACCAATAGGATTGACAGACTGCGATCCACTGAATTGGAAGACCAAGCCCAAAAGGGTGGGCCGCCGGTCATGGCTTTTTTAGATGGATTTGCATTGGGATCTGCTTTTCTGCCTGACCGTTCCGGTTCTTTTCTAGAGTGGCCACCTGTTGATTGGAGGCCCCGTCTGGAGTTTCACCGCGCCTGGTTGCATCCATTGGGGGCATGATGTCCGCTTCCAACGCACTAGCCGCCTCGGGAGCTGCCGATTTTAACAACACTCGGGCAATCGGCCGATGGCGCCGCCAGTAGATTACGGCAATAATAACAACCACGACTACCACGGTCGTCGCGATATATTCAATGCCATGAATCCACTGAACAATCTGGTTCCCAAACGCATGCGAAAGCCCAAAGAAAAGGGACACGACCAGAGTAGCCGCGACAAGATCCATCAGCAGGAAACGCCGAAATGGGATCCGAATCACTCCGGCCGCCAAATAGGCCGGACCCCGAATCCCGACCATGAACCGGGCCAAGATCATGACCTTCAAACCGTGACGCTGGACCGCCTTTTCAAATTTTTCTTCTCGTTCCGCATGGAGCCATTTGCCGAGCCGGGGATGGACCCAGAATAGGCTATGCCCCCAGTGATAGCCGATCGTGTACATGACGGAATCACCCACCAACGCGCCAATGAGGCACGAAAAATAGGCGAGCGTCGGATCCATTTTCCCATGCGCGCTGAGAACGCCTGCAAGCACAATCGGGACCTCTTCCGGGATCGGCAGCCCGCAGCCGGTCAAAATCAAAAACAAAATGATTCCCAGGTATTTCCCCTGGGTAACGAGCAGATCCATGCAAGTTCCGCTAGGGTTGCGCGGTCATGCACCAGGTGGTGAATATTCGCTGTCCAACGCATTGGAAAAATGCCCATATAACGTCCGGGCACGTCCAACTCATTGTAGCGGGTGAAGCAATCTGCCGTATATGACAATTCGCGGAATTAATGGCACAGTTCCCCAATCGGCTCAATGATATTCTCATCTGGATCAAGCATGTCCCAGCCGGATGTTCAGCGAAGACAATGCGATGGTCCGTTCTCAAACCCAAAACACGTTCTGCGACCGACCATCGATTTCGGACTAGAAGATAGGTGCCGCGGAAGCAGGCGATAGCGAGGATTGCCAGATTTCTTCTGCCAGATTCCATGGATGGAGACGGATTTCACCCGACCGTTCCCCTGGACAGACAAGAAGTGCCGTGATCTCCGGGCGTTTGGAACAGATAGGAGCCGTTCCATCCGGGCCAAGCACATAAAAAGCCGTAGCCAGGGCATCCGCTTCCGCCGCCGTCGGAGCCAAAACAGTGGACGTGAAGACACCCTCGGCAGGCATACCTGAACGGGGATCCAGGATGTGCCCCCACCGTCGTCCTTTGGCATAGAATGATTGAGTCGCCGATCCAGATGTCCCAAGAGCTTTATCCCGCAGCAGGACCTCGCCCAGCCGTTCTTTCGGCCTGAGGGGATGGCGAATCCCGACTTTCCAACCCCCTTCGGCATGGGTCGCGTTGTTTCCCCTTGCTAGCACACTGCTTTGCCCGCCATGCAGTAAAAAATCGTGCACTCCTGAGTCGAGGAGAATCTCTGCGGCACGGTCCAAGGCAAATCCTTTCCCAATCCCATTGAGCTGGATTTCGATATCAGGCCGATGAAAACGAATCGTCCTGGAATCGCCATCGAGTAGCACGTGGTTGTAACCGACGCGCCGGAGTGCCTCGGCAAGCGATTTCTCATCTGGCAATCGGCCCTGCCGACGCCAGAAGCCCCATGCCCGGGACAACGGGCCGCTCGTGATATCAAAGGCTCCGGCCGTTTCGACGGCAATCTGCTGTGCCAGCAGAAGGAGTTTAAATAACTGCGGTTCAACTGGAATACCGGAAGCGGTGGGACGGGGATGTTCGCGAGTGATCTGCCGGGATTCGATGGCAGAGAATTCCTGCCCAACCTCCGGACACCGATCGGTTTCCAGATTCCCGCCCGCCCGCCGATTGATCTCATTCACCTCACTCGATTCACGGTAGACCGACATCTGTTCTTCCAAGGATTCAACTTGATCCAATGCCTTCATGGCAGCCTCGACGGCTAAGGGACCAGCTGTCATATTCAGATGGACCGTGAACTTGCAGGCCATCGCTTGGCGGCTAACGACCAATAAATAGCCTTCGGATCCGCGTTGCTGATCCATGTCAGGAACAGCAGATTCGTATTCCGATCCCTTGACGGAAGCCGTTGGATTTGCTGAAGGGTGGCAAGAATCCCCGGCGATCCGGCCCTGGAGAAAATCGCGCCGTGTGGTTCTCGGTTTGCCGGCCATTTTGAGTTTAAATTCGTACCATGCACCTGATACGTGGCAATTGGAAAGCCTTTTTATTGGGTTGCCGATTGAACCGGCGATAAGTCATTATAGTCCAAATCCACATCGAAGCGAGGATTCAAAAAGGAGCGTTCCATGACGCCAGCCGAACCGATCATTAGCGTTTCTGGCCTGCGGGGCATTGTTGGGAATAGCCTGACACCCGATCTGGCCATTCGATACGTGGCCGCGTTCTGCGCATCCATTCCCGCCGGGCCCATCGTTGTTACTCGCGATGGCCGCCAGACGGGACAGATGCTTCGCGAAGCCATCCGTGCGGCAATCGTGGCGTCGGGACGGAACTGCCTCGATGCCGATATCGCGGCAACGCCAACCACGGGAATCCTGATCCGCCACCTGGCGGCAGCCGGCGGTATTCAAATCACTGCCAGCCATAATCCGGCGGCATACAATGGAATCAAGCTCTTTTCCGACAAAGGCCGAGTTATCCCAGCCGACGCTGGAGAACGGGTACTGGAGGCCTACCATCAGGCGGCCTTCACTTGGGCATCCCACGAACAGATGGGGCGAGTCGAATCCGTCACCGACACGGTCAGTGAACATCTACGACTTGTGACGGCGTCCATCGATTTGCCAAGCATCAAGAACCGGCGCTTTCGAGTGCTGCTGGATTCCAATCATGGCGCGGGGAGTGTTGTCGGAGGACCGTTGCTGGATGCTTTGGGCTGCCAGGCAACCCTGCTCGATAAGAATCCTGATGGCCGCTTCGCCCATCCACCCGAGCCTATCGCCGAACATCTCCTATCCGTCGCGGAACAGGCACGAGGAACCAATGCGGATGTCACATTCTGTCAGGATCCCGATGCCGATCGGCTCGCGATTATTGATGAAAACGGCCGATATATCGGCGAAGAGTGCACGCTGGCACTCTGCGTGGAACATATCCTGAGCCGTCGATCATCGAATCCGGAATGGGAACGGGAAAAGGTGGCCGGAAAGAACCAAGAGGCCGTTGTGACGAATTGTTCAACAAGCCGAATGACCGAGGATATCGCCAAGAAGTTCAACGCGGCGTTCTATCAGTCTGCGGTCGGCGAGGCGAATGTCGTTGACCAGATGCAAAAGCATGCGGCAATCATTGGCGGAGAAGGGAACGGTGGTGTCATCGATCCCCAAGTCGGTTGGGTTCGAGACAGTTTCGTCGGCATGGCATGGATCCTTGACATGATGGCAACGACCAACCAACCAATCAGCCAACTGGCGGATGCCCTTCCGCAGTACGCGATTCACAAATCAAAAGTTGCCCTCCGTCGCGATGCCATCGAGCGAGCACTGGCCGCAGTCGAACATAACTTTCATGACGGAACGACCTCCAGCCGCCTCGATGGCCTCCGAATCAATTGGAACGAAGGCCCATGGTTGCTCGTGCGGCCAAGTAATACGGAACCAATCGTCCGGGTGATCGCCGAAGCCAAAACTGCGGACCATGCGGAACGGATCTGCTGCCAAGCAGTCGAAGTGCTGCGTCGTTTTGGCTAGTGCTCCAAACCGAGCAGTTGGCGCGGATTCGTGTCGCAGGCCTTGCGAACCTGGTCATGGGAAAAATGCAAATGATGCATCAGGTTCTCAACCACGCGGGGCATGATCGTGGCGGATCCGATGAAGTGCGAATGATCTTCCGCGTATGGCACGAGATCTGAACCGATGTCGACCTCTTGATCTCCGATAGTATAACGCCCCGGACCAAGACCCGCCGCACTGATCGCGTCCGTTATGATCACCGCACGATCAATACCGGTCCGGGCCAGGTAATTTTCGAGTGCGAAGATCGGAATGTGGAAACCATCCGCTATGAAACTGATCCAAAGCCGGTCCGACAGACTTAGCACTCGCTGGATGATATTATCGTGCCGGGCCAGGATCTTTGGGCAGCCGTTCCCCAGGTGCGTGAACATCGTTAGACCAGCCTCCATGCTCGCACGCAGCTGATCAAGAGAAGCATCCGTGTGGCCTGCTGAGACAACAATCGATTGATCGGCCAGGTAGCGTGTGATGCGAGAGCCAGGATCCTTCTCCGGAGCAAGGGTAACGATACGTGTCAAACCGCCAGCGGCATCCAACAAACATCGCATCGAATCCAAGTCCGCTGGAATCACCGAACGAACTGGGTGCGCACCAACAAAACCCGGTTCCGGATTGATAAAGGGGCCCTCGATATGAAAACCGTAAACCATCTCGCGAATGAGCGGATCTTGTTCACGGAGTTGGCAGAGCCAAGCCAGCTTGGCGGCCATGGCGTCCACATGATCGGTAATCACCGTTACCAGAATACCAGCGATACCGTCGGATCGTAAACGAGCACAGGCCGCACTGAATGAATCAACCGTGATATCGGTGCGGTTAAAATCGACACCAGCGTAACCATTGACCTGCAGATCGAAGAAACCTTGAATCATCATTGTTTCAACCGCGATGCCGCCGCTTGGTCTAATAGGAGCATCGTGTTCGGATGGTCCTGAAGAATGGATGCCGGGACATCCGGGGTGATGGGCCCTTCCACGGCCAATTGCACGGCGGTGGCCTTGCGTTCGTCCGGGACGCTGCAAAAGATCGCAGCGCTCTTGAGAATCTGCCGAATTGACATCGAAATGGCCCGTCGTGGAACATCGTTGCGTGTTGGAAACCAGCCCTCCCCCCACTGCTGGCGGCGGCACGCTTCATCCAATTCCACCACAAGATACGGCTCTTCGGTCTTGAAATTGGCCGGCGGATCGTTGAAGGCCAAGTGGCCGTTTTCTCCGATGCCAATGAACGCAGCGTCGATCGGGTGCTGAGTTATTAAACTGCCGAGCCGTTCGCATTCCCTGGCCGGATCCGCTTCACCATTCACATAATGAAATGCCGCGAGTGGCACCCGATCGACAAACCGATCCTTCAAATATTTCCGAAAGGATGCCGGGTGATCAACCGGAAGGCCTAAGTACTCGTCTAAGTGGAAACCAGTCACACGGGTCCAGTCGATATCCGAGCGGGCGATCAAGGCATTAAAAACCTCAAACTGAGACGCACCCGTGGCGACAATGATGTTGGCTTTCCCCTTGTCGGCCAGAGCCCGGCAGATTGCCCACGCCCCATACTCTGCCGCGTGGCGCCCCATCTCGACGGCCGTTGAAGTAATGTCGATATTCATGGCTACATGTTCCGAGCGATCCAAAAGAGTAATGTTGCCGCTTTATCATCATTTGTCAACATGTACCCATTTACCCCATGGGATGACCCGGAAAATCCAGCCAGCATCACGATCAAGATAGATAGATACATACTGGTTAGTCCCACCACCAGACGATCGGAGCCAGGTTTTCTGGGACAACACCACGGGCGTGGAATTCGGACCCATAGAAATTCTCCTCAATCGCCTCGCGAGTCACGAACGGGCGGGTGTCAATGGAAACTCCGCCGCTGACACCGGCGACGAGACAACAAAGGCTGAGAATTCGGTAATTGATCACGGATTCCACCTCCTTCGGTGCCACCGATTGTCGGACTCGGTACAGGGATTCATCTTGCAGCACAGCGCCCCGCCAGCCGACATCCTTCGCGAGTCCCTCCGTATGGATGAGCGCGACAACCAGAGCCAGATCAAAGACGTTTCGCAGATCGGCATAGACTGGGTACTTGGCAGAGAGTTCCTTGAAGTGGTTTGTAAAACTCAATGCGAATTGCAGGGTCAATTCATCGGATTGGCCCGTATGAATCCTATCGCCCAGCTGGGTCACAAGCTCGTTCTCACTAAGTACTTGGACTCCCGGGCCACGGATTGCATAAGCATTTCGCTTCCGGGTGGTTGTGATTGCCCGATAGTTGAGAGTAAACCACCAACGCAGGACGTTCATGGCCGGGAAGTCCTCGTCGCGCCGAGCAGGGATGGACGCAAGATAACTTGCCACGCCGGGTACACCGTCCTCCAGTCCCATGCCAACCAGTTTCATCCGATAATCGGCTTCGACAAGGACCCGAGCCACGCGGGTTCGCGGATCCAGCCCGTCGACCTGGATGGTTTGCCTACCGGCGCGATCTTGAATTTCAGCGAGCCATTGATCGCGTGCCCGCTGACCCGGCTTGAGCGGCCGCTGGCTCGACTCCGCAAGAAAGGCATTCACGCTCGCCAGGTTGCGCCGTGTCGGCGTGATCGAGCAGCCAAATGGACCTGGTCCATAGCGGAGCTGCCGCCGCCAAAGGGTGACCAGGTCATCCAGTTGCAGGACAGGAAGGCCCGTTTCCGGGTCAACGATCCGCCCTTCCCCATCTGGATTCCAAGGCCCCGCTGGACCGGCCAAGACCAGGTCACCGGTCTCGGGATAGAGGAACACGTATTGGACCCGCCGAAGCCCAGCCAGGAAAAGCATCGCATCATCCAGAGGTTTCCCGGCGAGACGCCGGAAGAGAATTTCACGCTCAAGTCGTGGCAGAGAAACATAGCGCAACTCTGATGGCTGCCGTACCGCGCTCTGGACGGCCGTTTCGGCGTCATGGATCCATGGTTTGATTTGTCGTAACCGGGCAAGATGATCAGAATCTTCACGGACAATGCGTTTTAAAAGGCCCTCGGTATCCACATGAACCCCTCCGACAAATCCATCAGCGGCTCCGGGGCCACCCACATCATCCCACGACTCCGTGGCAACCGTTGACTTGATCAAGTCGATCAACGACTCAAAATCGGCCTGACTGCCGCCGCCAGGGCCACCCTGGCCAAAATCGATTGGGGGATGGGCAATTGAGTCGACCACGGCGGAACCGGCCGCTCGTGATCCGGAAAGCATACGCAACGTACAAACGGCAGCTTCCCGCTCCCCCGCTGCCGCTTGGGCAACCGCGATCCGCCCAAGGAATGCATCGCGATCCGGGCCCTCCGCAAGCTGAGTCGCAATGTCCAGAGCATTCGAGAATCGCCCGGCAGCCAGTTGTGCATCGATCGTGTCTTGCGCAATTCCAGGGAAACAGACCCAGAAAAAAAAGAACGCCGCCAAAGGACATAACTTCGTCATGGATCGAGTTCGCAAGAGCCCAAGTTTACAACAATCGCTTCCCGTGCGTCCATGTCTTATGCATGCACGGTGTGCACGAGCATGGCTGGATGCCTCTTGAATAGGCGTTCCACGCCTCACGCTCCGGCACCGAACATGACGACATCTATCGAACCCTGGGCCGCAAATGAGCCAGGGCGACTAACGTGAGCCCGGCATTTGGTGGGAATCGCTCGATGCCCAGGGTTCAATGACTGTGCAGCCCTCACTAGAATGGCTTTCGGCACTTCGATTGCTTATTATTCCCGATCCACTGAGTACGGGCTAGCAACCATGGGCTGTCGGAATGCAATAAAAAACGGCTTCTGCCAATACGCAGAAGCCGCTTTTCTCGCAGATTTTCTGGATAGCTCAATGAACAAGTCACTAACCTGCCGCACCGCAGGATGGAGCGACTGGAGCAGCTCCACAACTCGGCTCGGCACAGCAAGGCTCGCAGCAATCCAAAGCGACGCAGCAACGCTTGAACAGACCACGAAGCCTACGGGGCTTGCAGCAAGGATCACAGCAAGGCTCGCAGCAGGGATCACAGCAAGGCTCGCAGCAGGGCTCGCAGCAAACTGGTTTGCAGCATCGAATCTTGCGGCAACGGACCTTGCAGCACGGCTCGCAAACGGGTGCGCACGTTGTCGCACAAGGCGCGCAAGTCGTCGCACAAGGTGCACTGGTCG
>JAFGFZ010000500.1 GCA_016930815.1 Pirellulales bacterium | reverse complement strand
GCACATCCCGGTCATCTGGGCGACCCAGGTCTTGGAGAATTTGGCTAAAGAGGGTTTGCCCGCTCGCGCCGAGATCACCGACGCGGCGATGGCCCACCGGGCCGAATGCGTGATGCTCAACAAGGGGCCACACATCGTGGCAGCCGTCCGGGTGCTTGACGACATCCTGCGGCGTATGCAGGCCCACCAGAGCAAGAAAAGCTCCGTGATGAGCAAGCTGCAGCTTGCTCACTGTTTTCGAACTGATTGAATCGAGAAAACGATATTCTCAGTACTTAACCCCGTATTAGGCTGGGGCACACCGGTTTGGGTGGTGACCGTTTTCCTACTTGGGTTAGCGCTGAGCAGGGCGGGGGCGGCCTTCCGGCTCGTTAAACTGCCCGCCACGTTTTTCCAAGATTCCTATTCCCCGCTGGTGCCAAACGGTGCCCTGTAGTGCCGCAATCCAGCGGCGGTTGCCGCGGCACCGGTAAGGTGCGAAGAATCTACCTGATCGCTTGAGGAAACAAAATGGAGCCTGGCTCTGGTGCCGCTTTGACCATCGGCAATCCAGCTCTTTGGATCGGATTTACTCTACTGGGGACCGTCCGTCCACTGGAACACACACCTGAAGCAATACGTCATGCTCCTGAATCGCGCCAAGGGCAAGGGCTGGGTCCAGGAGGGCATTTATCTCAGATTCAGCAGCGACCTGACCGACCCCACGGCATGGTCCAAGCCCCGGAAGATCCTCGAACGTGGAACCTGGTATCCAGTCGTGGTCGGCCTGAGCGACGTCGAGCATGGCACCGATAAGCTAGCCGGCCGCATCGCTCGGTTCTTCATGGCGCAGCGGTCCGTGCACGAGATCGTGTTCTCGCTGCCGGGTAAGGCGGATCCGCCAGTGCGGTGAGGGCGGGGCGACAATAGCTGCTGGTCGTCGACCGCGCGCTTTCGTGGCGTCTCTGGCTTGTTCTGCTGTCGTTGGGACTGATGCACCACACGATTTACCGCTTCAGGCCCACATTAGATCGGTAATCAGGCGACACCTGGAAGAAAATGCACTCCCAGCTATTCATGAAAGAATGGAACCGTACCGGGAAACGGCCGAGCGCGGGTGGAAAGCCTGTACTGATACCCGTACCATGGTCGAGTGTTCAACTCTTGATGTCCAGAACCGGTGTATCCGGAAAAGCATCGATACTTTCGATCTCGATGACGTTTTTCTTCACCGAAAGTATCTTGCACCGGGTCATGGCAATCAAATTTGGTCGAAAGGGCGAATGGGTGGCGAAAACGCCCGTCAGCGGATTGTCTGGATTGCCTTGTGGGTGAACCTGAAGAATGGATCGTTTCTCGGGCGTATCATTCCGGTCAAACCACCAGAGCACCCAGATTTCCGACAGCTTGTCCATTCTGAGAAGGCCCGGTTCGTATTTCTTGTCAAGCACAATGAATGTCTGGCCTCCTTCGACTTTAACGTATCCAATGGGGTGTACCTTGAACTCCTTCGGCTTGTCCTGGTCCCTGCTCAAAGAACCAGCACCCATGACGAGGACAAGAACCAATCCCACTCCGCACAACAAGATGGTTGAAATCTGTTGCATTTTGTATCCTCCAAAGATCTTAGAAAGTGTAAGAGCTTATCCCCAAACCTCTCACACCCAACCCCTCTCCCCGCAAGCGGGGCGAGGGCAGCCGGTTTTAGGATAGGCTCTATGTTCGCCACATCAACGCTGTCAGACATGCCCAGAACCTACGTTGCACAGGGTGGCCAGGAACCTTCAAGTACCTGTTGAACTTGCTCCGTTCCCGAGATCACTCCTCGTTCGCACTATGGCTGGTCCAGTTACCTGAAGTGACCAATGGCCACCACCCAGTCTGAAACCGTCGCCAGCTTGATTGGATGGTCCTGCGGCTGTAATTCTCCCAGATCGATCTCTGCGTAAGGTTTTCTAGTATCGATGGCCAACGCTGGTTGTGGGCCGGGAAATCCCGTTAGGTCAACATGGATGCTATTGGTGTCTTCACGGTATAGAACAAGGCTCTTGGTGCTGGGGCTCTGCAGAACTCGTGTTTCGGGATCGTGGCTGAGTCGATTGGCCGGTTGCATATCTGCCAGGAAACGCCTTTTCTTATCGAAAAACATCGCATACGTCTGGATCTGTTCCTTATTGGGGAACACGCCGCCGGAGCTTAGTTCCGGATCAATCCCCCAGATGTTCGCCACGCCGCCTGCCATGGTGGAATGATACAGGCCCCGACGCGCGCGGTCTTGGCTATAGTCCTTCTCGGGATAGGGACTTCGGCGGATGCGGAACCGGTCTTCCGACAGAACAGGCTGTCCAGGGACCGCCCGCAGAGAAGCAACATAGACCTCATAGCTAGGTCGATGGTGTTCATAGCTGCTGTAGTCCAATCCATGATTCCATGGTGCGTCGCGCGTATGGTCTGTACCTTGGTTTGGGCCGGCAGGGCGACCACCCAAGAAATGATGCC
Source organism: Pirellulales bacterium (assembly GCA_016930815.1). Lineage (GTDB taxonomy): Bacteria > Planctomycetota > Planctomycetia > Pirellulales > Lacipirellulaceae > JAFGFZ01. The sequence goes on along the minus strand of JAFGFZ010000500.1, from coordinate 5,770 downwards.
ATCCCATGTGACGATGCATGTTGTCGCGCCAGGCCTTCAGTTGCGCTGCCGTGACCCATTCGTCGAGGTCGAAACCGTAGCCCATGCTCCATCCCGGCATCGGGCCGAGCCGGGCGGCAATGTAGCGTTGCAGGCGTAGGTCGATCGGGCCTTGGATCCCTCCCGCGAGGCTTCTAGGGGTCTGCGATCGTTGATCATCGCCCCAACACCAGATGTGAACGAAGCCTCCCGATGCATGCACCTTGGCAATCAGCAGTTCCAGAGCCTCAAAAGTACGCGGATCCGGATCGGTCATCGTCGATTCGACTTTGTCGCTGGTGGCGTCTAGGTTAAACCATCGTCCTCCAACAACAGAGACATGGAAGCCACTGAAACCGTGTGCCCCCAAGAACTCACGGATTCTATCGTCGATCAGGGCCGGGTTTTCGTGAAATACCTTTGGATTGTTATTGCCAACCAGGTAATCCCACATGATCAGCTGCGGGACAAAAGCATTCTCCGTACCCTGCCAACCCCATTTTTCATTGAAATTCTTCAGGAAACCATGCGCCGAAGCGTCAGGATTGGGTTCGATAGTAACTTTCCCCGCATGCCCATCCAGATCGGGATCGTCACTGGCACAGACAAACGTCCACACACCCTGCTTCGTTCCCGTGAATCGGAATGCCCAGTTCGTTGCCCCATCATAGTAAATTTCCGTGGTACGTTTTTCGCAAGTCGGTTGATGTGTGAACATGACAGTTGCCATGACATCCAAGGGACTCCCTGTCCAGCTTGGATTAGCAACACTCCACTTCAGGCAGGTCGCCCACTGAGTTCCTCTTGCGTGTCCTAAGTCCGCCGCATTCAAGGCTCCTGGCCCGGCAAAGACAATCATCACAATCAACCAGACCATTTTTCCCATGAATGGACGCCAGGTTTCGGTTTGCTTTTTCATCATCCAAGCTCCTCGCAAGTCAACAAAGATATTCCATGGTGTTAGAAGCGATTCTTTGGGATATTCTGGCTGGCAGGCTGATTTAACGCAATCTTCAATTGATTTGGGATTGCTCACCGGAAGTGCAGAAACATGAGAGGAGCTATATTTCTACATCCAGTGGGTTATGACGCATTCATCTGTAATGGGAGGCAACCATGATGCCTGAAAATAGTTGGACTAATTGCGAGACCGAGTGCGTCCGTTCTTGGCTTATAAAAGACCCAGCAACTCACTATAACTGGATTGCAACTGGCCGTGATATCTATCTCAAGGCGCAGCCAGATGAAAAGTCATCCAAAAGGGAGATTGCCCAGCGCATCTTGGCTGGATGGCTGAAAAAAACGGTCGAAGACGGCAATCTCCTTGATTATGGTGAGACCCTTTATTCCGATCTGCTGAACGCTGCTCTGTCTGTAGTGAAATGGGATGAAATCGCACAATCCTATCTACCGGAAGAATGAAGCTTGCTGATTATGGTGTACCGAGCCCTTCGGCGCGATGCGCCAATGGTGGTAGGTGCGTGCCGTCGGGCATTTTGTAGGTTGTGTCACCGAAGTTGACCGTCACCGTCACGCCGTTGCTAAAGCGGGTCTGTTGGACGGCATGGTCCAATGTCAGCCACTCGTGCGAAAGCATCTCGGAGTAACCGCACGCCCGTGCCACCGGCGACACCGTCTGGTAGCTTATGACGAACCGTTCCTTGTTCGCTGTCCAGATCTTGCGGTCCAACATGAACATTGGCGGCGTCCCGTAGAGGACATTCCAGAGATCCCGCCGATCCCATAAGGGCGGCAGCTTGTTGTTGTAGTCACCCCAGTACCATTGGGCCACCACACAGTCGTGATAAACCAATTCCCAGAGCGGCAACCGATAAACGTGTCCGGTCTGGAACTTGGCAACCAGCTCGGGAACTTCATTCCAGACGCGCATCATGTTCCGCCCCGCGTCCGGAACGCGGTACGGGCCGAGGCTGAGCATCCCCTCGAAATAGTGCACGAACGGCACGGCCGCATCGTGGCCTGTCTCGCTTCCGCAGACCAGCCCGCATCCGTCGCTGACATATGCGAGCAGGTCCATCTTGAATTGCTTGCTCTCAGTTCGTGTCATGGGGTGCTTGGGGTGCCAGCACTCTCGCCAAGGGCTCGCGGTCGTCGTGTCGATAAACCGGCACCGGTAGGGATGCGTTGCCAAATCGGATGGAATCCGGCGCTTCGCATATGCCACGGCCTGCCGGTCGCAGAGCGTCCCGCAGGGAATCCTGGTTCCGTCCTTGGCCTCGACCTCCCAGCCACGAATCCATTGGCCATCCGCGCCGATCATCAGGTCGTCATTCTTCCATGCCTCGCTTGTCCAACCGGAATGGATTCCCCGTAGACGCGGAAAGTTCTCTGGATTCATGGCATCCTGGTAGATATCGTAGCGGCTGGTCAGGACGCCCAAGTCGTTGAGGGACCGGATCTGATCCGGCGGCAGAGCATTACTCCACAGAATCCGCTGAATGCCGGCGGCCTGGAGTTCCCGGCACCAAGCGACGGCGTCGCGATCCCAGCACCAGATGTTTACAGCCCCCACCAGAAGGTCCACTGCGGGCACGGCCTGGCGCTTCTCGGCCAAGGTTTTGATAAGAAGCCCCGTCTTCCTCGTGTACTCGCGGTAACGTTTGGTCATGGCGACATAGCCGCCGTCATTGAAAACCACGTATCGGATGACTCGCTGTGGTCCGAACCGTCTTTTCTGCGGCTCCCACTCGGGCGCCAGGAAAAGCAGGCCGTCGTGACGCGGGAGGGAGACGGCCGCGTCGTCCGCCGTCGCGACAATCGCCATCCACCCAGCGCCGCCATCCATCGCTCCGTACCAGGGCATGCATAGCCCATGACCGCCATAAAGGTGATAATGCATTTCGGGAAGTGACGCATCATCGGCTGGATAACTGATTCCCTCGTTGACAGGCAGAATGAGCAGTTGACCCTTGGCAGACGTGAACGGAGCGGGCCATGCGAGCGGGGCATCCATCTCACCGTCAGAATCCAAAGCAACGATCAACTCGGGGGCATCTCCGTCAAGCCATACACGTACCGCGATCTCGCGCATAGACAGGGGATCGAGGAGTTTCAAGTCCATCGTGCGGGCATTTGACTTGGCGTCCAGGGTGACCGGGGAGTATCCTCGCGAAGATTGGATCCACGTTCGGCCCGAGCGATGATCCCGCACTGCAAACGTGGCATCGCCTGTCCGGAACGTGACCTCGGTGGCCGCGTTGCCGATGGTCACCGACGCCGGTATGTCTCGTCGGCGTAGTTCGGCGATATTCCCCTGGCGAGTGAGTGTGAAATCATCACACCAGACGGTGGCAGGACCGTCCCCGATCAGCCGCGGCCAGATCGTCGCGACTGCCGGCGGAATCAGGAAACGGGATCGCAGCAAGAGCCACCCTTTCGTCTGGCTGGTCCGCCGCGCGCCATGGGCCCAGTTCATGACCTTGCCAGCGTTGTCACGGGCGACGACGCCGAGCGTCGCGCTGCCCTCGCCCCGAACCCGGACCCAGCAGGACAGTTCGAGAATGTCACCGGGCACGACTTTCAAGTGCAGCGAATGTCCCAGGCTCCAGTCCTTCTGGCCACGATGGCCGATGCGTAAAGCTTGGTCGCCCTCGTGGCGATCGGCGGTATCGAGGTCCGCCTCGGCGGCACCCATCTCGCGCGCCCACAGCGGTTCCCATCCCTCGGTACCCTTCTCGAAATCTCCATTTTGAATTAGATTTTCCGTTGGTCCATTCGCGCCGTCGAGCAGCTCGGCAATGCAGACGCCACAGAAAACACTCGCAAGAACCGTTGCCAGTAATAGAAGTTTCATGGCGGTGGACTGATCTCCGTCTCCTGCAACTTTCATAAGATGCCTGTTTTTGACCGTTGTGTGATCAACCATAATGTGATGGGAACGACGCCAAAGCTGTTCCATTCCCGCGTGGTCCGAGGTCGTGCAGTTTATAAGTTTTGTCTCAATAGGTTTTTATGGACGAAATGACTCTCCCGCTTGCGGGAGAGTCGGGCCCTGTGGCCCGGAGAGGGTCTTTTAACATAATTCTCAACATCGCGAGCCCATTGGATAAAACCACCCCACCCGGCCGCTACCGCGCCCGACCTCCCCGCAAGCGGGGAGGTGAGGTGATATCGATAATTCAAACACTAATAACACATTATAAACTGCACAACCTCGTTCGGGGAGGGATGGAACTGGTCGAGGCGAGGGATTACATTATGGCGTCGGAATCCAGCAGGCAATTCCCGCAGATCCGTGGTTCTCATTCGGGGAAAACTCCATGCGCACACCAGGTCAATTCATCCTGTTACGATTGCTGTTCATTCTGCTTCTGGGCATCTATGCCGCAGGCTGCAGGAAGTCGCCGGTCGCGTCCACGTCGCCGCTGCCACCCAAAGTCGAGGTTCGCCATCCGATCGTCCGCGAACTGATCGATGAGGACGAATTCAACGGATGGATTGAATCGTCCTCGGTTGTGGAGGTCCGATCACGAGTTCGCGGTCATATCCAGAAAATCCACTTCCAAGACGGCGATCGGGTGCAGGCCGGCCAGCCATTGTTTGATCTGGATCCCCGGCCATTTCAGGTCCAGGTGGACCAAGCCATTGCCCATAGCCGGTCCTTGGAGGCCCAGAAGGCCGCGGCCAAAAAGAATGTCGAACGATACCTGGAGCTAATCAAGACGGGCGCCATCAGCAAGAAGGAATTGGAGAAAACTCAGGCCGATGTAGAATCCTACGACGCGCAGATCGCCGCCAAGAAGGAAGAAGTGAAACAATATGAGTTGGACCTGGAATATGCCCAGATCCGGGCGCCGATCACTGGTCGGATCAGCCGCACGGAACTGACCGAGGGAAACCTGGTGAATGCGGGGGGCAGCGACCCCCTGCTGACCACGATCGTGGCCACGGACCCGATGTATGTCTACTTCTCGGTCGACGAGCGGTCCTTGCAGCGATACATGAAGGCCCGGAAGCCGGCTGAGGCTGATCAGACACCCGGCACCCTGCGCGAAGCCAATGTGCCTTTCCGTTTCGCACTCGATTCCGACGAGGGATTCCCGCACCAAGGCTTCATCGACTTCGCAGACAACCGTGTTGATCCGGATACCGGCACGATTCGAATGCGCGGCGTGGTGGAGAATCCGCAGGGTTTGTTCGTATCAGGCTCGCGCGTGCGGGTGCGATTGCCGGTCAGCGAGCCGTACTCAGCAGTCGTGGTGCCCGACACGGCTATCTTGAGTGACCAGGACAGGCGATATCTACTCGTCGTCGACGCAAAGAACAGCGTTGCCCGGCGCGATGTATCGCTTGGCAAGTTGCTCGACGATGGCATGCGCGTGATCCTTCCAGAAGAGTCCGGCAAGGCAGCCATTGATTCCAAGGAGCGGATCATCGTGCAGGGACTGCAGCGGGCGAGAATCAACTACGAGGTCCAACCGGTGGAATCGCCCAGCCATCCGGAATCGTGAGCAATCGGATTCCCGGCTTGCCGATACCGATATGACCCGACTCTAAAAAAAAGTCACACGAGCATGATATCCCACTTCTTCATCGATCGTCCGATTTTTGCGAGCGTCCTGTCGATCGTCATCGTCATTCTCGGCGCGGTGGCCATGATGCAGTTGCCGATCGCGCAGTATCCCGAGGTAGCGCCGCCGACGGTATCGGTGATGGCCACCTACCCTGGCGCGAACGCCGTGACCGTGGCCGAGACCGTGGCCACGCCGATCGAGGCGGAAGTGAACGGCGT